>JBHIXE010000020.1:0-7312 GCA_041984905.1 Verrucomicrobiales bacterium | reverse complement strand
CATTGAAAGAGTCCAGACAGGCGTCCTCTGCCAGGGCCTGCCCCGTCATGGCGGCGAAGCTGGCCGGGAAGTCGATGGTGCAGACCATTTCATCCGAGACCCCGGGTTGAATCCGCCCTTTCCAGCGCGTGATCAGAGGGGTGCGAGTGCCGCCTTCCAGCACGCTGTATTTGCCGCCGCTAAAGGGACCGGCCGGTTTGTGATCGCCCAGTTTTTCAATCGCGTCGTCCTTGTAGCCGTCGTCGAGGACCGGCCCGTTGTCGCTGCAGAAGGTGATCATGGTGTTCTCGGCGACTCCCATCTCGCGGAGCTTGGCGCGAATCCGGCCAACTTGTTCGTCCAGGGCGGTAATACAGCCATAGTAGTTGGCTTCGTATTCAGAAGTGTTGGGGTAGAGACTGGTGTGCTCCGGTCCGGCCACGACTGGCAGGTGAGGCGCATGAAACCAGACGATCGCGAAGAAGGGTTTGGACTCCGCAACAGCGGCTTCCATGAAGGGAATCGCCGCATCCACTACGATCTTGGAATCATCACCCTCAAGGTCGGGCGAATCCACCGGCACCACCTCGTCTTCCCCGGTAAAATAATGGGTACCGTAGGTCGCCCATTCGTCTCCATCTTTAACCGGATACCAGCCATTTCTTTTGCTGCCGCGTTTGGTGGGGAAGATCATGGGATCGTAGGTGGGAACCTTGGATTCGGTCACCAGGCAGGTATCCACTTCGTGATGCCAGGGAGCGGAATAATGCTTGGTATCCCCAGGTTTGCCGCGATTGGCGTCTTTGATCTTGGTGGTGAGGGTGCCCATGTGCCACTTGCCGAAGTGCCCGGTGCGATAGCCCTTGGTCTTCAGCCCTTCATAGATCGTGAACTCCTCCGGCCTCATGTGTCCGGTGTTTGCGGTGTAGATGCCGTAGCGGAAGGGATGTCGTCCCGTAATGACGGAGCCCCGAGTTGGTGAGCAGACCGGCGCAGCCGCATAGAATCGATTCAGCTTGAGGCTGTTGGCCGCCATCTCATCCAGGTGCGGAGTCCGAATCGTGGTGTTGCCGTTAAACCCGACATCTCCCCAGCCCAGGTCATCGCACATGATGACGACAAAGTTGGGAGGTGTGTCCGCAGTCGCGGTTGCAAGGCAGACCAGCAGGAAGAGGAGGAGGGAACGCATGGGGGTGTTTTGGCAGGTGAACGGATCTCAGCCTGTTCGGTCGGTTGGATGTCGTCGAGTTCTTATTGTTCCCAGTGCGCTCTCCATTTCAGAGGAGATGTGCCGACGGTCTTTTTGAAGGCTCGATAGAAGGTCGAGAGATCGTTGAATCCACACTCAAACGCGATCGAGGAGATTGCCAGATCCGTCTCTGCCAGCAATCGTCTGGCGTGCTCGACCCCAAGCCGCCGGACGTAGGGAAGCCAACTCATTCCCGTGCGTTGCTTGAAAAGTTCCGTAAAGCGCCGCCGGGGAATCCCCGCTTCTCGTGCGGCATCTTCCAGCGTAGTTGCTTCGAAGAACCGGGTCTGCAGCTCTGCCAGGTAGCGCTCCAGTTTTTCGGATTCGGTGAGCTCAGAACCTTGGGGCACCGAGCGAATCACGGCGGTCACCAAGTCCAGGGCCAAAGCCACAATGGCGACGGATTGCGTGTTTGCCGGAATTGCCAATTGAAAGCGGATCCGTCTTAAGAGGCGCTCTGCCTGTTCCGAGAGGAGGCTGGAAGGGGGAAGTTTTCCGGAGGGGATTTCCTGTAGAAGCGATGGATCGAAGCCCAGAATCCGTGGCTCAATACAACAGGCATAGAGCGCAATTGGAGTATGAGGATCGTCCTCAATCTGATTGGTGGTATAAGGGGGAACCACCACAATATCTCCCCGTTGAAAGACAAAGCATTCACTGCCGACGTGGATTCGCCCAGCGCCGGCGAGAAGATAGATGATCTTGAGAAAAGGGTGCTCGCGCGGTTCCATGAAGAAGCCGGGTGCATGGTGGCTCTCCAGGACGGTGACACCCCAGGAAGGGATCTGCTCGCGGAGGGCAAGTTGGGTCTTGGCGATCATCCTGTTGCTCAATTGAGAAGGAAGATCGCCCGAATTGCAAAACAACTTTGCCGGAATCACGAAGACAGGTCGCCTAACTCGCGCCAAGATGCGGTCATGCAAACCCACCACATCGGCATCATCCTCAACGGCGTCACCGGGCGCATGGGAACCAACCAGCACCTGATCCGTTCCATCCTGGCGATTCGGGACCAGGGCGGGATCCGGATTTCCCCGGACGAAGTGATCACCGTCGATCCGATTCTCACCGGTCGTAGCGAGCACAAGCTCCAGGCCCTGGCGGAGAAGCATGGAGTGGAGCGCTGGACCACGGATCTGGAGTCCGCTCTGAAGGATGATCACAACCGGATCTTCTTTGACGCCAGTTCCACTCTCCATCGGGCAAGATTTGTGGAGATGGCCGCCGCGGCGGGGAAAGCGATTTACTGCGAGAAACCTACTGCAGTCAGCACGGAGGAAGCGGTGCGGTTGGCCAAGCTCTGTCAGGATGCCGGCGTCAAGAACGGGGTGGTGCAGGACAAGCTTTGGCTACCTGGAATTCGCAAGCTCAAGACCCTGATCAATCAGGGATTCTTCGGGCGCATTCTCTCCGTGCGAGGCGAGTTCGGTTACTGGGTGTTCACGGGACACGATGGCGATCAGCCGGCTCAGCGCCCCAGCTGGAATTATCGCAAGGAAGATGGCGGCGGGATTATCATCGATATGCTCTGCCACTGGCGCTATGTGCTGGACCACACCTTTGGGCCGGTGAAGAGCGTCTCCTGTCATGGCGCGACCCACATTCCGGAACGGATCGACGAGAGTGGAAAGCCCTACAAATGCACCGCGGATGACGCCTGCTATGCGACCTTTGAACTGGAAGACGGCGTGGTCTGTCAGTTCAACAGTTCCTGGGATGTGCGGGTTCGCCGGGACGACCTCTTCGTCATGCAAGTAGACGGCACGCATGGTTCGGCAATTGTCGGCCTGCGCAAGTGCTGGGTGCAGCCTCTTGGCGCCACGCCGAAACCCATCTGGAATCCGGACATTCCCCAACCCATCGACTTCTATGATGGCTGGCAGGAAGTGCCGGACGCGACAAATTTTGACAACGCTTTCAAGATCCAGTGGGAACTCTTCATCCGGCATGTGGTTCTGGATGAGCCATTCCCCTTCGGTCTCATGGAAGGAGCCAAGGGAGTGCAACTGGCGGAAGCTGGGATTGAGTCCTGGGAACAGCGCCGCTGGGTGGATCTAAAGCCTCTGAAATAGAATCGGGAGGGGAAGGGCAGCATTGTCATTCGAGCAGGATTCTGGCATTGCTGGGATCATGAGGAATCTGCTGCTCTTTACTCTTTGCCTTCTGGGGCTATCTGGCTCTCTCTTGGCTGATATTCCAGACGACATCGTACTCCTGGAGCACCCCACCAACTTTGTTGTCTACATGGCGGAAGGGCCTCAGCGTCAGGTCCTCAATGTGGGAGGCTACCGGATTACACAGTCCAGCGTTGAGTTCTTTCGTATTCAACCCACCGGAGTGGAGAAGAATCCCCAACTGTTTCCCATCATGATCATCCCCCTGGAAAGAATCCATTATCTGGTCAATCGGGAGGAAGAGGCCAACGCCCGATAAGAGACCGAACCGGTGGTGGCAGTGACAGGATTGTCACCCGACGCGATTGGAAATCGCGAGCTGTATATTCCAAAAGTTGCATATTCGCTCCGGCGCATTAGAGGTGTCGGGCTGGAATATTCACTTATTGGAATATGGTTGTACGTGTTGGCATCAATGGATTTGGAAGAATAGGGCGTCTCGCCACCCGTGTGGCCTGGGATTGGCCCGAGTTTGAGATCGTTTACATCAACGACCCCGGCGGAGTGGAGGCGGCCGCGCACCTCCTGGAGTTCGACTCCGTGCAGCGGCGTTGGAATCACGAAGTCCGTGCCAAGGAAGATTACCTGATCATCGATGGGAAACCGGTTTCCTTTTACCAGTCATCCCAGTTGAGGGAAACCCCGTGGAAGGCGTCGCCGGTCGATATCATGATCGAGGCTTCCGGGAAATTTCGCGATCCCGCAGACCTTCAGGTCTACCTTGACAACGGAGTTCGCAAAGTCGTCGTCGCCGCGCCGGTGAAAGAGCAGGCGCTCAATGTGGTGATGGGCGTGAATGATCACCTCTACGATCCCAGCCAACATCACCTTCTCACCGCGGCTTCCTGCACCACCAACTGCCTGGCGCCGGTGGTGAAAGTGATGCTGGAGAGTTTCGGAATCAAGCATGGCAGCATCACCACGATTCATGACGCGACCAACACCCAGGTCATTGTGGACAAACCTCATAAGGATTTGCGCCGAGCCCGCTCAGGACTGCTCTCCCTGATCCCGACGACCACCGGATCGGCCACCGCCATCACCCAGATCTATCCGGAACTGAAGGGGAAGCTGAATGGTCATGCCGTTCGCGTGCCGCTCTTGACTGGCTCCCTGACGGACTGCGTGTTTGAGGTGGAGCGACCGACTACGGCTGAAGAGGTCAACGCGGCTCTGCGCGCTGCTTCTCAAGGAGCGCTGAAGGGGATTCTGGGTTTTGAGGATCGCCCCCTCGTCGGAATCGACTTCGTGGGAGACCCGCGCTCATCCATCATCGACGGCCTCTCGACCATGGTCGTCGACGGCACCCAGGTGAAGATCTACGCCTGGTATGACAACGAGTTCGGCTACTCCAACCGGCTCGCGGAGCTGGTCCGGAAAGTTGCGAGTCGCATGCCATGAACCAGTTGCGCAACTACATGCTGGTGACCTCCGCCTATTGGGCATTCACCATCACCGACGGTGCCTTGCGGATGCTGGTGCTGCTCTATTTCCACACGGAACTGGCTTTCACGCCCATCCAGATCGCGCTCCTCTTTCTCTTCTATGAGATCTTCGGAGTTATCACCAACCTGGTGGGAGGGTGGATTGGTGCCCGATTCGGGCTCAAGGTGACGCTCTTTGCGGGGCTCGCGACCCAGATCCTGGCACTCTCGGCATTGACCCTGAAGGACTCGGGATGGCCGGTCGCACTATTGGTGGGATACGTCATGGCTCTTCAGGCCTTGAGCGGGATTGCCAAGGACCTGACCAAGATGAGTTCCAAGAGCGCGGTAAAACTGCTCGTTCCGGAGAATCAGCAGGGGCAACTCTTCAAGTGGGTGGCCTTGCTTACCGGTTCCAAGAACGCGCTTAAGGGTGTCGGCTTCTTCGTAGGAGCCCTGCTGCTGCAGTTGGTGGGCTTCAACAACTCCCTCTATGGGATGGCGGGGATGCTGGTGCTCTTCTTTGTTGTGAGCCTGATCTGGATTCGGGGCGATCTTGGACGCGCCAGGAACAAGCCCAAGTTCTCGGCCATGTTCTCCAAGTCCAAGGAGATCAACTGGCTCTCTGGGGCACGGCTGTTCCTGTTTGGGGCGCGCGATATCTGGTTTGTCGTGGCGGTTCCGGTCTTTCTTTATGAAACGCTCCACTGGTCCTTCTACCAGGTGGGTGGATTCATGGCCTTGTGGGTGATTGGCTATGGCTTCGTGCAGGCCTCTACGCCCGGACTCATTCGCAAAGCAGGGATTCCCACCGGCAGAACGGCCATGATCCTGGCTCTCCTGTTGGGAATCACCATGGGAGCCCTGGCGTTGGTGATGCAGCAGGGGTGGGGAGTTTCACCGCAGATCGCCATCATCGTCGGCTTAGCCCTCTTTGGGTTGATTTTCGCCCTGAATTCTTCGGTGCACTCGTACCTCATCGTGGCCTATTCCGATCGGGATCAGGTGGCCATGAATGTGGGCTTTTATTACATGGCCAATGCCGGAGGGCGTCTCTTGGGTACGGTCTTATCGGGCATCATGTTCCAATACTATGGACTGACGGGATGCCTCTGGGCTTCGCTTGGATTCGCCATTGTATCCACTCTGGTGAGTTCTAAGTTACCGGCGCGTCCCTTTGAAGGAGGCGCGCATGGGGCGGGACCTGTTCCCGTCGTTACAGCATAAGAAGCCTTAGCCTCCCCATCTCCCCACCCGTGAAAGACTACATTTCCGTCTACAAGTGTCTCTGTGATTTGACCCGGCTACGCATTCTGAACCTGCTTCAGGAGTCTCCGCTCTGCGTTTGCCACTTTCAGGATATCCTGGGAGAACCCCAGTCCAAGATGTCCAAGCAATTGGCCTACATGAAGCGCCACGGCTTGATCGAGTCATTCCGGCGCATGAACTGGACGATCTATCAATTGGCGGAGAGGGACAATCCGCTCCTGGAACAAAACCTCAAGTGCCTGCAGGACCTGGCATTCACGGATGACGTGTTTGTGAAGGATCTGGAACGCCTGCGAAAGACGGATATTTCCGCCGCCTGTTGCGACGCGGCCGTTCCCGACAAATCGGAGTCGTCCTGCTGCTAGGGGAGATTCTCTACGTTCATGAACTGGAAACCCTATCTGGCAGAACTCCTCGGCACCTTCCTGCTGGTCCTGTTTGGATGCGGTTCGGTCATCAATGCCGTGGTCATGGGCGCCTATCAGGGGCTGTTTCAGGTGGCCGCCATCTGGGGATTGGGACTGAGCCTGGCGATCTATCTCACCGCAAGCCATAGCGGGGCGCATCTCAACCCGGCGATCACCCTGGCATTTGTGGCCTGGCGGCGTTTTCCTGGGCGCAGGGCTCTCGGTTACGTGGGCTTCCAGTTTCTGGGGGCATTCCTGGCGGCGGCGGTCCTTTACGGGATGTATGCAGCGCCCATTTCTGCCTTCGAGACGACCAATGGGATCTCCCGGGGCGCTCCGGGAAGCGAGGCCAGTGCCATGGTTTTTGGCGAGTTCTTCCCCAATCCGGGCGGTCAATCTCTGACGGAGGACGACCGGGAACTCGTCACCCTTTGGCCGGCGTTTTTCGTGGAGTTTCTCGGCACCGGATTGCTGGCGCTGGCCATCTTTGGATTGACCGCGGAATCCAATCGGCTTCGCCCCCCTGATTACCTGATCGCACTGACGGTCGGGGTGACCCTGACGGTGCTGATCAGTCTGCTGGCGCCCTTGACCATGGCGGGGTTCAATCCAGCCCGTGACCTGGCTCCACGCCTTTTCTCAACGCTGGCAGGCTGGAAGAGCATTCCCTTCACTACGAACGGACCGGGATGGTGGCTGGTCTACGTGCTCGCTCCCTGTGTGGGAGCCCTGTTCGGAGGCAAGATCAGCGAACTCCTGCATGGCCCGCAGCGAGCCTGAAATCGCCAAGGCTCCACTTAACGCAACCGG
>JBHIXE010000019.1:25964-26309 GCA_041984905.1 Verrucomicrobiales bacterium | reverse complement strand
CCTGGCTGGATTTCTGGGCCTGGAATGGGAGGCCGCCAACAAGCCCGCCGGATTCCGCACTCACATGATCATTGGCGGCGCCTCTGCCCTCCTGGTCGTTCTGGCCCGCACGCTCGTCCTGCAGTATGACCAGTCCTCAGTCGCGGACCACCTCCGGACCGATCCTCTACGCGTCTTTGAAGCCATCATTGTGGGTATCAGTTTCATCGGGGCCGGTACCATCTTGAAGTCTCAGTCAGGTGACCGAATCCGCTATCTTACGACCGCTGCTTCCATCCTGTTCTCAGCGAGCATTGGGATCGCGGTCGCCCTGAAGCAGTTCGTCCTCGCCGTGGGAGTCACGAT
>JBHIXE010000019.1:12319-25954 GCA_041984905.1 Verrucomicrobiales bacterium | reverse complement strand
GTAGGAACCATCGAATCCGTCCCGGAAGGGCAGAGACTGCCGGGAATCGAGTAGTTCGATTTCCGGGTGGGCGGACTGGAATGCCTCAACCTGCTCTTCGTTCTCTGCTGGCTCAAGGGAACAGGTGGAGTAGAGCAAACGGCCTCCCGGTTTGAGACAGGGCAGGGCGTTCTCAAGAATGCGTCGCTGCACGTCCCCAAGGTCGGCGATCTGTTCGGGAAACCAGCCTCTTCCAAGGAGTCGGCAGATAGTTAGGCGCCAGCCTATTGGCTTGTCTTATGGAGCGAATTTTTCCATGCTCCTGGAATGCGTCAGGGAAGCCCCCACCCTCCATTCTTCTACCTTTTCTTGCTGGCCGCCATTGGAGCCGGCCTCGCTCCCGTCAAGGCACAGGACGAGTTCAACCCTTTGGGTCGGAACATCCCCATCGAAGATTTCGACAAGGAACTGAGGATCCGCTTCGAATGGATCGAGATGTCGCAGGGAGAATTCGCCAAGCTCATGGCAGAGCCAGATCCCGCCACGCCGAAGATCCACCAGTCTTCCAATGATGGTCCTTTGCGGGCCAAGGTCGAAGAGTTGATCAAGGAACAGAAGGCGCGCATCATTGACGCCTCCTTTCTGATGGCCAAGAGCGGCATGCGCGCCAAGGTGGAATCCATCCGGGAACTCATCTATGCCACGGAATATGATGGGGCCTCTCTCAAGCTGCCTTCCAAGCCCAACGATTCTGACAAGGATGCAGCTCCGACAGAACCCCGCGAAGACGCGGAGGAAAAGAGAGCCGCCAATACCTCGAAGGATTCAGATGAAGAACCGCTTCTGCTCTTGCCGAATCCGGTAGCGTTTGAGACTCGCAATGTGGGGACGACCGTGGAAGTCGATCCCCAGATCGGCCCTGACGGGCTCACCATTGACCTGAATATGTCCCCTGAGATTGTCTACCATGTGGGGGATGAGTCCTGGGGGAAGTATGAGAGTGAACACGGCAAGGTGGAACTCAAGATGCCGACTTTCTACTCCATGAGACTTACCACAGCGGTCACCATGTTTGCCGGCGAATACTGTTTTGTCGGGGTGCAGTCCCCTCCAGGTCCAGACGGGAAGCCTGACCTGGAGAAGAAGGTCATGATCTTCGTCAAGGCGGACTTGCTCTCGGTGGGGCTGCCGGTGAACTAATCCCTACCCTTTCGATCCATCATGAAAACGGCACGGACCCTCTTCGCTGCCACTCTCCTGATCCTGAGCAGCGCCACTCTTCCGGCAGCCGTTGAAGTTCCAGTTCTTTTCGTACGAGAGAAAGGACAGGCCAAGCCACTCGAACTCACACAGCTCCATCTGGACGTGCGATTGAACGGCTTGTTCGTCGAAACCATTTGGGAACTGGAGTTCTTCAATAAGTCTCGTCGCCAGCAGGAAGGAGAGTTCGTCCTCTCTCTGCCGGAAGGCGCCACGGTCTCGACCTATGCGTTGGAGGTCAACGGCGGTATGCGCCCGGCGGTCTCCGTCGATCAGGAACAGGCCCGGTTCGCCTACGAGTCCATCAAACGCCGGCGTGTCGACCCGGGCATCGTCGAGAAAGAGGAAGGCAACATCTACCGTACCCGTATCTTCCCCATTCAACCCAATCAACCAAAGCGAGTGCGGATTGGCTACATTCAGAACCTGGCGCCGGTGAACGGGCCCGCTCCCCAGTCGCTCGACTTTGAACTACCGTTGCAGTACGATGGGGATTCAATCATCGATTTCTCCTGCCGGGTGGAAGGAGCATTGGAGCAGCCGACTTTGGATCTGCCGGATCTTGGTGGTCCTGATCAGGATGAGCAAGGAGCCTGGGAGTGGCGAGGTCGCCACATCAAGCTGGAGGGAAAGCTGGAAGCCAAATCTCAGCCCCCCTCTCCTGACCAAGCCATCCTGGAGAGCGAACGCTCGAGCGATGGGTCCACCTACTTTGCTCTCCAGGTCAACCAGACCATCGAGCCCATCGCCCGGAGCAAGCCCCAGAAAGTCCGGGTCATCTGGGACGCCTCCGCCGCTGGATCCTGGCGGGATCACGAGGCAGAGTTCGCCCTCTTGAAGCGCTACTGGCATTGGCTGGGAGAAGTGAGTGTGGAGGTTCAGATCCTCCGGAATCAATTGCTGCCGCCGGTGAAATTCGACCTGAAGAATGCGGATCGCGCCGCTGACCTGGAGGCCCTTCTCAAGTCGATCACCTACGATGGCATTGCCAACTTCTCCCTTATCCCGCCGGCCCCTGACGCCACGACGCTTCTCTTCACCAAGGGCCCGCTCAGCTCCCCCATCTGGCAATTGAATCCGAATATTGGCGATCCCTATTTTCTCGTTACCTCAGGTCCCGCCAAGATTGACTCTTCGCTGATCGGTCCGGCGACTGCGCATATCAATCTGTCCTCTCCAGACAGCTGGACGTGGCTCACGACCTCCTCCGCCGTCAAGCTCACCGGCGACCTCAAAGGCGTACAATGGGATCTCACAACCGCTGGCCCTTACTACGTGATTTCGGCCAAACTTCCCCCCAACTATTCTGGTGAACTAAGGGTCACTCGTGGCAAAACCGAAATCCCGATTGAATGGACGTCTTCGAAGAAGACAGGCTCGAATTGGTCCTTCCAAAGGCGGCTATGGGCTCAGCTGCACGCCAATGCTTTGGAAGACCTGGGAGACACTACGCAGATCAAGGAATTCGCAATCGCGGAGCGCCTCGTCAGCGACTATACGTCGCTCATCGTACTGGAGGAATTTTCGGATCACCTGCGATACGGCATCCCTCCTCCAGAACCGGACTTATTGATTCGATATCACACGGCCCTGGGTCAGCAGGAGAACTCTGGCTACGCCAAGGCTCTTAAGCGCTGGGGAGAGAAGCAGCAATGGTACGAGACGGAGTTTCCCTGGCTGGATTGGGAATTGGAAACCCAGTCCCATACGGTCAGCATCTGGGTGAAGGCTTCCCGGGAGATTTTCCCTCCAGAAAAGCTAAACGCCCCTGCCCTGGAGCCTTACGAAACCTGGCTCCTGGACTCCCGGCAAACCATGGATCGCAAAGACGATCTCGAGAGCAGCGATGACTTCACCACCTGGCAAAAGGAGGTCGCTCAACGCATTGACGAACTCAATGCCATCCGAATTCGAAACGCGAGAGCCGCCAATCCTGACCCAGGCCAGCCGATTCACGTCTCGGTCAGAGGTTTCGTTCCTCGACGCGCTGTGTATTCTGCGGAAGCTCCTCTCACCCTTTCCCAAGCCGTGCACAGTGCAGGAGGGGCTTTTGACCCTTATGGCTCGCTCGCCAGAGTCTACCTGTATCGGGATGCAAGCCGTACGGGGTTTAACCTGCTCAGCAATGAGTATGAAGACATTCTCCTGCGCTGGGGAGACATGATCGTCGTTGAGGGAGAAGGCGTCGGAAGACGGGATTGGGCGGCCGACGACCCGTTTGCCGGTCTGGACGATAGGCCCCATCTCAATAAAGTCGCGCCCAACATGCCTGCGGTGTTTGAAGAACCCGGCGCCCATCCCGCACCGGCCTTGAATGGAGGGACGGGCGAGTCACCTTTCCAATCCAGTGAGGCACCAGACTTTCGCATGACCTTTGTATCTCACGGGCTGCCCCTGGCTATGGGACTGAATCTCGAGATCATGGACCAGTGGTACATGGCTGGGGACCGCACGAAGTTCTACGAGGAGTTGCTGGCGAACCGGAAAGGAGCTGGCGATGTCTCCGCCTCCACCTGGATCGAGATCGCACGAACCTTCTTCGAGCAGGGAGATCCCGCGATGGGTGAACGAGCTCTATCCAACCTCTTCATCTTTGAGGCTAATCCTATTGAGGCCACCCGGGCCTTTGCCTGCTGGCTCTATGAACTCGGCGCGACCGAGCGTGCCATCGAGGTGCTGGATGCACTCGCGGACTCTGCCCCTGACAGAGTAACGCGTGCGCTTGCCCAGTTCGATGCGGCCAACCTTCTAAAGGATCGGGACCGATTCCGGGAAGCCCTGGAAACCGAGCTGGCCGCCGAGACTTCTACCGCCATCGCTACGGTCGCCCTCACAGAGTACTTTTCTCGCAGTAGTGACGATCAATTGATCCGTAACCGGGCCAACAAGGTCAAGGGATTCGAGGTCAATGCCATGCCTTCGGATGTCAGAATTGTGCTCAACAGCATGGGCGCCGACCTCCATCTCCAGGTCGAGGAACCCTCGAAGATCCCGCTGAACGTCTTTGGGCGGGGATCCAACAATGGCTGGAGGGACTGGTCGCCTCGGGTCGATGAATATCAGATCCGACGGGGATTCCCTGGTACCTACCGGGTGACCTGCGTCCGCGACGGCGCACAGGATGACGAGCAGGAGGTTCACCCGGTTACCCTTCAAGTCACCTACTACATCCGCTGGGGACAACCGGACCAAGAGATGCGCACCCAGACCATGCTCATGGAGGGCAACGAACTCATCCTGGATGGCATCCAACTGAGCTGGCCGGAATAGCCGCCCCTTACTTGGCGGGATCCACCTTGCGATAGGCTTCAAGCAACGCTTTCTCCCCTTCCTCGCCCGGCATGGCATTGCCATGTTCCATCCCAATGATGCCGTCGTAGCCCGCTTCATGAAGGTGCGCGAAGACCTTCCCGTAATTGATCTCACCCGTTCCGGGTTCCTTCCTGCCAGGATTGTCCCCAACTTGAAGGTAGCCGATCTGATCCCGGCACAGGTCGAAGAGGGGGATGATGTTTCCTCCCGCGATCTGCTGGTGATAGATGTCATAGAGCACCTTGCAATTGGGATGATCCACGGCCTTGCAGACGAGATACCCTTCCGTGACCGTCTGAAGAAAGGAGCCTGGATGATTGGTGAAGCGATTGAGCGGCTCCATCACCATGGTGATATTGTGAGGTTCCACGATCTCCACCGCACGCCGCAGTAGTTCGATGCAGTTGGCGTACTGGATCTCTCGTGGCCAGCGAGGATCCACCTGGCCGGAGACCAGGGTCATGTAGCCGGCATTCACTCGCTTGGCCGTTTCCACCGCCATGGTGATCTGATCCAGCACGGTCTGCCGCGCCTTTTCGTTTTTGGAAGCAAAGTTGAGCTCGCCAATACCAGTCTTCGCGGAAACCACCCCCATCCGCATCCCCAGCTTCTCCATGAGCTTGCCGATGGCCTCTTGCTCCTCCACTGGTCGAGCCATCATGCCGTTGTCTTCCCAACTGCGAAACCCTTGGTCGTAGGCAAAGCGGAGTTGATCCAGCAAATCGTCACCCGCCGAGTGCCTGAACATATTGAAGTGCGGCGCGTAGTCCAGGATGAAGGCCGGCTGGGCTTCGGCTCTTGCCGTCGCTGTGCCCAATACCGTGGGAACCAGGGCGGAGGCAGTCGTGGTGAAGAAGTGTCGACGATTCATAAAAGGTCAGGGTTGGTCGTTCAAGGCAGTTGCCAATTCTGGGGTATTCAGCGTACGAGATACTCGATAGACACCGGCCGGTCCATTTGGATGACCGGAGTAGATGAAGATATGCTGCAAGCCGCGTTTCTGATCGATAACAGCTCCGGCCGGATGATATCCATCCGCACCGGAATAGAACTTGCCGCGCCCGCTCGCCAGCAGGCGACACTCCCGCTTCCACTTCCCGGTTGCCCAATCTTCAGGTGCCATGCTCCAAAGCCAGAGCTCCATGTGGTAGCGCTCTGAACGCACGATTTCGAAACGGCGAGTTACCGGATTCAGACTGAGATCCACGGTATCGATGAGGCGCGGATCTCGCAGATTCGTCTCGATCACTTCCGGCGTCTCTCCCGGTCTCCAGCGGATTTGCTTGTGATCCGGCTTGCCTCCTTGAGGCGCACGCACGTAGGTCTGATCCCGGGTTACCAACAAGTATTGGCCATCCTGATAAATCGCCGCAGGCTCGTACTGAGGCAGCCCGACTTCATGCTCTTCCACGGTCCAACTGGCGCCCCCATCCTTTGAGTTGATGATCACCAGCTTTTGACTGGATTCGCCAATGCTGCCACCGAACCAGTTGCCAAACGCGTAGAGCCCCTGCTCGGGATCATCAAGCACTCTGGGGCCCACGTTGATGATCGGATGAGGAAAGGTGTCCTCACGCAGTGCTTTTGAGAAATGCTTCCAGGTCGCGCCGGCATCTTCCGACCGGAAGACGCCGTGGTTGTTGATTGCGATCACGGCCCCGGATCGGTCCACCCCGATGGAATGCAGGTGCACATTGTAGCCGAGTGGCGAGGTGTTCCCGGGATCAAACTTGGGGCGATGAGAGAGCGGCACCAGACCGCCCCGCAACCGGTCTTCCTCGGTCATGCATTCACGCAAGTCATAGGGCTCCGACCAGGTCTGGCCGCCATCCTGACTGCGCAGCACCATGCCGTAGGACATCGTTTCATCCGGATCACCCGCCCCCTTTCGATTGTGCCCGGGAATCCGGCGATGCATGACCACAATGGTATCTCCCGTCATCACCGCAATCGGCCAGCCGTAGTGATTGCAGTCTCCCGGAGCATCCACGGGAAGGTGCACGGGGGCGATCTCGATCAAGCCTTTGTGCTCGGCAGCCTGGAGCCGTTCCGCCACCTCAGGCTGCAGGTCCAGCAATTGAGTCGCCAGATCTTCCGCGAACGAGGCCGAAAGGAGTGCGGCCAGGATGAAGCCGAGCACCATTGCCGGTTTGGGGGTCATGCCGTTACCACGGGCTGAAGCCTGGGCATCTGTCGGTTGATCGCGGCTTATTCTAGCCAGAGGCCAGTGGCAACTCCACGCGAAACCGGTTCAGATCTTCACGGCTTTCGACCAGGCACACACTGCCGCCATGTATCTTGACGATCTCCATGGCGAGGTTCAACCCCAGCCCAAACCCATCCGCATTCCGGCTGCGCGCAGGGTCCATCCGGTAAAACCGGTCGAAGATCTTCCGCTGTTCCTCCTCTGGAATGGCCTGGCCAGTATTCCTGACCTCCACCACGGCCGTCTCTCCCTCGCGCATCAGGCGGCAGCGCACCTCTCCCCCCTTGCGATTGTACTTCACCGCATTCTGAAGGAGATTCTGCATTGCCTGCGCCAGGAGGGTTTGTTCGCCCTGAACGGAAACGCCCCTCTCAATCTCCTGCACGAATTGCAGCCCGGCCTCCTCACAGAGCAGTTCGGTATCTTCCGCAATTCCGGAAAGCACCTCGCTGAGATCGACCAACTGACTCTCGATCCTGAGTTGGCCTGCGTCCGCCCTGGAAAGAAGCAGCAGGCTCTGGGTGATCTGCTTCAGCCTTTGCACTTCATGCGCCATTTGAAGCAACGATGTCTCCTGCTCAGACTCTGGATCGCAGGTCTTGAGAGCTGTCGAGATCTCGGCTTGGAGAATGGTGATCGGCGTTTTCAGTTCGTGAGAGGCATCTGCCGTGAAGCGGTTGGCCTGATGAAAGCTGCGCTCCAATCTCGCCATCATGTCGTTGAGCACTCCCGCCAGTTGGCTGAACTCGCGGAAATCCCGGTCCGTTTGATCGATCCGCCGATCCAGGCCTGATGCGGTAATCTGGGAAGCGGTGTCACTGATGCGATGAAGAGGGCGCAGGGCGCTCTTGGCGACCAGCCAGGCTCCCAGTCCCGTCATTCCCAAAGCCACCGCCAACAAGACCAGGAACATGTGGCGCGCTGGCGCCAATTCCGGATGAAACACCGCCAGGTCCACGCCTGAGTAGACGGTGTAAGTGGGTCCGCCAAAGGCCACGAATCGCCACTTTGCCCCTTGATCGTCGCGTAAGGTGAAGAAACGGGCAGGCGCAGGAGGAGGCGGCCGGTCTCGCCTCGGTGGCGGACGAAATCCCCCCTCTGCGGGTGGCGGGAAATCAGGTGGCTCCGGCCGGGGCCGATCCTCAAACTCCGCTTCGAGCGCCTGGTATTGAGTCAGGTCCACATTGTCGAGCCAAGGCTCCTCCAGGGATTGGTATTCGCGCTCTCCACTCCGGCTCGCCCCGATGAGCACCTTGCGATCAGTTCCCCGGGTGGGATCCCCCCAACTCTGGCTCCACTCCCGCTCCAACCGGGTCCAATCCGGAAGCCGATCTCTCCCTCCCGACTGACCATAGGCTCGTTCGACGGGGACGGAGAGCCGGGCGTCCACCGATCTCATGAACTGCTGATAGAGCAACCAGTGCCAAGCCATGCCGATCCCCGCCAGGATGCCGCCAAAAACGAGCACCGCCACGATGGCGAGATGGAGTTGAAAAGACCGCATGACTCGTTTCAAAAAAAAGCGTTAGTGGACGGCTTTGGCCGTTCCCAACCGATACCCGACTCCCCGGACGGTCTGGATGAGCTGATCTTCCCGGTTGGCATCCAGCTTGTTGCGCAGTCGCCTGACGTAGACGTCCACCAGATTGGTGCCGGGATCGAAATCGTAGTTCCACACGTGCTCACAGATCTGCGTGCGACTGATGACTCGCCCGGGCGAGCGCATGAGATACTCCAGCAAGGCGAATTCCCGGATCGTCAGGTCAATCAGCTCGTCACCTCGCGTCACTTCGCGGGAAGACAGGTTCATCACCAGGTCGTCGACTCGCAGGATGTTGGATCCCTGGCCGTTCGCTCTCCGCACCACGGTGTGGATCCTAGCCACCAACTCCTCAATGTAGAAGGGTTTGGGCAAGTAATCGTCCGCCCCCAGATTCAGCCCTTCGAGTCGATCCTCGAGTGAGGATCGTGCCGTCAGCAGGATGACGGGGACATTGTCTCCAGATTGGCGCAGTTGCTTGAGAATGCTGAGCCCATCCTGGCCGGGCAACATGATGTCCAGCACGAGGAGGTCGTAGGGTGTGGAAGAGGCCAGCGCATAACCGTCGTCTCCGTTATTCACGGCATCGACGGCCATGCCTTGCTCTTCCAATCCCTTCCGGATGAAAGAGAGAAACCGGTCTTGGTCCTCTACCACTAGGATTCTCATGCGCCTCTACCTCTACGGAATTTGTAGCGCATCTTCAATCCTCTGGAGGATTATGAACGATTTGTCATCTTCCCGGCACCTGGCTTGTCATCTTGCGTCTTTAGAGTGGCAACAGTTCAGCCCGTCAACTGCTGAACGGTTCGATTCCAACCAAAAACCCAACATAGCAACTCCATGAGCAAGTGGACCCAAACTCTTTGCTGCAGCGCCGTTGTCTTCACCGGCCTGGCGCTTTTTCCCATCACCTCGATGGGTCAGAACAGCAATACCAACTCCAACGGGAAAGCCCAGAAGCAGAATGAGGCCGCCCCGATTCCTCAACCTCAGCGCGGTGACAAGCCCGGCCGCGGTCCCAAGAAACGCATGTCCGAGCGGCGCTCCCTCAATAGCTTCAGCCAGAGCTTCCCGGAAGAATACCGGACCATCGACGGCGTCGGCAACAATGAGACGAACACCCTCTGGGGAGCCTCTCATGTGCCCTTTCTGCGCAAGACAACCGTGGCTTATCTGGATGGCCTGGACGAACCCTCCGGCGATCTGCGCCCCAGTGCCCGGGAAATCAGCAACGCGGTGGCCGCCCAGAACGACCTGATCTATAACAAACGCCACGCCTCGGATTTCATCTGGCAGTGGGGCCAGTTCCTGGATCACGACATCGATGAAACGCCAGCCGCCGATCCCAACGAGTCTTTCGATATCCTGGTGCCCTCCGGCGATCCTTACTTCGATCCCGCCAGCAATGGAGACAAATACATCTCCATGAATCGTTCTGCCTACGAGAAGGACAGCTTGGGAGTGCGTCAGCAGATCAACGCCATCACGGCTTACATCGATGCTTCCAATGTGTATGGAGCGGATGACGACCGCGCCAAGGCGCTTCGGACCATGGACGGCACCGGCAAGCTCAAGACCAGCGAGAAAGGCCTCCTGCCCTACAATGTCGACAACCTCCCGAACGCGGCGCTCCCCTTCCAGAACGCGGAGGACATGTTCCTCGCTGGTGACGTGCGCGCCAATGAACAGGTCGGCCTGACTTCCATGCACACTCTCTTCGTGCGGGAACACAATCACTGGGCGGAAGCCATCGCGCGGAAAGATCCCAATTTGGAAGGTGACGACATCTATGAGATGGCTCGGATCATCGTGGCAGCGGAGATGCAGGCCATCACCTACCGCGAGTTCCTTCCCGTTCTGCTGGGGAATCATCCTCTGGATCCCTATCGCGGTTACAAGCCGAATGTCGACGCGGGAATCGCCAACGTCTTCGCCACAGCAGCTTATCGCGTGGGTCACACCATGCTGTCTGAAGAACTGCTGCGCCTGGAGCGGAATGGTCGCCCTGTCAGCGATGGGAACCTGGCGCTCGCCAATGCTTTCTTTAATCCTCAGGAAGTGGAGGATTATGGAATCGAACCCTACTTGCGTGGGCTGGCTGCCCAGCCCGCGCAAGAGATCGATACGCACATCATCGATGCCGTGCGCAACTTCCTCTTCGGCCCTCCCGGGTCGGGCGGCTTTGACCTGGCGTCCCTCAACCTGCAGCGGGGTCGCGACCATGGTTTGCCGAGCTACAACCAGGTGCGCCTCGACTACGGGCTGAGTTTGATCGACAGCTTCGATGTCTATCCCGCCAACGAACGCGGGCTCCAGCAGAAGCTCGAGGAGCTGTATGGCACGCCGGACAATATGGATCCCTGGATCGGCATGTTAGGCGAACGCCACGTGCGGGATGGCATGGTCGGTGAAACCCTGCACACCATTCTCAAGGATCAGTTCCAGCGGCTCCGGGACGGCGACCGCTTCTGGTATCAGCACTACTTGAGCCCGGAACTGCAGAAGCTGGTCGAGCAACAGACGCTCTCCAAGATCATCCAGCGTAACACTCGGATTGGCAGCGAGATCCAGGACGATGTCTTCCGCGCGACCAAGCCCGGCAAATCCGGTCGCCCCGACGAGAAAGAAGATCGGGGTAAAGGCAAGGGCAAGGACCGGGATGAAGACGATGATCGCCGCGGGCCTCCGCCCCCACGCCGTCGCTAAGGGTGGCAAAACAACTTTATCACCACGTTCTAGATGGGCCGGGGAGAAATCTCCGGCCTGTTTTATGTGTCCTTCCGATTTCCCACGTTCCATTCCCTCGGTAGATCGGCACCGCATGATAGGCAGTCATAGTAGGCATCTTTCACCAAGCTCAAGGCGTCACACCGGTCACACCGGCGAAACTCGCAAGCAGGATCAAACTCCTGCGGGATTCCAGCCAAGCCGAAAGATTCCAAGACGGTTTGCACAACTTCCCAGCTCCCCACTTCTGGGCAGTAACCCGTGGATTGATTGGAGATCCGGTCGATCCAAACTTCCGTCTTCCCCTCCGTGAGAAAGAACACCTCTCCAGCGCTGATCACGGGTTCCCCGCGAGCACAAGCCACGTGTTCGCTATGCCGGTCCGCAATCCACATCTGACGACACGTATCCAGGATCCACGTGGCGGCAAAGGTTCCGTCAACCGCGGGCGCTCCTCCATGCTGATGACACCAGCCCAGAATCGAGCCGGGCCCATCGATCGCATGGCGGGCAGGAACACTCCCGCCTTGGGGAATCAAGTCCTTGGGGCCTATGTAGCAATAGATCCTCATTTAAACTCGAACTATAGAGTTCGATTCCTTCGCTTCCAAAACCAACTTTAGAACTCTAGCGAATCTCCGGAGTTCCATCCCCTACCATGAAACTCCAGCTCTTCATCGCGCCCTTGCTCTTTCTGAGCCTTTGCCTCGCTCAGGCCCAAGACTCCACCCCGATCGATTGGCAGAAGGCTCGCAATCTCCTCCAGAAATCCCGCGCCGGGGAAACGCTCAGTCCTGAGGACCAGGCTTACCTGAATCGCGCCAAGGAAGAACGCCAGAAGGGCCGTCCCTCCGGGCAATCCCGGCCGCCCGGAAATCCCAATCAGCGCGAGGCGCCAGATCGGCTCATTCCGCTGACGGACATGAGTGCAGACGATGTCTATGAAGGTCAAGATGGCGGCCTTTACGGCGGAGGCGCGAACCGGCCTCCAGAGGCATTGCTGAAAGCGGCCAACGAACAACTCGCGCAGATCCAACCCTTAGACGCTGAGGGCAACCCAGCACCGGATGGGAAAATCGTGTTCATCTCCATCAGCATGTCGAATGCGACCCAGGAGTTCTCCTTCTTCAAACGGATCGCGGATTCTGATCCGGCCAAGTCCGGCAAGCTGACGATTGTCGATTGCGCTCAAGGCGGCCAGGCGATGGCCGAATGGGCTCCGTCCGATGCCCGTCCCTGGCAAGTTGCCCTGCAACGACTCAATGCTGCCGAAGTCACGCCGCAGCAGGTCCAGGTCGCCTGGGTGAAGCTGGCCAACAAAGCGCCTCACGGTTCCCTGGAAGATCACGTTACCATCTTGGAGACGGACACCATCCAGGTGCTCCAGAATGCCAGGGCCAAGTTTCCCAACCTGCGGATCGCCTATCTCGGCAGCCGCATCTGGGCCGGTAACGCCAATGGCAATCTCAATCCCGAGCCCTATGCCTACGAAAGCGCTTTCGCGGTGCGTGGATTGATCCAGCGCCAGATGAAGGGCGATAACGCCCTGTCGCTGGATTCCACGCCCCTGCTGCTCTGGGGTCCCTATCTCTGGGCCGAAGGCGAGAAAGGCCGGCAAATCGATGACCTGGTGTATGTGAAGGCCGATTTCGCTGGCGATGGCGTGCATCCCAGCCAAACCGGTCGCGAGAAAGTGGCCCAGCAATTGCTGGAATTCTGCAAGACCGATCCACTGGCAAAGACCTGGTTCACAGGGGAATAGACTTGGTTCGACTGTTCTGGTAGTCTGCTTCTATGGTCAAAAGAGCTGTAGTAGTGACGCTCCTATTAGGACTCGCCTACTTTGCTTACTCCCGCATTTCCCCACCTATTGATCTACCAAAGGCTTCTATCGAATGGGTTCGGTCTACGGGAGGTGTTACCCAATGGAGTTGGAACAAGAACTACTCTCAGGGACACGCTTTCGAAGTCTATCTGAACGGGTTGCCCGTTCAGGATGATGACTTGAAGAACCTATTTCCGTTGCGTCAAATCAATGAGTTGAACCTCGACCGAACTCCGATCAATGGCAGCGGCCTCAACAGCTCTTTCCTGGAAGTCTGGAGCCTGTCATTGTCCGACACAAGTGTCGATGACGAGGCGATTCTAGGAAGCTTACCACTAGATGGTGTCCATCAACTCGACTTGTCTGGGACGAAGATATCTTCCAAAGGCCTGAGGCACTTACTGGAATCGCCCCTGCCTCTTCTTCAAGAACTGGACATTAGTCGGACCAACATCTCCGAACAAGATCTGCTCATCTTTGGGGAGTTTGAAGACTTGGCCCTCAGGAAATTGTGTCTAAACGGGTTACCTTTCTCAGACGATCACATCAATACCCTTGCAGGGATGGACCAACTGAAGACGCTCGAGTTGAACAATACCAAACTGACCGCAGCAGGGTTGGATGAACTGCGATCGAAGTTCCGCGGGACGATCAAGATTGATAGCGAAGAGTTGCCTTCTACCTGGAAGGCCTCGCGGACAGCAACTCCGTAGCGGCTTGGTTGCATGATTGGGACACCAAATTCCGCTTGGCATGGAGGGAGCCTCCATGTTGCAGTGGGCT
>JBHIXE010000019.1:0-12309 GCA_041984905.1 Verrucomicrobiales bacterium | reverse complement strand
TACCGCTTCCGCCAACCTTTCGAAGTTCTGCCTCCTTTTGTCGGCATTATTCGGCCTGGCTACGACCGCTATGGCCAAGCCGAACGTGATCTTTGTGATCACGGATGACCAGGGCTACAAGGACATCGGCGCTCATGGCCATCCTTACATCATCACTCCGAACCTGGACGCGCTGCACGCGCAGTCGGTTCGCGCTACGGAATACCACGTACGGCCGACTTGTTCACCAACCCGCGCCGCGATCATGTCCGGGCGCAATCCCATGCGCAGCGGAATCTGGCACACCATCATGGGGCGCTCCATGATGAATGGGGATGAGGTGACGCTCGCGGAAACGCTCAAAGCCGGCGGCTATGTGACAGGGATGTTCGGCAAGTGGCACCTGGGCGACAATGCACCGATGCGGCCTCAGGATCAGGGCTTTGACGTGGTGGTGCAGCACAAGGGCGGCGGCATCACCCAGGGACCGGACTACTACGGGAATGACTACTTCGACGATCACTACCTGCGCAATGGCGTCGCCGAGCCCTTCGATGGGTTCTGCACGGATATCTGGTTCGATGAAGCGATGAAGTTCATCGAGGAGAATCAGGACAAGCCTTTCTTCGCCTACGTGGCCACCAATGCGCCGCATCATCCCTGGAACGTGGATCCCCAGTATGAGAAACCCTACCTGGAGATGGGCGTGGCCAAATCAGCTTCCCCGTACTATGCGCTCATTACGAACATCGATGAGAACATGGGCAGGCTCATGAAGCGGCTCAAGGAGCTGAACCTGGAAGAGGATACCCTGCTCATCTTCACGACCGATAACGGCCCCGCAGGCGGTTGGCCTTTGAAGGGGGATACCCACAGCAAGCCACTGCCGAACTTCACAGCCGGGATGAAAGGCGCAAAGGGCGCGTGCTATGAGGGAGGACATCGCGTGCCACTCTTCCTGCGTTGGCCCGCGGGCGGCCTCGGCGGTGCGGAGGGGCGCGACTTCGACACGCTAATGGCGGACATCGATATCCTCCCTACCCTGGCCGATTTCTGTGGTGTGACGAAACCTGACGGGCCGCCCATCGATGGGATCAGCTTCGCCGGCGCGCTCCTGGGCAAGACCACTGGGACCGGTGAGGGTCGCTACCTGGCAATCCAGACGCAGCGGTATCCCCTACCCAAGGAAGAGGCGCGGACAGTGGTGCTCCACGATAACTGGCGCCTGGTGCTGAACCATCAAAAGCCTGGCATCGTGGAGCTCTACGATGTGAAGGCGGACCGCAGTCAGAGTGAGAATCTCGTGGAGAAATACCCGGAGCGAGTCAAGGCCATGCAGGCTGCCTACCACGAGTGGTATACCAGTCAGGAGGCTGCCTTCAGCGACTACAGCCGGATTTCCATCGGCTCGGACGCGGAGCCGGTTACGCGGCTCATGTCCCATGACTGGCTCACGGAGACGATCCAGGAATGCGTGTGGCATCAGAACGGGGTCACCAGCGGTCAAATGGGCAACGGCCCCTGGGCGGTCCATATCGACAAACCGGGCACCTACGAGTTTGCGCTTCGCCGCTGGCCCACGGAACACCCCGGACCCATCGAGGCCGATCACGCGAAAATCCAGGTGGGCGACCAAGTCGCCGAAGCGAAGGTGGATCCTGCAGCCCAATCCGCACCTCTGAGGCTCCAACTCCCTGAGGGTCCTGCCATGCTTCAAACCTGGCTGCATCTGCCGGGCAAGGACCAGACTCGCGGCGCCTACTACGTGTATGCGAGACGTGTTGGAGAATAACCTGGAATCGCCATGAGACTGCTTCTGATTCTCTTGCTGACGCTCACGAGCGCAACGGCTCGTCAGCCGAACGTCGTGATCTTCCTGACCGACGATCAAGGCACGCTGGATGCCCACTGTTTTGGCGCGACGGATCTCCAGACGCCCGCCATCGATCAACTCGCCGAGACCGGCGTTCGCTTCACTCAGGCTTACGCCCACATGGTTTGTTGCCCGGCTCGGGCGGCCTTGCTCACCGGTCGCTATCCGCAGCGCGGTGGAGTGAATGACTGGACCCAGAGCAACCTCCACTCGAAGGCTGGGACCAACATGGCGCTGGAAGAGGTCACCCTGGCAGAAGCACTCAAGGAGGCCGGCTATCGCACAGCGATCTTTGGCAAGTGGCACCTCGGCGCGGCGCCGGGCTTTGGCCCTACCCGGCAGGGCTTCGATGAGTTCTTCGGCAATCGTGGTGGGTTCATCGACAATTTCAATCACTTCTTCCTCCACCAAACCGGCTTTCACGATCTCTACGAGGGCGAGGACGAACAGTTCCGCCCCGACGAGTTCTACCCCGAGCTGATTGTGAATCGCTCTCTAGAATTCATCGAGGAGAACCAGGAAGCCCCCTTCTTTCTCTATCTCCCCTTCAATACGCCGCACTATCCAGAGCAACCTCCCGCGGAATACCTGGCGATGTATGAGGGCATGGAGGAGCCGCGCCGCACCTATGCGGCCTTCGTGACCATGACGGACGCCTACATTGGCAAGGTGCTCGCCAAACTGGAAGAGCTTGATCTACGCAAGGACACCATCGTGCTCTTTCTCAGCGACAACGGTCACTCCACGGAAGACAACGCCATCCGGGTGGACAATCACAAGTCCGGCCTGCCCAAGGGCCACAACTACGGCGCCAATGGTGGAGGCGGCTACACGGGCAAATGGATCGGACACAAGGCGACTTTCTTCGAAGGAGGCGTACGAGTCCCCGCGGTGCTGAGTTATCCAGCCAAGGTGCCTCAAGGCATCGTCCGCGATCAGGCCGTCATGATGATGGACTGGTTTCCGACCATCCTGGAACTCAGTGAAACCAGGCGGAGCGGAGATCTGTTGGATGGCGTCAGCCTTCTGCCCATCATCGAATCCGCAGATGCCAAGTCAGGTCACGACGTACTTCACTTTCAGTGGATCAATAGTTGGTCGGCCCGCCGGGGTGATTGGAAGCTGATCTGCCACCAGGGACGCGGAGCCAATTCCCAACCTCGCTACACCTTGCACAACCTTGCTGACGCGGAGCCGGAAGTCTCGGATCACGCCGCCACCCACCCGGAAGTCGTGGAGCGGCTTAAGGCGCTTCATGAAACCTGGCAGGCGGAGGTGATGCCCGTTGATACTGGGAAGAATTGACAGCTTAGCCCCACTCGCTAGGCTCAGGCATGCCCCAGAATCTCCTGCTCCTCATCGCGCTTTTCGCGCTGCCCCTTTCCTACCTGCACGCTGCGGACGACGAGGAAGGTTGGCGCCCGCTTTTCAACGGCAAGGACCTCACCGGTTGGAAGGCCAACCAGGAGCCCGAGTCCTTCTCCGTGGAAGACGGCACGCTGAAGACCCATGGCATCAATGGCATGGCGCACCTCTACTACTTTGGCGAAGACATGAAGACTGGGGAGAAGTTCATCAACTTCGAACTCAAGGCTGAGGTGCTGTGCAAGCCCAACTCCAACAGCGGCATCTTCTTCCACACCACCTTTCACCCCACGGAGCACTTCCTCGACTACGGCTACGAAGCGCAGGTCAACAACACGCACAAAAACAAGAACAAGACCGGAGGCCTGTTCGCGGTGGAAGACCTGACAGAGTCTCCGGTGAAGGACGACGAGTGGTTTGAGTACTACATCAAGGTCGAGGGCAAGCGCATCCTCATCAAGATCAATGGCGAAACCACCTTGGACTACACCGAACCGGAGAACGCCGAACGGAACGAGCTTCGCAAAGGCCGTCTACTGAATCCGGAAGGCGGGCTCATCGCGGTCCAGGCACATGATCCCGGCAGCGTGGTCTACTTCCGGAATATCCGGATCCGCGAACTGGACTAGATCCCGGTTTTCCCAAAAGCCACTTGGATCTGTGCCGGTGAGGTCCAAGTTAGCGGCATGAGAGTTACCTACCTTGGTCATGCCTGCATCCTGGTCGAAGTCGCCGGCAAGAAGCTGCTCTTCGATCCTTTCATCACGCCCAACGAACTCGCCTCGGACATCGATGTAGACGCCATTGAGGCGGACTACGTGCTCGTGAGTCACGGTCACCAGGATCACCTTGCCGATGCCGAGTCCCTTCTGAAACGCACCGGCGCCAAGCTCATCTCCAACTTCGAGATCGTGTCCTGGTTTGGCCGTCAGGAGATCGAGAACGTGCATCCCATGAATCACGGTGGCGGTTACGATTTTGATTTCGGCCGCGTCACCTATGTGAATGCGATCCACAGCAGCATGCTTCCGGACGGCAACTATGGCGGCAACCCCGGTGGCTTTGTCATTCAGAGCGGTGAGGGCAGCTTCTACTTCTCTGGCGATACAGCGCTGACCTACGACATGAAGCTGATCGGCGAGTCCACAACCCTGGACTGGGCCGCGCTCTGCATTGGAGACAACTTTACCATGGGCCCCAAGGACGCCTGCCGCGCCGCCAGCTTCGTGGGTGTGCAAACCGTGCTCGGCATCCACTACGATACCTTCCCACCGATCAGAATCGACAAGGACGATGCCACCAAGCTGTTCGCGAGCAACAGCCTCAAGCTTCTCTTGCCCCCAATCGGCGAGACCGTCGAAATCTAGTTAGGCTTCACTTGAGAGGAATCAGGGTCAAATCCTCGAACTTGGAGTAGGCGGACAAATCCAGCATTTCCAGCAAGTCTGACCGGGTCAGAGAATCGATCAGGCTCGCTTTCAATTCCTCAGTGCTGCCGACGCCGACCGCGGCAACAATGAGAACACGACGCTGGTATCGAGTCTCGCTACTGCTCTCAAGATCGGTGATCTCCTTGTGCTGACCGACGTTCCACCCATAAATCACTCCCTCTTCCGCCTTCTCCGGCCAAGCGACCTTGGCCACGTCCATGAGTGCCACGGTGCGGTCCATGGAAAGCTTCTCCTGGCTCGTCTGCTGCCCTTCCTGAGAAGAAGTGCCGATACAGATCAGATAAGTGCTCTCTGAGACCGCTTGGCGAATGCCCTCACTGGAAACCACGTCATCGAACTCAAAGTCCTTGTCCAGCTTCGTGGTACCATAGTCCCACACAAGGTGGCTGGACACGGCACAGATCGTGAAGCCGAACGGAGGTTCCTCTATGTAGAAGACCCGCATAGCCAATTGCAGGTCCCCTTCGATCCCCATCTTGTACCTTCCATCGGGGCCGTAACCCTCGTAGATCCACTCTGGAGCTCCATCAGGAAACAGCTTATTGAGAATCACGTCCTCGGCACCCGTTCCCCAGATATCCAAAGACAGGCTTTCTCTGTCCTTCTGACCGTACTCACCTATCACTAGCAGCTGTTTCACGGCATCCAACTTGGCTTCTCGCTGGTCCGCTTCTTCTCCCATCTGCACGCCACGGGAGTAGCCGGTAATGCGAACAGAGACCCTGTCCCCGCGCCATTGTCGCGGACCATCCACCTCCATCAGCGCCGCCAGATCAAGCGCGAACAACAGCGCAACACTTGCAAAGACTATCATAGTACTAGCGATTTTGAAGTTGACTCAGCCTAACAAACTTCCATCCCTCAAGTTTCGGATTGTTGAGGCTCACATTCCCGGGCAGGTGATAGTGGGTCGAGCGCCGATTCCGCTCGAACTCCACTTCCCAGAGATACCGTTCTCCATCCAGATCCACGATCACATTTCCGACGGGGCGATGGTTGGACTCACCGGAAGCAAAGCAAACTGCAATCAAGAGGTCATCGAAGTCCACCATGGAGCAAAAAGCCGCCTGCGTGAGACTCACGACCCGGTCCGTGGACCCGGAATCGCGGTCGGTCGCTGACATCTTGTATTTGAAGAAGCTGTTACCGTTTCCATCAATCCACTCCCTCGATGTCTCTTTTCCATCCTTGAGGGGAATCAACCAGAGATTGAGCCGAAAGCCTGGCCCATCAACCAGATGAGTCAGAGTCACCGCCATCGAACGAGCACCCTCCTCCACCGGCATTCTCTCAAGGTCATTGATGCAGCAGTCTGCCTCAATCGGATAGCTCAAGAAGCGAATCGCCGTGGAACAGAGGTCGCCCCGGGAATGGGAGTACCAACGATAGGATTCATCAAAGAGATCTCCCAGGGAGCCATTCTCCGGGGCGGGGGGAAAATAGATGGTCTTGGCTCGTCCGGCCTGGAACACATAGGCGTAGAATCGCCGCGTGTATTCTTCCACCATGGAACCCTTTTCAGGGGTCTCTCCGGTGAACACGTAGGAGATACTGATATTCTCAAAGTGGCTTGAGCGATCCATCATCCCGAAGGGAGATTCCAGAGAGAGAGATTCCTGGTTCACGATGAAGAAATCGCTCGGCAATTCGGAATCCGTAATCCGGAATTTCGGGTTCTCCAACGAACCGTGTCTTACAAAGGGGGAAGCCACGATAACCACCCGGTTCTCCTCCGTGTCGATATGCATCGCCTGCTCCCGGATGTGATCCAACAACCGGCGCCAAGGTACTTCCCGAATCGGTTCCACTTGAGACTTCACCGCCACCGCAGTGCCGGTTTCCTCCCCTGACTCCCGAGCCAACTGCCGAAAAGGCTCGCAGATGCCCTCTTTGAAAGCTTTTCGGAAAATCTTCTCATCATAGCTGGAGTAGGCGTATTCAACGTCGATAAGCTTCTCCAAAGTGTAGGCATTGTTTACGATGACCCTGCCAGGGGTGGTTTCCTGCATGATCGCCTGACATGCATCCGCAAATTGGGCTAACATCAAGCTCTTCGCAGATGATGGCGGCGGTGCCACATAGACGCTCGTGGTGGTTCCGATGGTGGGCACCTCCTCAAGATTACTCTTGGGAGGCTTGCCGATCAGGTAGACCAGTCCCACACCTGCCAGTACGAATCCTCCCAGGACGTAAGGAAAGGCCTTCGGTTGATTGTTCTTTCTCTTCATGTTCACATTCTAAAGTTTCAAAACACGTTCTTCGATTTCGTGGCGGACCTGCTTCTCTATCTTCTCTTCCGCCTGATTGACTAACTTGCTGAGTTCCTCGGATGCCTGCTCGAGCTGAACGGACCTCTGCGCCAAGAGTTCCTTGGCCTTCTTGAGATCCTTCTCGAGCCTCGTACGATCGATGCTGTAACAAACCTGCACCTTCTTCGGCACCTTTTGGCCTTCGCGGAACACCTTCTCCAACGGATTTTCCTCAGAGACTTCATTGAGGCAATGCCGGTATCGCCACCTCCACTTGCGATCCAGACGCTCCACTTCCCGTTTTTGAGCTCGCTCCTGCCTCCGCTTCTCGCGGACGCTCACCCGGGCTTGCTGAAGCTTGGCTTCATGATCCCGCAGCATCACTTTCATCAACCCCAGCACTTCACGAAAGACCCCGACGGCGCCTTCGGCGAATGCTTCAGCGCGCTTCCGGAAGGAGTCCCGCCCACGCAACGCACGCTGGATCTTGGCCTCCGTTTCGGCGCGACGCCCCTGAATCTCCTTCAACTCCCCCTCCAGCTTTTGAACCTGAGCTTCGGTTCGGGTGTATTCCGGATTCTCCACCTCGATCCTGGGCAGGTATTCGCGCTCGATCCGCTCGGCCAAAGTCGCAATAAGGGTGATCTCCCCTAGAACCTGGAGAAAGGCGATGTAAGCGCGGATGTCAGCGAATCCATTCACTGGCTTTGGCTTAGCGATTTCGTCGACGAAATCACTCCAACCGCCACCTACGAAACCGCCTGACGAAAAGACCAGCAACCCCAGCCAGATCAACATGGCGCTGAATCCGAAGAACATTAGCTGATCCGAACGCTTCACCCGACGGGCGCGAGGCAATCGAACCAACCAACGCTCCACAATGATCCCAGCAAAAAGGGGCATGGAGCTCATCAGGTAGACCCGATATTGGTGCCCCTCGATGAAGGCGATATCCTGCACCTCCACGATTGCCGCCATCGTCACCACCGAGAAGCATGCAAAGGCAAACCAGAAAAAGGTATAGAGCGAGCAAAGCACCTGATCTGCGATGCTCCACTCTCGACTGTTCCCTTTATTCTGTTCTACCAACTCAGCCTTCATCGGCTCAGTGTCCGGCAGATCTGTTAGGGTCACGATCTGTTCAGTCGAATTCTGCTTGCGTCGCGCCTGTTCCAGCTCGTTGGCTTTGGCGCCGTATTCAGTATCCGCCTCTGCCTGCAGGCGACTGAGACTGGCCAGCTCCTCCGTTTCCGCCGAATCACTGTATGAATTGAGCGCCACTTTCCGGACTACGCTCTCGCTCTGTCCCGTAGGGCGCATCACTTCCCCCGCAATCGACGCAACGATGTTGTTCTTAGTTACTGCGTTCATCTTGTATTCTTAAAATGCAGCGAAAGCCTAAGTCCTTCGCTCGATAATCCTCCCGCGCCTTTGCACAGTCCCGATTTAGAAAGGCACTCCAGTCAAAGTCCATATACCCACCACCTCCTACATAGATAGCTTCCTCACCGTCACCGCCGACGAGCATCTCCCCGGCATTACCAACAAGCTCTACTACAGCCACCATTCCGCTCTCGGCGGATCTGGGAACACTCTCCCTCAACCCCGCTGATTGATCCTCATACCGCTCGCCGCTCTCAAACCAGATGACCGCGTGAGTGGACTCCTGTTCCAGCGTCACGTCAGCAAGATTGGGCCTGAAGCGCTCCAGGATGGCATCCTTGTTAGATATCTTCCAAAACTCGGTTCCGTAAATGACTTCACATGCTTTCACGAATTGCTCCCGGCTTGGAAGTGCGTAAACAGCTCCCTGTAGCTCTCCAGGCAGACGTGCTTGAAATCCCAAACGGTAAAGAAATTCCTCCACATCCTGGCGAGACACATCCGTCTTTGGCAGGCGGGGACTTTGCCCTTCAGGGACAGGCACTGCCATCACGCGTGACCATTGTTCATTAGTGACCTCCCCGGTCTGGAGGTAGTAGGGCTCTTCCCCTCCAATGAGGATGAACTCCATTCCAAACCCATTGGAATAGGACATAGGCAAGGAAGGGCCAACAGGGAGGTCATCAGGTCCTCCGTCCCCCGTTTCGCATCCGGCGATCTTTACCACTGCATTGTATTCGTGGACGAAGAACACCACCATCAGGACTGTCATCGAGATCAAGATCCCCCGCAGCATTCCCTTCAGTTTCGGATGAGGAAAGGGTTCGTCCCGCTTGTCGAGCCACCGCTCCAACGCAAGCCAGACGGCGCCACCGAGAATAAACACGACGGCACTCAACATCACCTGAAGGTGTTCAGCCGCGGAACACCAGAATGATGCCATACAACAGTTCAGCATATTATCCATTCCCGAAAAAAATTCAGCTTCTGCGAGTCTTCCCATTCCCATGAACATAATGTGCCGCGCTGTTGCGTGACGTACACAGCTCATCACACGCGCTCACCGAGCGCCAAAGAGAGAAAATCCCCTAGTTCGATATCTATTTACATGAATAGCGGTATCGGCTTATCGATCCGCTCCAAAAAAATGACCCATAAGGCAAAGTACTTCCGGCATTCCCATATCCCGGCTTGTGGATTTGGACGGCTCGAATTCCCATGCATTCAGAGACAGCCATATAATTTTTTTACCTCCCTGCGTGTCTTATATAAATGCGTTAGGCTAACAAAGATCCCATGGATATTGTCACGATACTTCCCTTGCAATAGCAGTAAGCCATGCATCATTCCGCCAACAAATCGAAGGCCCGCATCTCTCGCCCAACGCAGCACTAGGCCTCCACGGCACGATTTCGTGCTTGCCAGGCGAGGCCCTGGTTTTAATGATCCCGAAATGGATTGGTACTACGAGAGCAACGGCGAGACAATCGGCCCCATCAGCGAAAGCCAACTCCTCGAGCTTCGTCAGGGCAACCAAATCCAGGAATCCACGTTGGTCTGGAGCGAAGGCATGGAGAACTGGGCGACCTTTGCGGATGTGCGCTCACGATTCTCCTCCCTGCCACCTAAGGTTACGATGCCCCCTGCACCGGTCCCCACCGGTCTTGCGCCCGCTCCCTCCATCAATCCCTACGAAACACCCCAGTCAACCCTCTTCCCGGACACCGCCCCCTCACAAGAGGATTCGCTGGGGCCCTTCACCCTCGGGAATGTTCTTTCGGGCGGATTCACCCTCTATCGACGCACTTTTCCTTTGGCAGCGTTGCTCTATCTGCTGGTCTGGATTCCGCTCGCCCTGCTAAGCGCCTACGCTGATTTCTACATGTTCGCTGAGGACTCCATGGAAGACCTCGGCCAATCGATCCGTTTCGCCAATCTTCTGGACAACTTTTTCGGCATCATTGCGACGGGGGCGATCTTCCAGCTCCTGTTGATCTCCTGGTCTGGCGATCCCGGTGGGTTCTTTGAAGCCTTAGGGACCGGGTTTCGGTGCTGGGGCCGCATGTTTGGCGCCCGGTTTATTTCCGGACTTGTTTTTCTGCTGGGAATCATCCTGCTCATTCTCCCCGGCATCTACGTCTATTTCCGTCTGGTGTTTGTCCCCGTTTGCGTTGTGACGGAAGAGGCTGGTCCCATGGAAGCATTCAACCGTAGTTGGGCGCTCACCAAAGGACACTTTTGGCGTATCTTCGGCTATTTTCTCGTGGCGAGCCTGATCACACTGATCCCATTCTTGGGCCTCATGACCATCTACATCGTGGCGGACTACTATCCCGCCCTGAACAATTGGATCGCTTACGGGCTTCTGGATGCCGGGTTCAGTGCGGTCGCGGTCCCCTTCTGGTTCTGCTTCATGTTTGTGTTCTACCAGCACCTGTTTGCGCAAGAAGAGGTGGAGAGCTGACAAATGCAGCCTCCTCCCGTGAGGCTTGCAGGTGAGTGGGATTTCGCGACAATTCCCTTTATGAAAACGCCCCACTCGCGGAGAGTCCTTTCCTGGATTCTCTCGCTCTCGCTGAGCCTTGCCGCGGTTGCCGCCTCGGCCCGCCCAAACATCGTTCTGATTGTGGCCGACGATCTCGGATGGTCGGATCTCGCCTGTTACGGGAGCGACCTCCACGAAACTCCGAACCTCGACCGGTTGTCAGGCCAGGGGGTGCACTTCACGAATGCCTATGCCGCATCCCCCGTGTGCACACCTACCCGAGCGTCCATCCTGACCGGTAAACATCCCGCCCGGCTCCAGATGACGATCTGGCGTGAAGCCGCCCTGGATCGAGGCAACCGCAAGCTGCTGCAGCCTGTGTGTCTTGATTCTCTGCCACTCGAAGAGGTGACTCTGGCGGAGATCTATCGGGATGCCGGGTATCGCACCGCCCATATCGGCAAATGGCACCTGGGCCGCGCCGAATCCTACCCTGAAGCTCACGGATTCCAGGTGAATATCGGCGGAACCCTCTGGGGCGCCCCGCAGACCTTCCACTATCCCTACAACGGGGACTCCTACTTCAAGGATTGGAGATACGTGCCGGATCTGGAACCTGGTCAGGAAGGCGACTACCTGACGGACCAGCTCACTTCGAAGGCCCTGGAGTTACTGGATGGGTATGCGGCGCGACAGGAGTCCTTCTTCCTCAATCTTTGGTATCACAGCGTTCATACGCCCATCGAAGGGAAGCCGGAGCTGGTGGCCCACTTCGAGCAGAAGATTACGGAGGACTCCGTTCAGCGGAATCCCCACTACGCGGCCATGGTCAAGAGCCTGGACGAGAACGTGGGGCGAGTCCTGACCCGGCTCGAAGAGAAGGGCCTGGCAGAGAACACCGTCGTCGTTTTCACCTCGGACAACGGCGGCTTTGTGAATACCTGCAAGTTGCACAAGGGACTCCAAGTGGCGAACAACATGCCTCTGCGCAGCGGGAAAGGTTCCTGCTGGGAAGGAGGCGTTCGAGTGCCGCTCATCATTCGCGCTCCCGGCAAAGCCGCTGGCCAGACTTGTGAGGAGCCGGTGCTCTCCTGTGATCTCTTCCCCACCCTGCTGAACCTTTCCGGCCTGGGCGATAAAGCAGCCTCCGGTGAGGATGGGCTCAATCTGGCAGGGCTCCTGGAGGCGCCGAAGACAGCTCACCTGGACCGCGCAGCCCTCCACTTTCACTATCCTCACTATTACCCCACCACCACGCCCGTGAGCGCCATTCGAAAGGGAGATTGGAAACTGATCGAATTCTACGAACCCGATCGCCCACTGGAACTCTATCACCTGGCCGAGGATTTGGGCGAAACCCAAAACCTGGCCGAATCGAATCCAGAGAAGCGCCAGGAATTGTTGCAGGATTTGCAGGACTGGAAACAGGAAGTCGGGGCGGCCCTGCCCGAACCGAATCCGGAGAAGCGGTAAATCCGAAATCCGAAATCCGAAATCCGAAATCCGAAATCCGAAATCCGAAAT
>JBHIXE010000018.1:0-26358 GCA_041984905.1 Verrucomicrobiales bacterium | reverse complement strand
GTAAGGAAGAGACAGGATCGCGAGGCAGAAAGAACTCTGATCAATCGAGAAAATAGTTAGGAAATCCTAACCGATCCTAGCACTGCCACAACCGGTTTTTCGAAGCGGCCCTTCTCGGCACTTCTTCTACCCGGCGAGACTAAACGATCTTCAGCCGGGCCAGATCCTGAACGTCGATCATGCCCGCAGGCTGGTTGTCGTCATCTGCTACGATGATTTCGTCAATCCGATGCGCTTTGAGCACACCCACCACTTCCACGGCCAGCTTATCGACGTGAGTCGTGATGGGGTTCCGGCTCATGAAGGCATCCACTTCTCTGGGCGAAATCTCGCCGCCGTGCTGCTTGAAGGCGCGGACAAAGTCCCCATGAGTGAAGATTCCTGCCACGCGCCCTTCTCCATCCGTGACAACCGCAGCACCTGCGCGCTTGGAAGTCATCACATCCAGGGCATCGCCCACCGTCGTGCCAGTGGCGACCACAGCGATTTCGTCCAGGGGACGCATCATCTCCCGGGCCGTCATCAACAGTCGCCGCCCAATGCTTCCTCCAGGATGGAACCGGGCAAAGTCTTCCCGGCAGAAGCCGGAAGCCTCCAAGAGCACCATGGCCAGGGCATCGCCCAGAACGAGCATGGACGTGGTGCTGGAGGTGGGTGCCAGTTCCAGGGGACAAGCCTCCCGCTCCACGCGGGTATTGATGATGAAGTCGCTGTGCCGAGCGAGCTCAGACTTGGGATTGCCGGTCAAACAGATGATGGTGACAGAGAACCGGCGCAAGGCGGTCAAAAAGGTCAGCATCTCTTCCGTCTCGCCGCTGTAGCTGAGGGCGATGACCACGTCGCCATCCGCGACGACGCCCAAGTCGCCATGGAGAGCGTTCATGGAATCCAGGGGAAGCGCCGGAGTGCCCGTGCTGGTCAGTGTCGCCGCGATCTTGGCCGCGATGTAGCTGCATTTGCCGACCCCCACAGTGAGAACCTTGTGCCCGGCGCTCACTCGCTCGCGGATCGCTTCCACGGCCTTGGCGAAGGATTCGTCCAGCCGGTCTTTGACCCGGTTCAGTTCGGCGATTTCGATTTCGAAAACCTTGGCGGCTTTTTCAATGTGATCGTTCTGCATCGTCTCCCTTGGGCGGTCGGGTTGCTCCAGGTCCAAGGCTTAAGATACGAGGGAAATCGCCGCTTTCCCACTACTCTTTTTCACCCCCGCGGACGAATTCCGAAAGCCCGGATCAGGAGAAGACGGCGTGCAGCCCTTCCACAATGAGATCCTGGTCTTCCCGGCTCAGATAGGGATTCATGGGCAAACTGAGACATTGCTGGGCCAGGGATTCGCTCACCGGAAAATCTCCCCGTTCGTAGCCTAGATCCGCAAAGCAGGGCTGCAGATGCAGATTGGTCGTGTAGTAGGCCACGGACGGCACTCCCCGTTCCTTCAGTGCGGCTTGCACGGCTTCCCGCTCCTGCACCAGCACCGTGTATTGGGCCCACACACTGGTGTTCCCTTCGGCAATGACGGGAAGACGCAAGTTGCCCTTCTCTTCCAGGTCGGTGAGAAGCTTGGCATAGCGACTGGCCACCTGTTGCCGCATCTGGATCTCTTCATCAAAGACCTCCATCTTCACGAGCAGGATGGCGGCCTGGAGGGTATCGAGCCGGCCATTCAATCCCACCACGGGGTGGACGGGCCCATCCTGGCCATGGACCCGGATCTGTTTCATCCGGTCGGCAAGGGCATCGTCCTCCGTGAAGACGGCCCCGCCCTCTCCGTATCCGCCCAGAGGTTTACTCGGATAAAAGGACGTGGTGCCAATGGTGCTCATGCCCCCGGATTGTCGCCCATTCTGGGTGGCGCCCAGGCTTTGGGCCGCATCTTCAATCACTGGCAGGCCATGCTTTTCGGCAATGGCGTTGATCGCGACGAGATCGGCGCATTGCCCGTAGATCGAGACTGGCATGATCGCCTTAGTGCTGGGCGTGATCGCAGCTTCCAGCTTGGCCGGATCCAGATTGAAGGTGTCTTCCCGGACATCCACAAACACCGGTTTGGCGCCGACGAGCGCGACGGCTTCCGCTGTAGAAATCCAGGTGTAAGGAACCGTGATCACTTCATCGCCAGGCCCAATCTCCAGTGCCATCAGCGCAATCTGCAGGGCATCGGTTCCGGAAGCCACGGAGATGGCGTGTTTCACGCCGACATACTGGGCGAGTTGCTCCTCCAGTTCCGTTACCTCCGGACCCAGGATAAAGCGGCAATGGTCCAGGACCGCGGCAATCCGTTCGTCCAGGCGTTTGCGGAGTCGATCCCGCTGGCTCTGCAGATCAATGAAATTCATGGAAACAAGGTCAACGGACCCATCTGTAAGCGGCATTCCTGGCTCTGTCTTGCGCTCTTCAAGCGAATCCCAGAAAAAATGCAGCCCGGCGGATCAGGTAATTCCCCGTTCCAAGAGACCTCGGCGCCCACCATATGGGCCTATCCCTTTCTCAAAATTGTAAAAATGCGAGGGCCCCTATCGGGCAAAGTGTCAGGATTTTTTCGCATTTGTGAGAATTTGTGTTGCGGAACTCCTAATTCCCCTCACTGTGCCACAAAATTCCAACACCACTCAGAATTCTCATGAATACCGGACTGAAAAGAACAGCCCTGACCTTGGCATTGGCGCTCATACCGCTCGCGCCAGCTACGGCCGCCGCCAAATCTTCGGATGCGGGCAAGAAAGGATTCCATCCCTTCAAGGCCATTGGGGCTGCTTTCTCCAAGAAAGACGGCGGCAAGACCACCCGGATCCGCCGCACTGCATCCTCCGACTTCTCCCACGGGCAGACCCAGGGCAAGAAGGCGAGGAAGGCCGCCCGGGATCAACCGGAACTGAAGCTCCATGTCTCTCAACCGCGATCTTCTGAAAAGTCCCAAGACGACGAGAAGAAAGATAGCGACAAGAATTGGGGTATCGGATCCGGTCGCGTCACCGAGATTGCAATCAATTCCAAACAGAGTCCCGCCAAGATCTATCACCGCGTTCTCTCGAGTAGCCGGCCGGAAGACACCCAGGTCGTTGTCGATCTCTCCTCGCAACGAGCCTATGTGAAAGTGGGCAATCGTGTGGCGATCGATACGCCGGTATCCACGGCGAAGCCCGGCAAGTCCACTCCGACGGGGACCTTCTCCATTACGGAGCGCATCCGCACGGGCAAGATCTCCACGATTTACCACGCCCATCTGCCCAACTGGATGCGCCTCGACGGCATGGCGGTCGGATTCCACACAGGGCGCGTCCCGGGATATCCGGCGTCCAACGGATGCGTGCGACTCCCGGAACAAGTTGCCCGGCTCTTCTACAACAACACCAGCCGGGGAACTACCGTGCAGATCAGGCGCTGATCCCCAGCAGAAAGATTCCCTCTTATTTGAAGCCGTCGCTCCGTTCTGGAGGGCGGCTTTTTTGCGGATATCTATGTGAAGTCCTCAGCACCAATGAGGGAGCGGAGCCTCCAGAGCGGAGAATTTAGCCGCATCGGGTTTTAGGTTGAAGCCAGACAATATGGGAATTATAGTATTTAATAATGGCGCACAAGAATCAACCCGATCCCACCCTGTGGAAGGCTCTGCGAATTGAGGCTCGCGATGCGCTCGAAATGCGCGACTACAACTCCAGGGATCTGGCTGAGGCCCTTTCCTCAACGGGAGTAGAAGCGGGCAAGCTCCTTTCTAAAGAGGGGCTCGAGTCTGCCTGGATCCCGGGAATCGAGATCTTCCCTCGCCGCGTCTACCAACAACGGCACCGGGGTCACTTTGCGGAGTTCGCCCGGAGCACGGATGGCGTCCTCGCATCCATCGGACTTTGGCCGCAGCAATGGGCCACCGCGCTGATGTTCGCGCATTCCGCCAAGGGATTTCACATTCACCCGCCCTATATCCCAGCGGGTGAAGAACCAGCCGCCTGGTTCAAGCGGCTCTATGTGGAAGAACCCACCAACTACAAGCTGCGCCCCTACGATCGGGAGCAGTGGGACGTGATGTTCTTTGTCCGGGGAATGTGCGAGATGCTTCTGGTCGATGAACGGGCCGGCATGCCGCGCAAAAAGATGCGCCTCCTGATTGAAGGCGACCAGATGCCCGGCCCCAATAATGTCGGGGTTGTGATTCCCGCGGGAGTGGCTCACGCCGTGCGCTCTGCGAGTTCGCAGGACCTCATCATGGTGTATGGCACCAGCACGACTTTCACCCCCGAGTTTGAGGGGCGGATCGAGAGCGGTGTGGAGCACTCATCCCTTCCGGACGACTGGGACCGTTATTGGTCCAATATCTGAGAAGCCGGACTGGTCAGCTCTCTGTTCGAGAATCCTAGGCTTGGACTACCTCCAAGTAGTCGGAGTGACCGCTTCTTGACAGACCCGATACGGGTAACAATGCCCGTGCAATTCATTAAGAGAGCATCCCTTAATCTTCAGAAAACGGTCATCACTGGAAATTTTGCGGGTTCGGCGGAACTCTCCGTCTACGATCTGGGACACGTCTCATTTATCGGTGCTCAGCCTGAGCACTGGGGGGAGGACGTTTCCAAATTCCTCCAAAGATTGTAACGAGTAGGTTTTCGGACCTATGATACCCTCGAAGTCAGCATGATGACTGCGCCTCCAAGGTTTCTGAACCGATTAATGAATAGCAACGATCAAGACCCGTCAAAACCGGAGAAAGAAGAACCCATGGAACCAACCGATTCTGAGTTGGTGGAGTGGAGTCAAGCCGGGGACACGGACGCGTTTGATCAATTGGTCACGCGGTACCGCGGGAAGATATATGCCATGATTGTAAATATGATCCATAACGAGGCGGACGCCTGGGACCTGTGCCAGGACGCCTTCGTGAAAGCCTGGAAGGCGCTGCCGCGCTTCGAGGCGCGATCCAATTTTTACACCTGGATGTACCGGATTGCCCACAACGTCACCTATGACTGGCTCCGGAAAAAGAAGGTGCGGGGCGACGGAACCGAATTCGATGACCGCGTCTCCCAGGATCTCATGGAGCCAGGAGCACCGACCGCCCCCAAGGATATCAGCCAGCCCGATCAAGAGGCGCAGAAGACCGAGCTGCAGAACCGTATCACCGAGGCGATCGACAAGCTTTCACCCGACCACAGGGCTGTAATTCTACTCAAAGAAGTCGAAGGACTGAAGTATCAGGAGATTGCTGATATCGTTGGATGCTCCATTGGCACTGTCATGTCCCGGCTTTTCTACGCTCGAAAGAAACTACAGTTACTCCTACAAGATCTAATCACTTACACAGACGACGATGAATCATAGACAGTCCGACGAAATCCGCATTAGCCGGTGGATTGAGGGCGAGTTGAGCGATTCCGATATTCAGGACCTGCTCCAGACGGACCCCGAACTCCACGAGTTGCGCGAGTCTTCCCTTCAAATTGGCAATTTACTGCGACAGGAAGTCCCGAAACCGGAAGTGCCCTACGCAGATTTCTTCAATCACCAGATCTTGCGCCGCATCGAGCGGGAAGAACCCGAACCGGCGACTCCTCGAATTGTCATCACGGTTCCTCGCTTGGTGGCTTCCCTCTTTCAGAATCAGGGACTCATCCCTGCACTAGCGGTCGTGGCGATCCTGTTTTTGGCCGTGGGCACGATGATATTCGGAGGGAACGAGCACACCCGCTCCATGGTGCTCCACACTTTCTCTCCGGACCCAGGCAACACCGTCGTGGCGGAATACAACAACAAGGCGGGCGCCAGTGTGATCACCATCGATGGCATGAAGCCTCTGGAGAATGATGCCTCCGTCTTCACTTTCGATCACTCTTCCCAAGATACCGGCGACATGCTGGTGTCGTTTGCGAAGATGCATCGTCAGCCAGTGAAGATGGCCCGTTTGAACGGAGATCTCTTCGCCAACGTCTACACCCAACCCGTGTTGCAGGTTCAATGAGAGCATATGCTGTTACCTCCCTGCTCTTCTTGAGCGCTCTGGCCTCTTCCTTTGCCCAGGATCGCGGAACTCCGATCGAAAATGCCTTTGTCTGGGGTGGTCTGGTTCAGGCCACCAACAAGAGTCTGACCACCACTCTCACGGAAAAGGAGAAGACGCTGTCCGAGCAACTCAGGAATGCCTCGTTCAACTACAAGAACTTTGACCTGATCAGCGAGCACACCCAACAGGTCCTGCGGGACTTTGATACCTGGCTGATTCCTTCCGATGAGTTGTATCTCAAGATCGATTACAATGGAGAGGAGAAAGGCGGGATGAACCTGCAGATGCAACTCTGGCGGAAGCAGGACATCGTGCTGAAGACCAGTGTCATTCTCCGCTCTGACAGCCCCCTTTTCATCGCGGGACCCAAATGGGGCGATGATCAACTCATCCTCGTGGTGGAGTTGAGAGATGATGGAGAGGGTTGATCTGGATCGGCGAACTTGCTTTACTGGCGCGTTTCGTTCGCTGACCCCACCCCACCTCCCTTCTCCATGCCGGACAAGATTGATCAATTGTGCCACGCCGCGTTGCAGGCCCAGGCAGATGACCTGTTCCTCAAGACCTATGAGTACCCCTGCATCCGCGTGGCAGGACGCATTTCTGCGCTGGGCGATGCCGTTCTGACGCAGGAAGACCTGGGTGAATTCTGGGTCGCCTGCGGCTGTGACCCCGCCACGGTTCAGGACATGGATCTGAGCTGGACCAGTGGGCAAGGCCAACGTTTCCGGGTCAATCTGTTCCGTCATGTGGGTCGACTCGGTGCCGCCCTGCGGCCCATCAAGAACTCCGTGGCGGTGCTGGATGCCCTGGGATTGCCGGGTGAATTGCTCCGCGGATGGGCCAACCGCCCGGAAGGGGTCATCCTGGTTTGCGGAGGAACCGGTTGCGGCAAGTCGACCACCATCGCCTCGCTGCTGGATTGGGTGAACCGGACGCAGACCAAGCACATCGTGACCATCGAAGACCCGATCGAGTATCTTCTGGATTCTAATAACTCGGTCGTCACTCAGCGGGAAGTGGGGATGGACACGGAGAGCTTTACGAGCGGATTGCGCTCCGCCCTGCGCCAGAGTCCGGACATCATTTTTGTCGGCGAAATTCGCGACCGGTTGACCGCGGAAACCGCGCTTCAAGCAGCGGAGACGGGTCATCTCGTCGTGAGCACCCTTCACTCCTCCGATGCAGAGGAAACCTTTGACCGGCTCCTCGCCCTGTTCCCCAAGGACGAGCAAGCCACGGCCCGGCTCATCCTGAGCAAACAACTCGTGGGAGTGCTTTGTCAGAAGCTGGTTCCCGCCGTCTCGGGTGGATTGACCCCCGTGGTGGAGCATATCGAGGTTGCCGGCGCCATTCGTCAGTGGATCCGGTCCGGCACCATGGAGAAAATCCCGGACTTGCTGAATCGAGAGCCGGACGCCCACAATCGACCCTTCCTCAGCGCCATCAAGGAAGCCTACGAGTCTGGCCGGATTTCAGCGGAAGCCGCCCGTTCCATCTGCTCGACCCCAAGCGAGTTCGACCGGCTCGTCAGCGGCATCCGCAGTTCGCTTTAGAGATTGGAATCCGAGTCAAAACCGGGTAGAAACACAGGTTGTTCTCTTCCCCCTGACTTCCTATGGCCTCTCCCCAGATTGTCGAACTCCTCCAAGCGGTCGTTTCCCGCAATGGCTCTGACCTTCACCTCTCCGTGGGGGCTCCGCCGTTCGCCCGGGTTCATGGATCACTGGTGCCTCTTGCGGATCAACCTCTCACCCGGGAAGATTCCCAGCATCTGGTGGTCGGGGTGCTGACGGATCCACAGCGCGCCAAACTGGAAGAAACACTGGAACTGGACTTTGCCGTTCATGTGGAAGGCCTGGGACGATTTCGGGGCAATGCGCACTACAACCGTGGCTCCCTGGAAGCGGCCTTCCGTCACATCCCGGATCAGATTCAGAACCTGCCCGAACTGGGCCATGAGCCGGTTCTCGAAGAGCTCTGCCGCCTGCATCGAGGCCTCATCCTGGTGACGGGAATCGCCGGCTCTGGCAAGAGCACGACCCTCGCCTCGATGGTGAAGCGCATCAGCGAAACCCGTAGCGGAGTGATCATCTCTGTCGAGGATCCCATCGAGTTCATCTTTCATCACAGCCGTTCTCTGGTGAAGCAGCGGGAGATCGGTCATGACACCCTCAGTTTCGCCAGCGCTCTGCGTCATGTGCTGCGTCAGGATCCGGACGTGATCCTCGTGAGTGAATTGCGGGACCTGGAGACGATGCAGGCCGCTGTCACCGCCGCGGAAACCGGTCACCTGGTGCTCAGCACCCTGCACACAATCGATGCCCCGAAAGCGCTCGATCGCATGATCGACGCCTTCCCTCCTGATCAACAAGGCCAGATCGTCGCGCAGCTGGCCAACTGTCTCCAGGCCGTCGTGTCCCAGCGTCTCCTGCCCCGGGCCGATGGCAATGGACGGGTCCTTGCTTCCGAGGTCATGATCATGAATCACGGGATCCGCAACTGCCTCCGAACCCGGAAGTACGAGCAGATCTACGGCCTCATGGAAATCGGTTCTCAGGAAGGCATGCACACGATCGACGAGAGTCTTCAAAAGCTGATCCAGCAAGATCTCATCGATTCCGAGTCCGCCCTTGCCGCCGCCCGCGACCGGGACGCCATCCAGCAAGCCCTCCACGACGCCGAAGCCGCCAAAGCCTCCGCCAACAAGAAACGCGGCTGGGGACTCCGGTAGGCGTGCGCGTACAACTTTCCTTGGTGGGTCGTGGCGGGTTCTCTCCGCGCGGTGGGCAAGCCCCAGACAGTGAGACAATCAGACTAGGAGACAGGGAGAACGGGAGTCTTCGTTGCCTACTAGAGCGGTTTCATTGGAGATGTAGCCGATGCAACGGGGAGGTTTTGGGCTTCAGCAAGGAGTGGCGAGGGAGCAGAGCGAGCTCTGTGACCGAGCAAGAACGCAGCTGATGCCCAAAAGATTCCGCTGTCTGCCTCCATTCCGGCGAAGCCGCTTTTCCCAAACTCTGTTGTCTTTCATCGGCTACAGATCCCGTGAAACCGCTCTAGATCTCTAACTGCGGACGACACGGAATCTCATTGTCTCCCCTCTCATGGTCTCATTGTCTAGCCCAGTGATGCGCCAGCACCACAAGCTTCCCTCTTCACCCTAAAGGACCGCTAGTAGCACAACAGAGACCTCGTAGACTCCCGCTCTGAAAGTCTCCCAGTCTGATAGTCTCATTGTCCGGCCCAGCGGCGCACCAGCACCACAAACTCCCCTCTTCACCCTCAAGGTACGTTAGCTCGAAAAATCCACCCCATACTGAGCGGGGCCCTCGACTCGATACTGGTCTTTGGTGAGGTAAATCTTGGTCTTGGGGCTTTTGGCGATGATGTAGGCGCCCTCCCACTTCATGACGGGGAGACCACCTATCTCGACTGAACCTTTGGCGAGATCGACCTTGAGAGAGTCGCAGTAGACGTAGACGGGGAAGTTCTTGTTGTTGGCATGCAAGGCGGAGCCGTCCATGTAGACGTGGCCGGTCGCCTGGCCGGTGTTGGGATCAATGTTATCGGCGTAAACGGTCGCGCCAAAGAAGTCGAGGCGGGACCGGTCTGGGGCGGTCAATTCCTCCTTGTTGATGGCCGGCAACTTAGGAGGCGGCGCCGGTTTTTCACCGGTGGTGGCCAGTGGCTGCGGAACGCCATTCTCGCCCACCATGGCCTGGGCTTCTTCCTCGAAAGCGGCTCCTTCAGCTTCAGCGGCGGCCTCTTCAAACGCGCTATCCGTGGCGCAACTCGTCAGGGCAAAGAGGACAGCGAGGAGAAAGACGGGTTTGGCTGGCATATCTGATTCTATTGATCTCAGTGGAAGGATCCTCCTGAGTCAGCGAGCGAATTTTGGCCTCATTGAATTGAATGACAGGCTCGCCATATCTAGTCCTGGGTATCCGGTTGATCTGGTCCAGGCGCCTCGGTCGCCGGTTGGGGCGTTGTAGGTTTCGAAGAGATCGCTAACATTTTCTCAGGTGTGATCTCTTCGTCAAGACCGTCCATCAAGAAGGAAGGAAACCTTGTGCCGTGTTGTTTCAGACGTGTGAGATCGATTGAGGATTTCTTCTTCGGTTTCATTGAGCTTACAAAACTATACGAACCTTTGTGGTTGGTGCCAAGATTACGATTTGGTGGTAACTGGATTCGGTCCAGCATCCATTGTTCTATGGCCACCTTGTCATTAGTCTCTTTGCCGTCACGGCGCCTGGCCAGACGGCTGGTTCGTCGACGACTCTGAGGAAGGTGGTGTCGTCGTCTCGTGGTGAGTGGACTCAGCTGGGCCATGAATCAAGCAACGTAGATGCGGCCTGACGACCGGCTTCAGTGATCGCAAAGTCTCTAGGGATATTTTCCTCCTCTTCATGGAATCATCTTAGACTGCAACTGCTCTCCCCTGATTCAATCGACCTCGTCTCCTCAAAAAAGCTAAGTCGCGTCGCTAATCAACCCATCCTTCTCTTGCTTCAAGCGCAGTTGCCCGCAAGCGGCGTCAATATCGTGCCCTTTTTCCCGGCGCAAGGTGGCCTGAACACCGGCATCCTTGAGCACGCCCAGAAAGGCTTCCTGGTGCTTGGTCGAGGGGCGTTTCCAGGGCAACCCTTCCACGGTGTTGTAGGGAATCAGGTTCACTTTGACGCCTTGCATGCTGCGGGCTCGCCTGGCGAGGAGTTCCGCTTCGCTCAGCGCATCATTCACCCCTTCAATGAGGATGTACTCGAAGGTGATCTTCTGCTTCTTGCGAGATGCAAAGTACTGGAGCGCCTCAAACAGCTTCTCGATCGAGTACTTGCGGTTTACCGGCATGATCTGGTCCCGCACTTCATTGGAAGCGCCGTGCAGGGAGATCGCGAGCCGGATCTGGAGCGGCTGATCGGCCAGCTTCTTGATCTGGGGAGCCAATCCGCTGGTGGAAACCGTCATGTGCCGGGCGCCGATCCCGACTCCCCAGGAGCTGTTGAGGATCTGGATGGCTTTCATGAGGTTGGTGAAGTTCGCCAAGGGCTCGCCCATTCCCATGAACACCAGGTTGTCGACCCGGTCTTCCGCAACGGCTTCCGCGTGCAGCACTTGTTCCACGATCTCGTCTGCCGTCAGGTTGCGGGTGAATCCGGCCAAGCCGCTCGCGCAGAACTTGCAGTCGTAGGCACAACCCACCTGGCTGGAAACACAAAGCGTGCGCCGGTCTGCCGCTTCTCCGTAGAGCGCTGGATTGGCGGGGATCAAGACGGTCTCCACAAAGCGGCCATCCTGAAGCTTGAGAAGAAACTTCTGCGTGGAATCCCGTGAACCCTGGGTCAGCGCCAGTTCCATGGATCGCAGCCGGTAGCGTTCCGCCAACAACGCGCGAAAATCCGCGCTTAAATTGGTCATCGCATCGAAGTCCAGCACGCGCTTCTCAAAGATCCACTGGACGAGCTGCTGGGCCCGGAACCGGGGTTGACCCAACTCGATCACCAGGGCTTCCAGTTCTTCGTAATTCAGCCCCACCAGGGAGGGGCGTTCTGCCGTTGCTTCGCTCATGCCATCAAGTCGCGTCCTGCACCTTACCCAGATAGATCTTGGTGCGATAAGACATGGACACTTTACCGCCTTGCTGCTCTTCCTCAAAGAGCCGTTCCAACGCTGCCATCATCGGCCCAAAGGAAGGCGATTCCGGATCGGGCGAGTAGGAGGTCGATTGGGCCCGCCCTAGCAGTTCTTCCAAGGACAGCGTCTGATTGTTGGGCAATTCGAGAAGGGTCCAACCAGGAGCCAGAAACCCATTGAGATACTTCTCATCCACCACGTGTTGAAACTGGAGCGTGTCGTAGTCCGTTCCGAACTCCCGGAAGATCGCCTCATAACCGGCCTGTACCGCGTCGTCATCGACCCGTCTTTCGTTCCAGATCAGGGCTACCCATCCATCTGGCTTCAGGATCCGGCGGCACTCCCGGCAGGCCTCTTCCGGCTCGAACCAGTGAAACGCTTGCCCTGCAGTGACCAGATCAATGGAGCCCGCTTCCAGCCCGGTGGCTTCGGCAGCGGCGTCGATACTGACAAACTTCGCTCCAAAGTTGGAGAGATACTGCTCCCCAGTCTCGCGCATGGGTCCATTTGGTTCCACGCCATAGACGGTGTTGCCGTTCTCCAGAAAACGCTCGGAGAGAAATCCCGTGCCGCTGCCTAGATCCGCAATGCGCCAGGACGGAGTGAGCCCGGCTTCCCGCTCCAGCAGACCAATGATCTCTGGCGGATAATGGGGGCGGTATTTCAGGTAGGTCTCGGCCCGGTTGGAGAAGCGTTCCGTAGGAGTGTTCGACATGGTGTTCTGATTTTGCCTCAACCTAGCCGCAGATCCGTGCCAGCGCGAACTGAACGACCACGCGGATGCATCGATTGATAGCCCGCAGACTCTGACACCGTGATTCTAAGAGGCTTGAACCTGGCTGGCCATCGGGTTCCGCAACACCCCTTGCCTCATGACTCCCTCGAACCGGAACCCCCATCAACTGGTCTTTCTGGCCTCCCTCTTGTGGACTCTTGCGGTTCCTGCTCCCTCCATTGCGGACCCGTCCCCCACGGATCCCGGGACGGAGCTCGCTGACTGGCAGCGACGTGCCGTGGAGTATGCCCGGATCATGTCCCATGTGACATGGTCTCCGGTCGCCGAAACCATGCCTGCTCGAGGAGGCTACTTCGAGAAGGGAAAGGAATACACCGGCGTCCCCTATTCCAGCGTGAAGCATGTGGGACGATACATCGGCTTTGACATCTTCCTGAAGACCTTCCTGGCCGCCGTCGAGAATCCTCACAGCGTCCTCTACACCGAGAACCTCTATGGCGAGATCAAGAACGCGGAATGTTACTACGGGAAGGTCTGCTCCTCTTATACAAGCTACGCCCTGCAGTGTGGGTTCTGGTATTTGAGTTATCATCACACTCCCGAAAATCGAGATGGCGTCACGATTATCGAACCGGAAACTGCACAAAATGCCCGGGTTGGCGATATTATCTTCACTCCACCGAGGCCGGGCTCTCATGTGGAGATCGTGACAGACGTCACCCGGGATTCGAGCGGCAACGTGACCCATGTCAGAGTCGAAGAGAGCCGTCCCCAGACAACCCGGGAAACCTATCGTACGGCCGAAGACTTCGAGACCCATCTGAGCGACAAGAACCGTCAACTCCTGCGAATCACGGACTTTGAAGCCTGGCGCAGCAGCAACAAGGCCGAGTCGCTCTTGTTTCCCAATTACGCCGAGGATTCGACCCATCCTCAGATCAATCGCGTATTGCTATTGGACCGTGGAGACTGGGTGCCCTACTACAGGGATCAAGCCGTGAAGTTCCATATCATGGACCGGGATGATCAGGGGGTAGAATCGCTCGTGATCAAACGCGGCGACGAGACCGTCGAAGAAATCCAGAACCCGGGAAAAGGCGTGATTGAGAGAGCGTACTCTATCTGCGGCGATTACACCGCTCACTGTCTTCTGCGCGACGGAACCTCCAGCCAGGCTTGCGAGTTCTCAGTCTGTGACATCGACTTCGAGTTGCCCAACGAACCGGTGACCTTAGGTCAGCCCTGGGAACTGAAGTTCACCACCGACAACATGCAGGCAGCGATCGTCTACCTGCAAAGCCTGGATGATCGGAACGGGCGTCACATTCTCCTCGTCTCCGAGGAGGACCGCCGCAATCAACGCATTACCATTCCCAGAGATCTGCTCATCGCCAAGGGCGGAACCCAGATCTGGCTTCTGGGTGAAAACCAATACGGCCGGCTCAAGAGTCTCCAGGAATTCGTGGTGAAGTAGGGCGGGGCGTTTCAGTAATCCCGGTCCAGAAGATAATGGGCCAGGGCATGCAGCGCTTCGGCATGATCGCCAAACCGGTCCAGGCTGTGCTTGGCAATGTCCGTCAGACGCGCCGCTTCCTTGCGCGATTCTTCGAGGCCCATCAAGGCGGGATAGGTCGATTTGTCCGTGGCTTCATCCTTGCCCGCGCTCTTGCCGAGTTGTTCCGAGGATTGGGTCACATCCAGGATGTCGTCAATGATCTGGAACGCCAGCCCACTGCATTCGCCGAAGCGAGTCAGCGCCGCGATGTCATCCTCAGAAGCTCCTGCGCTCATCGCGCCAAAACGCACCGTTGTGGTGAGGAGAGCCGCCGTTTTGGATTCGTGGACAAAACGCAATTCCTCCAGGGTCAGTTGCTTTTCCTCTCCTTCCAGATCCAACACCTGGCCTCCCACCAGCTTGCGGCTGCCTGAGGTCACCGCGAGTTCATAGGCGTATTGCGCCCCCTGCTGAGCCGCGATCTCAAAGGCAAGAGCCTGCAAGGCGTCTCCCGCCAGGACCGCGATCCCCTCGCCAAACACCTTGTGACAGGTCGGCTGACCACGGCGCAGGTCGTCATCGTCCATGCAGGGCAAGTCATCGTGAATGAGCGTGTAGGTGTGGAGACACTCGATCGCCACGGCCAAGGGGAGAGCTGCTTCCGCGCTGCCCTGACAGGCTTCCGCCGCCGCCATGCAAAGGATCGGACGCAATCGTTTCCCGCCCGCAAACATGCTGTAGCGCATGGCGCGATGGATCGTGTCCGGCGCCTCAGTCTCGGCGGGCAGCATCTCGTCCAGAGCGCGTTCCACCAGCGCACGACGGTCCTTCAAGTAGTCATCCAGGTTCATCATCAGGCAATCAAGGGCGAAGCGCCTCGGCTTCTTACCCACAACGCTGCCCCCTACCTGAAGGATTCACCGCCGTCAAGCACTGCACCTCGCCATCGGGGTTCGGGAAAGCCTCTCTGACGGACCTTTCGCCCACCAAGCATTGACAGCAGCCCCCGCTTTGAGGAAGGCTTTTCAACCTATCCCAAACCTATGAACTCCACCTCCCTTCCTCCCCTGATCCGGCAGACTCTCCTTCTGATTCTCGCCACCTGCTGGCTCACTGCCTGCGATCCCAACCCGGGCGTGGTGAAACGTGAGGGCGAACCCAACTACGTAAAGGCCTTTGACGAAGAAACCATGGAGCGCGCCATTGCCAGGGCTCGGGAGACGCACCTGGACTTCGTGGCGGCCCTGGAAGCCAAGGCGCCCAAGCATTCCGGCTTTTCGATCAAGAAAGGGTATCCCGTTGGTGCTGAGCAGGACGCCGAGCACATCTGGATCGACAATGTCACCTGGAAGGATGGCGTCTTCGAGGGCACCATCAACAATGAGCCCGTCGATACCAAAGCGGTCCATCTCGGCCAACGCGTTACGGTGAAGCCAGAGGAGATGAGCGACTGGATGTATCTGGACGGCCAAAAGGTGGTGGGCGGTTACACCCTTCGGGTGCTCCTCTATCAACAATCCCGAGCCGAGCGAGAGGCCTTTGAGAAAGCGACCGGCATGATCGTCCCGCCAATCGATTTCTGAGGGAAACCGGGTATCCGCTGCAAGTTCTGCTTCCCGGTTGAGATATCTTCCCTAAGCTCGTCACCGCCATGCTCCCCAAAACTCTGTCCACTGTCTTCCTAGGCCTGCTGGTCTTGCTGGAACCAGCCTCCGCCCAGCAGCGCACCATTCACGCCTTCACGGTGTTCTGCGATGCCTACTCCGGTCAGGGAGCTGCGATCAATAAGTCAGTCGCTGCGGATCGCCTGATCATGAAGTCGCTCCTCACCGAGCACTATTCCGAGAAAGGCTGGGGCGTGAAACTCAATCACGTCGTCATCTCTGGCAGCAATGCCAACAAACCCAACATCGAGAAACGCTTCGCCGAGCTGACGGGAAAGATCGGCCCCAGCGATACCGTCTTTGTCTACTTCTCCGGTCACGGCATCATCCTGGATCCATCCACCAAGGTGCAGATGCTCCAAACCTGCGATACCCAACTCATCAATCGCAATGCCTGGGCCGGCTCCATCGATGCGCTGCCCTGTCAGTTGAAGATCCTCGTCACGGACTGTTGCTCCAGTTATCCGCCCGGCCTGGAAATCGCCGAGGGTGATGAAGACGTGAAGCCCTGGGAGACGCTCTACCAACTCCTCCTGCGCCATGAAGGATTCGTGAATATCACGGCGGCTTCGCCCGGCCAGTATGCCTATGGCACCACGAACGGCGGCTACCTCACCGTGAATCTCCATTCCGACATGCAGCGTTATTCCACCTGGGCGGAGGTCTTTAAGGAAACGGAATCGCGCGTCTTTGAAGAGACGACAGCCGGGGCCCGGGCTTCTGGAGACGCCAGCGTCACCCCTCAACGGCCCAAGGCCTACAGTCTCGGCAGACGCCTGCGCCCCACGGGTCAAATCGACGACATGCCGGATGAGGTGCACTACGTCCTGCCAAACTCCAATACGCAGAAAATGGATCGCTCTGAGCTCGAGCAGATGGGCATGCAGCAACTCTACTTTGCCCGGAACGAAATCATGGCCCGCCACGGTTACGACTTTAGCACGCCCTTGTTGCAGGACTACTTTGCCTCCCGTCGCTGGTATCGGTTGAAGTCCGGGGTCAAAGATCCCGCGCTCTCCCCGATCGAGACCTACAATGCCCAGCTCATCCTTGAGGTGGAGAAATCCATGGGCGGCCCCTTCCTTACGGTGAGCAGCTCTGCCGCTCCCGCTGGCAATGGCCCGGTGCCGGACATCTTCCCCTACTCCTCCGAGCGCGTCCTTCCGCGGAGCGTCGTGCAGACCCTTTCCCTGCGTGACCTCTCTATCGCCCGCAACGAGATCTTTGCCCGTCACGGCTATCCCTTCGTCGCCCAGGGATTGCAGGATCACTTCGCTCGCAAACCCTGGTATCGTCGCAACCCCAGGGCTACCGACCCGCCACTCAACGAAGTCGAGCAGCACAACCTCTGGCTCATCAAGAAAATCGAGCGGCTGCGCGGCGGGGCCTTTGCGTGGTGATCAGGCCGATCAGTAACGCATCACCACATCGGCGATGCTCGCCCCCACATGGCCATCGCTCAGGATGATGAGCTCGATCTCGAACCCTTCCTGATCGGTTGTCCGGATCGCATTATCGACCAGGAACGCCTTGGGATCGCCGACCCAGGCCACCTTCCGGACCGCGCAATTCGAAGCCACCGTTTGCGCCAGCGACTTGTCGCCTTGTTGATAGGCCTTCAGGAAAACCTGCCTTACCTGCCAGGGTTCATAGCGCACCTCAGCACGGCCTTCTCCCATCCCCTCTTCTACCACCACGGGCGAGGCACAGCCCGTCAGCCCTAACAACGTCCCCACAGCCACCAACCCAATGGTCCATAACGGAAGCTTCATGATGTGATCGAGTTCCAGAGACCCTAGGCAGGGAGAGGCGGAGTTGGCAATTTGAGTTTTCGACTTCTTCTCCCCTAACGCTCTTCCTTGCGCATCTGTGCCATGACGTATTCCAAGGCTTCGGGGGACATCGTAGGCACGCTGGGATAGATCCGTCGGCTGTCCCGAAGAAGCGCGATCCCCAGCAAGGTCCAGGCTCCCGCCATCGCGAAGGGGGTGATGAGTTCCAGCGGGGTAGCGCGATCGAAGATCTTGACGCCGGTGGTGAGCAGAGTCAGAAGCGCGGCAAGAAAGACGACCCAGCGGGTGAGCTGCGAGAGCGGATTATCGGCCAAGACGTACGCCGTGACCAGGAGCCAGATGCCGAGCAGGAACTCCGAGAACACCCGCGTCATGGTGCCGATACTGGCGATGATGTCATTGAGCTGGATGACCTGATACTGCCGCTCGGGATCGCCGCCAGCCCGGTCCCAGGAATCGGCGATGATGGGAGAGGCGGCGTAGTAGATGGTGATGCTGAGCATGGTCATGACGATCGAGACCACGCCGAGCATCGCGCCCATACGCAGCCAGGACGCCTCCGCCCCACCCTCGATCCGGAAATTCTCCTCCACTGCAAAGGGCACCGGCAAGAGGAAGAACTGGGAGAGAAAAAAGAGCAACCAGAGCCAGGCGTATTCGCTCCGGTAGTGACTCACCCAATCTGGGATGAGGCTCTGGTCCTCCATGATGTCCAGGTAACCCGTTGGCGCCAGGACGACGAGCGTGAAGACAATGGTCCCCAGAAAGAACGCCGCCGCGATGAGGGCGGAGACCCCGCCAAGCCCGACCAGATAGCGGTTCGGTTGGAAGTATCTTGCAGGTTCCACGGCGATTTCCAGTTTCGGCCGACCCTACCAAGGCAGACACCGGGACGCCAGCAAACTTTGAGGAGGAAAGGATCGCTCCTCACTTGGCATCTCGAGCCCAGGACATGTCGATCAGATTACGAGAACCTTAACCCCTCATCGGGAGAATGCTTACTCCAGTAATATCTTGCGCCCCTCCATCGAAAAAGTGTGACCAATGCCGCAATTCTCGCTAGGAACTAAGTCTAGCCTCCAACCTCCCTCACCATCCTACAACAAAACCAAACAACCCTATATCTATCGTCCTATGAAAACCTCTGCTGTGATCCTTGTATTGGCCCTGGCTGGATTGTCCTCCATGATGGCAGCGTCTCCCAGCAAGACCCATAACAGCATCCAAAAGGTGCGCGACGCCCGCATGGAGCAACTCCAGGACCAAGCCGCCGCAGCGGCTGCCCAGCGTCAAGCCCGTGGTATCACGACCATCGCGCTGGTGGTGGATGATCAGGCTCAGAACGCCCCGTCCTATCATCAACGGCACAAGATGGGCAAGGTCTCTCGCTAATCCGTTTCCAGAGTCAGTTGTCTTGTTTAGTGAGCCGGAGCGCGCTAATTGTAGCGCCTCCGGCTTTTTCTATGTCCAAGGGCTTCCAGCACGGCGGCGATGAAGCCGACCTCTTTCGCGATGCGGCCACCTACTACAACCGCTTTCGCCGATGCTACCCACCCTCCGTGGTGTCGTTTCTGGTAGAGACGTTTGGCCTCAACGGCAGTGGCACGCTGCTTGATGGTGGCTGCGGGACGGGCCAGGGGTTCCAGGTGTTGGCTCCCCACTTCGAACGCGTCCTCGCCTTTGACGCCGATCCGGCCATGGCGGAGTTCGCCCGGCAGAACGCGCAACGGCTGCAGCTGGATCATGTGCAGGTGGAGACTTTGCGAGCGGAGGATCTGCCCACGTCTGCAGGCCCCTTTCGCCTGGCGCTCTTTGCGGCGTCCTTTCATTGGATGGACCAGGTCGCCGTGGCGGAGAAGATCTACGATCTCTTGGAACCGGGAGGCGCCCTGGTCATTCTGGCCCCGTCAGGCATTCACGTCGGCAAGAGCGATTGGGAGCGGGCGATCTGCGAGGTGCTAGAAGAGTTCTTGGGTCCAGAGCGCCGGGCTGGAAACGGTGTCTACCGGCGCGGCGACCGGCACGAAGTCATGCTGAGGCGCACGCGCTTTCAGAACATCCAGACCCGCGACATCCTCGAACCGGAGATCTGGACCCTGGATGAGATTGTGGGATTCCTCTACTCCACGTCCTTTGCCTCCACTTATGTGCTGGGCGATCTCCGCCCCGCCTTCGAAGCCGCGATTCGCGAGCGGCTGGAACCTCTCCGTGTGGATGGTGGGTTTGCCAAAGAGCAGGAGCACACCCTGATCTGGGGTTGCTGTCAGGCCACTGCCTGACCGGTTCGTTTCCGGGATTTTCAGGTTCGCCAAAAAAAGTGCACCAAAACTGAAACCCGGTTAGGCGGCCTCCCAAAATGATGAGTGACGCGGGTTACGGCACTAACCAACAACCAGCCAAGCCCCGCCAATCAGCAACCCAATCAAATCAACAAACCAACATCCTACCTATCCACACGAATATGAATACCATCAAATCTTCCGCAATCGTTCTGGCTCTGGCTTTCGCAGGTCTCTCCACCTCCATGGCCGCTGCTCCCAGCAAAACCAACGGCGGCATCCAAAAGGTGCGCGAAGCCAAAATGGAACAGCTTCAAGAGCAGGAAACCGCTCGCCAGGAAAGCGCCAAGCGCATGAGCACCATCGCTCTGGACATGGGCACCAAGAAGCTGAACACCACCTCCTTCCATCGCCGCTTCAAGCTGGGTGTCATCTCCAAGTAATCGCCAGAACCAACAAGCATCTCTAATATCATAGGCAATGCGCCGGAGTGCTGCCCCGCAAAGGGTGGTGCTCCGGCCTTTTTGTTGTCCAGGACCTCGGTTCCGCCGCCCCAGAAGTAGCACGAGCGCTAAGAGCGCGATTTCATATTAGCCTGAGGCAACATCCAATAAGGGCTGACGGCCCGATTCATTCTGGAGGAGTCGCGCTCTTAGCGCTTGTCGGTCTCGGCTCTCTCACACCCATGGGAGTATGAGAGAGCCGAGACAGAACCGGCTCACCGGACCAATCGATGGAAACGACGAGTGTTTCCCTCCATTTCAAAGAGATGTTTGACCGTTGTTCGTGTCTGATCAGAAAAACACCGCAAAACTGAAACCCAACTGGCCTGACTCCCTATAGCATAGGTGACGCGGGCAAAAGCTCGCCACCCAACACCACTCCGAATCATCCATCACCCAACCAAACTCATGAATTCCATCAAGGCTTCCAGCCTCATTCTCCTCCTCGCCATCGCCAGCATGGCCACCTCCGCAGCCGCCGATACGAACAAGCCCAATCGCGGCTTCCAGAAGCTTCGCCAGATGCGCCTGGAGCAGCATCAGGAACGCATCCAGGAACAAGCCGCCCCTCGCCAGATCAAATCCTCCCAACCGCAGGAACCCAAGCCCAACTTCGCGCTGGAGAAGGCCAAGAAGAACCTGACGCCGATCGCCCTGCATCGCCGTTTCAAACGCGGACACGGACCCAACTAAGCCTCCACGCGCCACCCATTCCATAGGCAACCGCCGAAGTGCTGCCCCAAGGGGTGGTGCTTCGGCATTCTTCGTTGGCGAACGCGGTGCCAGAAAAAAGAACTCGCCCCGTTACCCTTCTGAAATATCCAGATAACGCGGCGGAGATTTTTTTGCGCGATGATGGAGATCGATCGCGCTGGAGACCGCGAGGTTCCTTGCAACCAAGGATCGCGGCTCCAGAAACAAACCGAACAGGATCAGGGAAGCTTCACTTCCGTAGCGCAGGGACCCTTGGGGCCTTTGCCTTCCGTGAATTCAACTGTCTGTCCTTCGTGGAGGTCTTCGATCGAGCAGCCTTCCAAAGCGGTGTAGTGGAAGAAAAGATCGGATCCCTCGCGAGCAATGAAACCAAAGCCTTTGTCGACGATGATCTTCTTGATAGTACCTTGTGCCATAACTGTATTTTTCTGATTCGGCTCAGCCTATCTAGAAAGCCAATGCCGGGCGGGACGCTAGGGTCGTTTCCACCAGAAAGCAAAGGGTCATCTCCCCTTGCCCCCAATCGTCACCGAACCAAGGCACTGGAAACGCTATGGTAATCGCGAAAACTACTGGCAGCTCTGGCAACCATCTTCCATCGAACAGGCTTCGGCCTGACGCTCGCCCAGTTCTTCAGAATCCAAGTCGTCATCGAGGTCTACCGGAATGGACGAAAGCGTGGATTCGGGTGCCTGGGGGTCTTGCGGATCGTGCGAATTCATTCGGCAAAGATTGATTGTCAGCAGGCCGAAATCAACTCGTTTCGCCTCGTTATACCGTCTCGTCTCTCTCCCTCTCCTAAGATTTGTGAGAGAGACGAGACTCTAGCATGAGCCACGCTGTCCTTCGGGCGATCCTCAAAGCAGTTCCGCGATCTGCACCGCATTGAGCGCAGCACCCTTGCGAACCTGATCGCCGACCACCCAGAAGCTGAGGCCGTTCTCGAAGACCAGATCTTCCCGGATCCGGCCGACCATGCAGTCGTCTTTCTCCGTGCAATCCAGAGGCGTGGGGAACCGGCCGCTCTCGCGCTCGTCCAGCAACTGCACTCCGGGCGCTTTCTCGATCAGGCGACGGGCTTCGTCGACGTCGGGCTTGCTGGCAAACTGCACCGTTACGGCGACGGAGTGCGAGCGATAGACCGGCACGCGAACGCAGGTCACGCTGGCCTGCAGGGTTGGCTGATGAAGGATCTTGCGCCCTTCATTCTGCATCTTCATCTCTTCCGTGGTGTAACCGTTGCTGGTCACCCCTCCGATCTCCGCGATGAGGTTGAAGGCGATTTGATGTGGGTAAACCATGGGTTCCGGCGTCTCGCCATCGCTGATCGCCTTGACCTGGCTCTGCAATTCCATGATGCCCGCCATGCCACTGCCGGACACGGCCTGGTAACTCGAGGCGATCACCTTTTGCGCGCCCCAGGCCTGGTGCAGCGGGTTCAGGCCCATCAAGGTCACGATGGTCGTGCAGTTGGGGTTGGCGATGATGCCGTTATGCTCCTGGGCATCGGCGCCGTTGATCTCCGGCACCACCAGGGGCACGCCTTCGTCCATACGGAAGGCGGAAGAGTTGTCCACCACCACGGCTCCGGCCTCGACAGCCGGCGGCGCAAAGGCCTTGGAAATCTTGGAGCCCGCGCTGAAGAGCGCGACCTCGACCCCGGCAAAGGATTCCGGAGTCAGTTCTTCGACCTCCAGTTCTTCCCCGTTGAAGGTCATGCGTTTCCCTTTGGACCGGGCGGAAGCCAGCAGCTTGAGGCTGGCGACATTCACCTTGCGCTGCTCCAGACATTGCAGCATTTCCACGCCCACGGCACCCGTCGCGCCGACGATGGCCAGATGTTTCCCAGTGCTTGTGCTCATAACATTCAGAAGGATAAGCCCTATGCGAATTTCCAAAAGGGGTGCAGAGTATCGACAATCCCCAGTCAATATGCAACCTGCCCAACGGAAAATTCAGGTGTCGGTTCGCGAACAAACCTTACGCGTGCTGGAAGACGGCCGGGAGGTGGCGAATTACCCGGTTTCAACCTCCAAATTCGGCCTTGGAACCGAGGAAGGAAGCTACAAGACGCCCCTCGGTCAGTTCCGGATTTCCGAGAAGCACGGGGACGACGCCCCACCCTACACGGTGTTCAAGAGCCGCCGTGCGATTGGCCAGTGGAGCCCGGAGCAACCTGCTGAGGTTGAGGAAGATCTGGTGCTGTCCCGCATTCTCTGGCTGGAAGGCGCGGAAGACGCCAACGCCAACACCAAGGAGCGTTACATCTACATTCACGGCACCAATCACGAGGGTGAGATCGGCCAGCCCGCCAGCATGGGCTGTGTGCGGATGCGCAATCCGGATGTGATCGAGCTGTATGCGTTAGTCGATGCGGGTGTGGAAGTGGAGATCACGGCCTAACGCCGGACCTCGCGAAAATCGGCCATTGCTTTTTCAGAAAAGTTAAGCATTATTGGCACCCGAATTCTTCTAGACTATACCATTCCTCACTTATCGATATGAAGACTGTGAAAATCCTTGCTCTCGTTCTTGCAGCAGCTGCCCTCACTCTGAGCTCTTGCGGCAAGAAGAACGCTGAGGTCGAAACCGGCCCGACTCCTGGCTACGTCGAATACGGCAAGTAAGCCAGCCGTCAGCTCCAGTAGCTGACCCCTACAACCAGATTTCATCGAAGCGGCAGTCCCGGTTGGGGCTGCCGTTTTGTGTTTGTGTGTGGGGGGAAGGCGCATTCGAAAGTTCAGCGTGTTTGGAATTTGGCGTTGTGGGAGCGCTAGCTCCAAAGGCGCGGAGCGGCGACCGAATGAATAGCCGTGGTTGAGCGCCAGCGAGGCCACGGTAACCGAATCAAATCGACGAGCCACTTCGTGGCGGCACACTGCGGTATCGCCGCTCACGCGGCTTCTTCATACATTGCCCTTGTCCGTGGCCTCACTTCGTTCAACCACGGCTATTCATTCGGTCGCCGCTCCGCGCCTTTGGAGCTAGCGCTCCTGGCTTGGTCCACAACTCCCCGTCTCCCCGTCTCCCCGTCTCCCCGTCTCCCCGTCTCCCCGTCTCCCCGCCGCAGGCGGCTCTGATTGTCTCATTGTCTGTCTTCCTCGATCGAGCGCACGCTTGAGGAAGACCACTTGAAGGATCGCCAAGACGCCCTAGCATAACCCTCATGGCCAAGACCAAGGGCATGACCCCCATGATGCAGCAGTACACCGCGATGAAGCGGAGCTTGCCGGATGACGTGCTGCTGCTCTTCCGTCTGGGAGACTTTTACGAGCTATTCTTCGAAGACGCCCAAGAGGCGGCGGGAATCCTCAACGTGGCCCTGACCAAGCGCAATGGCATGCCCATGTGCGGCGTGCCCCACCACGCGGCGGAGGGCTACATCGGTCGCCTCATCAAGGCCAACAAACGGGTCGCCATTGCCGAGCAGACCAGCGATCCCCAGCCGGGCAAGATCGTGGAACGCGAGATCGCCCAGCTCATCAGCGCCGGCACCATCAGCGATCTCAACCTGCTGGCCGCGGACCGCCCCAATTACCTCGCGGCGATCTATCAGGTGAAGAAGCGCTATGGCCTGGCCTATGTGGACCTTTCCACGGGCGATTTTCGCCTCACCGAGCTGGACGAATTCGCGGCGCTCCAGGATGAACTGGCCCGGATCCAGCCCTCGGAAACCCTCGCCAGCGAGGAGCAGGAGGATGGGCTCGGCGGCCTGCCCAATGTCCAGATCTACGACGGTTACGTCTTTCTCCAGGACCAGGCAGACTACGCCCTGCGCGAGCATTTTCAGGTGCAATCCCTCGATGGGTTCGGCTGCACCCAGCTCCCCGCCGCCACCAGCGCCGCGGGCGCGATCCTGCACTACCTGATCCACCAGATGCGCCGGGACGTGTCCCACATCCGCAAGCTGCAACCCTACAGCAGCCAGGCCCATGTCCTCATCGATGCCTCCAGCCAGGAACATCTGGATCTGGTGAACTGTCGCTCCGGCTCCAAGCACACCCTGCTGGCCTGCCTGGATCGCACCCAAACGCCCATGGGCGCGCGCAAGCTCCGGGATTGGGTGCTCCATCCCCTGCGCGATCTCGCGACGCTCCAGGCGCGTCAGGACTGGATTGGCGGGCTCATGGAAGAACCTTTCGTGCTCGCCCAGATCCAGGACTCGCTCAAGATCGTGCGAGACGTGGAACGGATCGTGGGCCGGCTCAGCCAGGGCGCGGGCAATCCCCGGGATCTGCAATCGCTCGGCTCCAGCCTGCAGCAGCTGCCGGAGATTCGCGGCCATGTCGAGGCGCTCGGCCCGGACCTCGCTCTGTCAGCCGGATTCATCGCGCGCCTCAAGGATTTCACGGAGCTGACCGAGGCCTTGGAAAGCGCGATTGTCGACGAACCACCGGCCACCTCCAAGGAAGGCGGCATCTTCCGGGAAGGCTACAACAGCGTGCTCGACGAGTTGCGCGCCGCCTCCAGCCAGGGCAAGCAATGGATCGCCGATCTCCAGGCGCAGGAAGCGGAGCGCACCGGCATCAAGTCGCTGAAGGTGAAGTACAACGCCGTGTTCGGCTACTTCATCGAGATCACCAAGTCGAACCTGGCAAATGTGCCGGAGAACTACATCCGCAAGCAGACCACCACGAATGCGGAGCGCTTCATCACCCCGCAGCTCAAGGAGTTCGAGGACAAAATCCTGGGCGCGGAAGAGCGCAGTCACCAGCTGGAGTATGAGGAGTTCCTCAACCTGCGGGAAAGCGTGCTGGAGCATTTGGAAGAGATCCAGGATGCCGCGGCAGCCCTCGCCGAGATCGACGTGCTCAGCGGGCTTTGCGAAACGGCCCGGCTCTACAACTACTGCAAGCCTCAGCTCAATGAGAGCCGCCGCCTGCAGATCCACAATGGCCGTCACCCGGTGCTCGACCAGAACATCGCCGAAGAGAAGTTCGTCGCCAACGACACCTTCCTGGAGCCGGACGCAAACCGGCTCCTGCTCATCACGGGACCGAACATGGCGGGCAAGTCGACCTATATCCGCCAGGTGGCGTTGATCACGCTGCTGGCGCACACGGGAAGTTTCGTTCCGGCCGAGCGCGCCCGCATCGGGCTGACCGGGCTCACCATGGCCGAGTTCTTCCGGGACGAGCAGAACCAAGACGTGTTGCTCTTCGTCGATAACATCTACCGGTATATTCTGGCGGGCATGGAGGTCTCAGCGCTGTTGGGACGGATGCCCTCGGCCGTGGGTTACCAGCCGACACTCAGCACTGAGATGGGCGCCCTGCAAGAGCGCATCACCTCCACCAAGTCCGGCTCGATCACGTCGTTCCAAGCCATCTACGTGCCTGCCGACGACTACACCGACCCCGGTATCGTTACAACATTTGGCCACCTTGACGGCGTCGTGTCTTTGGAGCGGGCATTGTCCGCCCAGGGCCTCTACCCGGCTGTGGACCCTCTGGCTTCCTACTCCAGGATATTGGAGCCCGGAATCGTGGGCGAAGAGCACTACAACCTGGCTCGTGGAGTCCAGCAGGTGCTGCAGCGCTACAAGGAC
>JBHIXE010000017.1:23324-26619 GCA_041984905.1 Verrucomicrobiales bacterium | reverse complement strand
ATCGCCTTTGAAGTCAGTGGCAGGGTGCTCAAGGTCATCGCGGATGATGGGAAGCGTTACGAGAAAGGGGATCTGCTGGCGGAACTCGACTCTACGGAATACCGGATCCAGTTGGAGTCCGCCGATGCGCAGCGCCTCGAAGCCGAGCAGCGACTTCGCCGCACCCAACAGTTGTTTGAGAGCGGGAACGCCTCCAAGAGCGATCTGGAATCGGCCATTGCTTCGCAACGCTCAGCTCAGTCCAGCTTCGAGTCCGCCCAGAAACGCGTGGAGGACACAACCCTGGAGATGCCCTACAGCGGGGTGATTGGCTCCGTGGAGATTGATGCGCAGCAAGTGGTCAATGCCGGCCAGGTCGTCATGACGATTCAAGGCGAGGACGGCATGGAGTTCGAGATTGGCGTTCCCGCGGAATTCATTTCCCGGATCATGCCGGGCATGCCCTCCACGATCGAACTGGGCAGCATTCCGGATCAGGATTTCGAGGCAGAGGTCAAGACCATCTCGCCTCAGGTGACGCAGAATACGACTTACCCGGTCAGCCTGAGTTTTAAATCGGAGGATCCGCGGGTGCGCGAGGGGATGGATGGTGAAGCGACGCTGAGCTTTCCGAATCCCAACGGGCAGGTTATCACCATTCCTGCGGTCTGCGTCGCGGCGCTTCCGGAGGACACCCAATACGTCTGGGTGGTCGACGCTCCGGAAGGATCCCCCACGGGCGTGGTCTCCCGGCGCATGGTCAAGACCGGCAAACTTCGGGAGGGGAACACGATCGAGATTCTGGAAGGGCTCAAACCGGGCGAGCGGGTGGTATCGCGAGGGGTTCATCAGGTGGAAGAAGGTCAGGAAGTGCGATTGGGAGAGAACACCTGAGCCAAGCTAGCGGTCAACGATCCTTCCTGAATCATGAATCCAGCGGCCTTCACGCTTAAGAACAACCGCACCGTCCTGGTGTTCTACTTCCTGTTGCTGGGAATTGGGGTTCAGACCTTCCTCACGATAGGCCGGTTGGAGTATCCGGAGTTCACAATCCGGCAGGCCCAGATTATCACTTCGTATCCTGGGCGTACCACGATTCAGGTGGAACAGGAAGTCACCGAGCCTTTGGAGCATTCCATCCGTAAGATGGCGGAAGTGGATGAGGTCACCTCCACTTCCAAACCGGGGCTCTCCATCATCACCGTGGAACTGGGCGAGCAGTACTTTGGGTTGGAAGACATCTGGAGTGATCTGCGGAACCGGGTCAACGAGACGCAGCTTCCCCAGGGGGCTTCGACTCCCCAGATCAATGACGATTTTGGTGATGTGGCGCCCTATGTCTACGCGCTGAGAGGCGATGGCTTCTCCTTTCAGGAGATGCAGGACTACGCCGAGGATATCCGGGACGATCTCCTGGCCGTGGATGGCGCCGCCAAGGTGGAGCTGTATGGCGATCAGGATGAGCGGGTTTACCTGGAGTTCTCCAGCAGCGAGTTTGCCGCCAATGACGTCTCGCCCCTGCAGATCGGCCAGATCCTCAATAGCCAGAACGCCGTGGCTTCCAGTGGTGACGTACTGGTGGATACCCAGCGTTATGACCTGGTGACCCTGGGTGAATTCGACAGCCTGGACGAACTGGCGAACTACCGCGTGACTCCTCCAGGGCAGGCGACCACGGTGCGGATTGCCGACTTCTTTACGGTTCATCGGGACTACGTCGACCCACCCACTTCCCTGGCGCATTACGATGGAGAACGAGTCATCTGCATCGCCGTCACCATGGTCGAAGGCGGTGTAGTGACGGAAGTTGGGGATCGGCTCAATGCCCGGCTCGCGGAGATTCAGGCGGATTTGCCGCTCGGGCTGGAGATCGAATCGATGTTCTACCAGCCGGAGTACGTCGCCAAATCCATTAGCGACTTCATTGTCAACCTGGGCCAGGCCTTCTTCTTTGTGGTGGTGGTCATGTTTCTCTTCGCCGGCTGGCGCATCGCCATGATCGTGGGCGTCCTGGTGCCTTCGGCGATTCTCTTTTGCTTCACCTTCATGCCGGCTTTCGGGATTGCCCTGGAAATGATGTCCATTGCCGCGCTCATCATCGCGCTGGGGCTTCTCGTGGATAATGCCGTGGTCGTGAGCGAACAGATCCTCGTGCGGCTCAGCGAGGGGATGGACCGGAAGGAAGCTGTGACCACGTCGGTCAGCGGACTCATGATCCCGCTCCTGGCGGCCAGTGGCACTACCATTGCCGCCTTCTCGCCGATCGCGCTTGCTCCAGGATCCACCAGCGAGTTCACCTACAGCCTCTTTGCCGTGGTGACCCTGACCTTGCTCTCCAGCTGGGTCCTGTCCCTCACCATCATCCCGCTCTTCTGCTTCCACTTCCTCAAGCCGCTCAAGCGAGATACGCCGGTAGGCCAACTCCTCAACCTGGCCTACAAGCCTTACGAAGGGCTCTTGCGCTTCACCATCAAGCTGCGCTGGACCTATCCCATTCTCATCTTCGTGCTCACCGCCGTGGCGGGTTGGGGCTTCAAGTTCGTCCCCAACATCTTCTTCCCACCGAACGAACGCGGCCAGTTTGTGATCGACTTCGAACTTGCCCAGGGCACGGACATCATCGAGACCGAGCAACAGGTGCGCAAGCTGGAGAACTGGCTCCTCACCGAGCACAAAGACGATGTGCGCAGCGTTTCCGCCTGGATTGGGGAAGGGGGACCGCGCTGGTATCTGGCGCTCAGCCCGGAACCGCCGAATCCCAACTACTCCTTCCTCACCGTCCTGACGCATTCGCCCATGCCCAAGGACGTGCAGGTCTTGATCGAGCAGGTGCACGAGTTTGCTCGGGATGAATTGCCTTCCGCGCGGGTTGTGGCCAAGGCGCTCGAAAACGGGCCTCCAGTTGGCGACCCCATCCAGATCGAGATCTACGGCGACAATCTGCGCACCCTCTATGACTTGCGGGACAAGATCGTGGCCGAGGTCAAGCAAGTCGATGGGATGTACGACGTACGAGATGATTGGGGGGCCTGGATCAAGCAGATCACGATCGATCCCGATCCCGTGCGCAGCGCCCGGCTCGGGCTTACCACCAGCGACATAGCCGAATCTCTGGAACTGCAGTTCTCCGGCACCTCCGTGACGGCCTATCGCGAGGAAGACAAGTCCATCCCCGTGGTCATGCGCTCCCGGGAAGACTACCGGCAGCGACCAGAGCGGTTGGATGACCTGCCCATCTTCACCAGTTCGGGCGCCTTGCCCCTGGCCCAGGTCGCCGATATCCGCATCGAATTCTTGCCAGGCTCCATCCTGCGCA
>JBHIXE010000017.1:0-23314 GCA_041984905.1 Verrucomicrobiales bacterium | reverse complement strand
CACGGACACCATTCGCGTCCTCACCGTGAAAGGCCGGGTCGCAGGCCGCTACTCCAGTGAAGCGCTTGCCGATATCCAACCCCGCATCACCCAGCTTCTGGAGAGCAAGGACTGGCCCGTCGGTTACCACATCGAATACGCCGGCGAGCAGGCCGAGAGCGCCGAATCTTCCGGCAAGATCGGCGCCGCCATGCCCATCTCCCTCTCCATTCTCGCGCTCATCCTCATCAGCCAGTTCAATAGCCTGCGCCGCTGTCTCATCATCGCGCTGACCATCCCGCCCATGATGATTGGCGTGGTGCCGGGGCTCTTACTCACCGGTTCCAGCTTCGGATTCATGACCATGCTCGGCATGATCGCGCTGCTTGGCATCATCGTGAACAACGCCATTCTCTTGATCGATGAGATGGATATTCAGCTCAAGGCGGGCCTGGAATTCACCGAGGCGATCGTTGAAGCGGCTCGCTCGCGCCTGCGCCCCATCATCATCACCACCGTCACCACCATCATCGGTCTCGCGCCCCTCGCGATCAGCGGCGGCGGCATGTGGAGTTCGATGGCCTTCGCCATGATGTTCGGCCTCGGCTTCGCGACCTTGCTGACGCTCTTGCTCTGCCCGGTGCTGTTCTACCTGTTCTTCCGGAAGAAATACGAGAAGGCGGAAGTGTAGGCTGAAGCATACTGTATCCGACCTAGTGAAGACCTACATTGGCGTATCTGAAACCTGCTCGTTCAACGAACTCTCGAAGTTGTTCGAACCGGACTACACAGATCCCGATAGTGTGCACAGGCCACTGGAACGCATTGTTGGGGCAAGCTACATCCGGCCTGGGGATTACGAGATCTACGACAGGGAAGACTACCCGGATCAAGTGTTTGATCGAAGTTTGTTGGAGACCCTTTTCCCTTTTCGTACCGAGGGATTGCAGCTTTGGGCGGAGGACTTCGACCGCGTTCAATGCGTGTTTTTCATCAAGGATCAAGAGGAGTGGGCGAGGTTGTCCTGTGCAGAGTTGCGCATCACGGATGCAGTGGACACTGTGGAGTGGCTCTACTAGGAGTCGTCAACTGGCGCTCAAGGGAGACGCCCTGACACCTCACTACGGTTGCCATGAAAACATATATCGGTGTTTCTGATTCCTGCGGCTTTGCCGAGATGCTTCGTCTCTTTGAGCTGGACTTCGTCCATTCCGAGGATGGCCTCGCACCGTTGGAGACTCTGGTAGGCGCCAGTTACATTGATCCAGGGAGTTTCGAGATCTATGATCGGGAGGATTACCGAGAAGAGTCCTTTGATCGGGTGCTTATTGAGAAACTGTTCCCAATCAAGGTTGGCCCAAGCTGGAATCTATGGGAGGAAGATTTGGATGCTATCCGTTGTGTTTTCTTTATCACCAACCAGAAGGAGTGGCGGTCGTTGTCTTGCGACCAACTACGGGTTACGGACGTGCTTGATGAGGTGGAGTGGCTTGATTAGGCCATGGAGAGAGAGGTTGATGAGATGAATGAGAGCTGTTGTTTCCGAAGATTCGAGCGAGCTTGGCGGCTAATGGTGAGTAAGCTGCTACGATAGTGACTCTTCGTCGATTTGAATTGAGGTTATAGTCTTGCTACGGGAACGTATGACGGATGGCAATGGGCGAGAAATTCGAAGTAAGTTACCACTATCGTGTAAGCGCGAATGAAGGGATCCACGAAAGGCATGGGACGCTCTTGCGTGAGCTATCCAGGAGGGAAAGCCGTTGGATGTTAGACATCAATCCGATCTCAGAAACGCCGAGCATTGGTTTTGACCAAATCATAGCCCATGTAAAGACCCGGCTGATCAACGGCGAAGGAGACGCTGAGTTGATTTACACCTTCCGGAAGGAAGGATGGATCGAGGATCGGGCTCGATTCGACGATCTCCTTATCGTTGATCTCGACTCCACCTCGAACCATGCGGCCTTTGTGAGTGAGGCGATGTTAGAACTGGGAACCTTGTTTGGGGCATATCGGGGACAAGTAGTCACTGATAAACGCCTGGCGATAGAGGACTGGGGAACCATTTGTGAGGCGAGGCGCAATGGCACAGTGGATGTGGATGGGAGAGACAGTGTGTATCGGTTTCACCCGGTGATGCTATTTGATCGGGAACTCTGCCAACGAGCGTTTGGAATGAGTCACGAGGACGTCGCTGAAAAGGTAGAAGGTATTTGCGAGTTGGTAGAGGTGACGGATGAACGGGTCCTGGTGGCAGCGAGCCTGCAACCACTGGAGCGGGAGGAAATTCTCGAATACGATGGCAGGATGAAGCGAGCCTTGGGAGTGAGCGAGTGATGCGTGGAGAAGATTGGGGATGCTCACGCCAACCTTCTGTTTGGCGATGCCAGGTGAGATGAAATAGGTTCGAAATCAGCCTAATGAGTTGTATCAGCCAGTTATCAAGGAAGCTTAGGATCGATGTTCAAGAAGAAGCCTCCTCAGAGGAGGACATCGAATTACTAAAGAACTTCGCCCCGATTGAAGTGCCAATCGATTACCTCGAGATTGTCCGCGAGGCGACTGAGATACAGATCTGTGTTGATGACAGTGATTATCTTCGAATCTGGAGTGCAAACGGGGTCATGGAGTTGAATCGAGCTTATGAGATTCAGAAATACCTTCCCAAGGCTTTGGCTCTTGGTGATGATGATTGGGGGCGGGCAATCCTTTGGATGCCTTTTGCCGCAAGGCTTGGCATTTATCTTTGTGGATTCGGAGCCCTTGATGAAGAGGAGGCGCTTTTTGTGGCCCCCAGCCTAGAAGATCTGTTGGTGAAGGGAATCGGGATTGAGGTGGTGACGGGACCGCTTTAGCTTCGCCTACGCGGCAAGGGACTGCTCCTTCGCCGTGGCCGTGTGAGCGGGTTTGGCGGGCTCCGAGCTGGCTTCCTCCAATTCCACGCCGAGGCATTTCTGGACGGTCGCGAGCAGGTCGGTGGTCATCACGGGTTTGCGCAGGAACGCATCCGCGCCGCAGTCGAGGGTTTTCTGCCGGTCCTCCTCGAAGGCACAGGCGGTTACCATGACGATAGGGATCGGGCGGCCTTGAGGCAGGGCTTTGATGCGGCGAGTGGCTTCCAGGCCATCCATCTCCGGCATGCGCCGGTCCATGAAGATAATGCGGGGCAGGTCCTCATTGGCCTCGATGAGGCGCAGGGCTTCCGCGCCATCTTCGGCTTCCAGGGTGGTGATTCCGGCCAGGGAAAGCCGGGTCTTGAGGAGCATCCGATTGACCGCGCTGTCATCGACGATCAGGGCTTTGACCTCTCCTTCGTATTCCGCGACCCGGAAGCTTTGAACGGCGGGTTTCGGCTTGGGCTTGGGCCGTTCCTCCGTGCAGACCGGCACCTCGATCTCCAGGGAGAAGGAGGAACCTTCACCAAGTTGACTCTGGGCTTCGAGTTTGCTGTCCATCATCTCGGCGAACTTCTGGCAGAGTGCCAGGCCAAGGCCGTTGCCCGTCTCCGCCTGCAGACTGGGATCCGCCTGCGCGAAGGGCTGGAAGATCCGATCCATCTCCTCGGGTGAGATGCCAGGGCCGGTATCCAGCACTTCCATGCTGATGCGGCAGCGATTTCCGGTCAGGGAGAGGACCCGGGCTCGCAGAGTCACGCCGCCGTGCTCGGTATACTGGATGGCATTGCCGATGAGGTTCTGCAGGATCTGGCGCAATCTGCCTTCGTCTCCCTTGATGGTCTTGGGAAGGTTCGCGGTATCCGGCATCTTCAGGTAGAGCCCCTTCTTCGCGGCGACTGGGTTGAAGAGATCGGCGATACTATGGATCAGCTCCGGCAGGTCGAAGGGGCGATCCTGGAGTTGGACCAGGCCAGCCTCGATTCGACTCATCTCCAGCACATCATTGATGAGTCCCAGCAGATGGTGTCCCGCTTGCTCGATGTGACAGATGTGTTCGCGGACCTGACCCGGCAGAACCGGCTCCCCGGAGACGAGCTCCGCATAGCCCAGGATGGCGTTCATGGGCGTGCGGATCTCGTGGCTGACATTGGCGAGGAACTCGCTCTTGGCCTGGTTGGCGGTATGCGCTGCGCGTCTCGCTTCTTCCGCCTCACAGAGTTCCAGGCGGTGGCGACGACGTTCCACGGCGTACTGCAGGATCCGTTCGAAGTCGGCGGCCTCCACGTCGTATTTGGTGAGATAGTCATCCGCGCCCTTGGCCACGGCTGCCAGGCCCGCGGTCTGGTCGTCATTGCCAGTCAGAATGATGACGGGCAAGTGATCTGCGGTGGCGGCTAGATACTCGATCGAGTCCAGCCCCATGCTGTCTGGCAGGGCCAGGTCCAGCAGGCAGAGGTCGAAGCTGGAATGGTCCAGCATGGCAACGCTCTCGGCTAAGGTGCGTTTCCAGGTGATTTCGTAGGAGTTGGAACAGCGATTGACCAACATGCGTTGCACGAAGTGGGCGTCGAACTCATCATCCTCAATCAGAAGGACCTTAATCATAGATGGGCTAAGCAAGGGGGGGGTTAGGTGAAATGGGGTTACAGAGGGGGCATCACCGCGGGTGCTTCTCTGAGGCTTCGAGTGGTAGTCGTACGATGAAAGTCGCACCCTCTCCGCGCGCACTCTTCAGGAGAAGTTGACCGCCTAGACTGCTGACGCTCTTTTCTACAAGGGCAAGGCCGAGACCGCCGACTTCGTCGCCCTTGCTGGGGCGCAAGGTCCGGAAGAGCTCGAAAATCTGCTCTTGGAATTCCTCCGCGATGCCAGGGCCGTCGTCGCTCACCTGGAACTCATGGAATCCATCTTCCAGGTGATAGTGGACTTCGATGGCGCCAGCCTTGCGATGGTGATGCTTCACGGCGTTGCCCAGGAGATTGCCGAAGATGCGCTGCAGGGCTGCTTTTGGCGCATGAAGCTCGGGGAACTCCCCCTGCAGGGTGATGCTGAAGGAGGGCGGCGCTCCCAGGAGCTCGATGCACTCGGAAATCAAGGCGCCGGAGTCCACGCGCTCGGGTGGTTCCTCGTTCTTCCCGGCTCTGGCATAGCTGAGCAGGGAGCCCAGCATAGACTCCATGCGTTTGACCCGGCTTTGCAGTCGCTGGAGGTCCTCACGGGAAGATTCTGGCATCTGATCGCCGCAGTCTTCCAGGATCCATTCGGCGATCGAGCGGATGCCTCGAAGGGGGCTGCGCAGGTCATGAGACGCCACTTGGGCGAACCGCTCCAACTCCGCATTGCTGCGGCGCAGTTCCCGCACTTCCTGGAGCAGCTCCTCGTAGCTCGGACCCTCTTCTGAGGCGGGAGTGGCGGAGGAGGGGGACTGAGGGGGGATCTGGGCAAAACGAGGATCTTGCCACCACTGGAAAGCGTTGGATTTGGAGGAACTGATGGGACCAAACACTTTCAACTAGATAGGACTAACGTTTCCTTCGCCGGACTTTCCCAGGTCCGGATTGTCGAGCCCATCGACCATGCTCGCTGGTGGGGGGAGACAGGAACTCTGGCGATAACGGAGGGGGGCACAGAGTCTCCGCCACATAGCGAAGCATTCGACGGGAACTGAAGGATTGCCCCGGGAGACAGCAGGGGCGGCTTAAGCTGGTGTGTTCCCGGTAAAGGGGAACAGAAATCCAAGCGAGTTTGGAGGGGGCAGGTTTCGTGGCGAAAAGGGCCCGGCTGAGAACTTGGATCATCCAACTAAGCCTGTAAGCGGAGAGGAAGATACCATATATTATATAGAGAGCAAAAACAGGAATGCAGAAATATCATCAAGGATCGAAAGAGGTGTTGGAGGCTATGCCCGTAGGGCTACGGGAAATGGCGGAGAAGCTGGAAGACGTTCATGCACAGTTTGCCTGTGCCTATGCCTCGGGAAAGTCCGCAGTGGTGGCGTATCAGAGCATCAAGCCGGATGCAACGGAGCGCAGTGCACGCCTTCAGGCCGGGAAGCTCCTGAAGCGACCGGAGATTGTGGAGTTCATCCGGGCTTTTCGAGCGGCTTCGCTGGGCAAAGATCTCCTGAACTTTGTGGAGCGTCGCGCCATTCTGGCGAAGATCGCCCGGGATGAAGGCGTAGATGCGAACAAACGGATTCAAGCCGTGCTTGCCGATGCCAAGCTCACGGGAGAAATCGACGGGAAAGCTCAACCGGAAGGCAGCGAGCTGGAGCGGCTCGCGGAGCGGATTCGCCCGACGCTGGGGTTGCCCATGAGGCAGGAGGGATAGGTGCTTGTTCTGACTCGAACATAGCATAGGCTGAACAGATGATCTCCCGCAAAGCTCGGGTCGCGCTGGCGACCGCAGATTCAGATCGGAAATTGTGGGAGATTGCAGAGCAACATCGGTTGGTAAAGGACGGCCAGATCGACCTTGCAGGGGAAAAGATCAGTCTAAAGTTGAATGGTATCAATCTGGCAGGGTTTCGATTTGAAGGGGCGGACTTGACTGGGTCTGAGTTCATCAATTGCATTGGGGAGAACGTCTGTTTCAACCATTGTAGGATGCATTCCGTCAGTATCGTTTCTGAGCGAGGCTGTCAGATATCGTATGAGAATGCTTCTTTTAAGGGGGCTTCCATTAGATACGGTAAGTTTGGGCCGGGAACAATGAACCTGAGAGGAGTTAGTTTTGCTCAGGCGGAACTGACTCAAACAGAGTTTCAGTATGGAAAACTATCTCATGCTGACTTCTCGGGAGGGAAGCTTGTTGATGTTTGGCTACGTTCAGCGGATCTCACTTCCTCCAACTTCACCGATTGTTACATGGAGCGAGTATGCCTGGAGAGGGCCAATCTCCGAGAGTGTGATTTCACGGGAGCCGAATTCCAGAAGATGGATTTTTGGGGGGAGCCCGACTTTGAAGGAGCGAAGATATCTGATGGTCTTCGATACCAGTTCGGCATCGTCAAGGATCCCCTAGGTGCAATTGGTGTGGCGCTTCAATAATCGGCCTTTTCTTCGGAGGATAAAGAAGCCATTGTAAGTCTAAGAGATCGGGTAGGTCAGTTCGCTGGCGAGTCTCTAGAAGTGATGTTGCTGGCTGAAGAGTATTCGGATCTAATGAGCAACGATGTGTTCGTAAGGCTCCTAAAGTTTCTCAAAGAGGAGGGCTGAATGGTTTCAAGACCATGCCGCTCTTGAAGCTGCCCAGCTTCCGCTCCAGGGAAACTTGCTCAACTAAATTGGAAGCCCCTTTCGAGGCCGCGTAAATTATCTACATGGCCGTCAGCACCGCTACCAATCAGACCAGCGTGGTCCTCACCAGCGCCACTCAGGCGATCCCGATCAGCTTTCCCTTCTTCGATGAGGATGACCTGGTAGTGATCCGGACCGATCAAAACACGTTGGGGGATACTACGCTAAGTATCACGACTCACTATACCATTAGCGGAGGGGAAGGAAGCACCGGCACGGTCACGATGGTCGGTGGCGCTGCCAACGTGGGCGACACCATCACGGTCTATCGCAGTATTCCTTACACGCAGACCACGGAACTCGAGGAAGGCGATCCCCTGCCGAGTTCAACCCTGGAACAGCGGCTGGACCGGCTCACGATCCAGATTCAGCAGGTGAAGGCGATCGCGGAGCGCGCCTTGCGCCTGGGGGAAACGTCACCGGCCATCGGGGCTGCGGACCTCAAGGATCCCACGAGCAAGTTCCTGGCTTTTGACGCCAATGATCGCCTGACCGGATACACGGCGGCTCAGGCGGCTGCCCTCCTGGTGCTTTCTGGAGAGACCAACGCAGTCGCGATTTGGGCCGATGACGCGGCGCGCGCTCTGGAGGTGCCCACGGTGGTGGGCCAGTTAGGGATCCAGCTGGACACCAGCAATCTGCATCGGGCCACGGATCTAGTGGCGGGGAGTTGGACGGTTTTTGATATGGTCTTGGCAGGCAACAACCTGAGCGACCTGGAGGACCTGTCCACGGCTCGCATGAATCTTGGTGCGCTCGCCGCCTCAGCCGGAGCGGTTGATACCGCCAATCTGGCGGACAATGCCGTGACCACGGCCAAGATCGCGGACGGCAATGTGACCGCCGATAAGCTGGCCGGCGCCGCGGTGACCACCGCGAAGCTCAGCAACCTGAACGTGACGGAGGGTAAACTCGCCGATGGAGCGGTCGCCACCGCCAAAATGGCGGACAACGCTGTGACCCTGGCAAAGCTACAACAGCTCGCGGCATTCTCCCTGTTGCTGAACAACACCAGCGGGACGGCCAACCCAACCAATAGCAAAGTGAGCGATCTCACGGAGGAAAGCGATCCGGGGGACGGCGACTGGCTGCTGGGGGAAGAATCAAGCGGCGCCTTTCGCAAGATCAACGTCGCAACCCTCCAGAGCACGGACTTCGATCACACCGCGGACGGCTATCAGGTCTTCACCAACGGATTGATCCTGCAATGGGGCACCGAATCCGGGTCCGGTGTCGCGGTGACCTTTCCCAAGACATTCCCGAATGCGGTCTTTGCCGTGGTGGGCACCGCCGATGCTGGGGGCAGCATTCGAAATGTGAACTGTTCCAGCCCCACGACAACCGGATTTACGGGAAACGTAGTGGATCAAAACAACAACCTCGCGACCAACGGTTGGACCTGGATCGCCGTAGGAAACTAGAAAGTCAAACTCATGCCAACACCACTCTATCAACCCGACTCGGATACCGAGCAGCAGCAACTCTCGCAGATCATCGCTACCGGCCAGGGGGAGATCTTCCGGTCCAATCTCAAGAAATGGCAATACTACATGCGTAAGCTCTGGGCGCACTATCTGTCAGACGACACCACGCGAGACACCACCAAGATCCAGGCAATCCTCGATTCTCTAGGAACGGATGCAGAGAAACTCTTCCAGCGCAGTCATCGTCAATACCTGCGGATTCTCGAGGACATTCAGGATCAGGAGGATTCTCGGAGTGCGGGAGAAATCGCCGCTGAAGTGGCAGAGGTGAACGCCTTTCTCGGCAGTCATTACCTCCCGACCTCGTTCGATGAAAACGGCAACGCCAGCCTCGATCCGGAATAGCAATTCAGGAATTTCATTATCTGAATAAGGTTTAGCCTAAAGGTTGACGTTGTGGTCAGTCACCTCCATTATTGAAGGTGAATTCACCTTTCGGACTCGGTTCGAGGCATGAAAGGGTTTGAAAGTGCGATTTTCCCTATGACAACTCCTGGCAAAACCGGCTCTTCCAGCTGGACCTTCCTGACCAATCACTCTCACGTTCTTGTGTGTCTCAGTCAGGAGCCCATGATGCGGATTCGCGATTTGGCGGTTTCCGTCGGCATCACGGAGCGGGCGGTTGCCCGGATTTTGGGTGAATTGGAGGAAGCAGGTGTGATCGACAAGGAGCGGGAAGGTCGGCGAAACCGCTACACGGTTCAGTTGGACTTTCCCCTGCGCCATCCGCTGGAATCCCACTGTACCATTCGTTCTCTTCTGGGCGCACTGAGTGGTAAGGTTGAAAAGGTGGCTGGCGAGAAGTAAGGCGCCGGGGCATTTACGACGGGCAAGGGACTCCGAGTTTGGGCCTCAGCTATCCCCCGGTTCGGTGTGGGGGATGAACCCCACTTGCTCGATGATCTCACGGGCTTGAGGGGCTTTCGTCACCCACTCCACGAAAGCGTTACCCGTCTGAGTGAGCCGTCCACGCACGTAGTAGAAGTAAAGCTTCCGGGAGAGGGGATAGCGGTGGACGTTCTCGATGCTCGGCTCCACTCCATCAATCTTGAGCGTGGTGATCCCGTCTGAGGTGAGGTAGGCGAGTCCTCCATACCCGATCCCGCTGCGGTTCCTGGCGACTTCCTGGGTGATCAATTCGCAACCCGCCAGTTTCTGCGTCTCCCGTCCGTAGTCGCGCCTGGCCATGGCCAGTTCCTGAAAGGTCTTGTAGGTGCCGGAGGAGGTGTTGCGGGTATAAACGGAAATTCGGCCGTCCCCGCCTCCCAACGGTTTCCACTTGGTGATGTCACCGGTGAAGATCCTTTCAATGTCTTTGGAGCTCAGATTGGTGATCGGGTTCTCGGCATTGATGAACACGCCAATCATATCGACCGCTACGGGAACTTCCACGAGTTCCAGGCCCGCTCCGGCAAACTTGGCCAGTTCGGTGTCCTTCACCTTTCGAGAGGACATACCAATCTCCGCGTAGCGCACATAAAGATTGGAAAAGGCGGTCGAGGAACCTTCCGCCGCGATTTCGAAAGCGGTGTCGTGACCGGCAGCCATAAAGGCTTCCGCCAATTGGGGGACCATCTTGGCTCCTAGAGTATCGGAGCCTTTGATGACGATTTTCCCGGTATCGGGCAGCAGGAATTCCGTGCTGTCCGGGGTGGTGAATTCCAGTTCCGCCTGGCTGGTGCCGATGAGCGCAAGCGCCAAGGCAAGAAAGAGCGGGAGTTTCATACTCCTCAAATACCAGTCGCTTGCCATCTCGGGCAAAGGTTCCCGTGTGAAGTTTCCGACACGTTTGAGGTGGGGCGGTTAGGCTTTCGCGACCTAGGAAGGTGGACGGGCCTTCGGCCCATTCTGATCGTAATATATTCGAACCATGAAGAGAACGAACAGAATACCGCCGCCGATCAAGAAGAGCCTCGCGGGCCAGGGATTCGGTGGCGGCGGGGCGCCACCAAAGAGAGGAAAGTGGATAAAAAGGGTGAGGAAAGAGCCTAGCAGGTGCAGCAACAAGGCGATGAAGAAGATGATCGCATGCCCAATGGGACGCATGGGGACGGAATATCCATAGACCGAGAGCACCAGCGCGACGAAAAAGGGAATGGCAAGCAAGATGACACCATCCGAAGTCTTATAGTCACGGAGAGAGGCCACATAACGATAATCCGGATCGTAGTAGAGCCGCAACGCATCATCGGAATTGGGCCAAGGTTCGGTAGCGAGTAGGAAAAAGGATGCGAATTCACGCCTCCTTGCTCCCCTTCCAAAGCTTTGACTCTCAGGACCGGTGTAGAGGGCGTATTTTGCCGGGGGTGGAACCTCCAGCGGGCCCTTTGATGCACTGCTATATAGGTGTTGTCCTGGCTCGTCTCTTCTTGAGTCGAGCCTGACCCCACGAACATCCAGTTGCAACAGGATCGGGATGGCGTCGTCCCCTAACGTCACTGGGACAGGCGAGGCCTTGAATTCCGTAAAATGAAATACGGCCTTCGCGTCGGGCGGTTCCTCGCGTGTTTGTGCTTTGGAAGGGACTTTGGAAAGTGGGACCTTCACCCACATGTCCTCATGAAAGAGGTAGAGATCTGAAGTTTCAGGGGCCATCCACGAATCCGAGATGGTCAATTTCGCTTCTGTGTTACCGACACCTGTCGGACCCGTGGGAAGATACTCGAATTTAATAACGAAAAGTGCCAGGAAGACGAGGATGAGCACCAGCGTTTCGGCGATGATGAGCTTCATGAAATTAGGTCTGTTGATAGGTCGTGGCCGTGATCCGGCAGTCCGGGCAGAGAAATGCGTAGTAGAAACCCTCGCCAAATTCCTCAATCTCTGCGCTGTTGATCTGGGCGAGAAACTTCATGGTATTGTCGCAACCAGGACAAGTGGGATAGTCCTCGTGATACTGCTCCCAAGTCGGTAGTCCTCCAATTTGCGAGAATGAGATGGGAAGGAAGGCATCTGCTGCAAATCCAGGAGATCGCTGTTCCCCCAGGGCCAGTTGATTTCAGGGAAGTAGATCAAGTGGATCGATTGCTTCCGTGCGTTCTGGGAGATACTCAGGGCGAGCGTTGCCGGGTGCCCACTTTCCTTGGCCCTGATCACTTAGCTCCCCGTAGATGTAAGTGTAGCAGGTGCACACCTCACAGGTGACGACCTCCACGTAGACTAAGCCCGGGATGGTGATGCGGAGATCAGGAAGAGAGATTTCTACTAGATTCACCAAAGGAGTCTCGCACCAGGGGCAGGGTTCAGGTCGTTCCACCACCGTTGAAATTTGACGGGAGGTGTTCAATGCGCAAGGAACCAGACTGATGCAGTGGTCGAAGTACAAGTTTTGGCGAGCACCGGCCTGTATCTCCCATCCTCCATGTCTGGAAATCGTAGAGGGATGGACCAACAGTTCGTCTTGCCAATCTGGTGGGGTGCTGAGCCAAAGCTTGAAGAGATCGACCACAACTGGATCGCCAATTCTGGTGAGGCAATGTACGATCCTCTCCCTTTTCCCAACATCAGTATCCAAGAGATCGATCAAGAGGTCGCGTGTCTCTTCCGTCGCTCGTACGAACGCAATGTCAGGCCAAAAGGAATTCTGCTGAATCAGGGCACGCTGGCAAAGCGTGAGGTCCGCGCTGGTAAACGCTGCCAGGCAACGAACAATGTCCTCCGCCTCATCTCCCTTGGTTTCATCGCCGATGATCCCGGCCACGTAAGCCATCAGTTGCGCTTGATCACTGTCCGACAGTTGCTGGTAGAGTTGGTCGACTGGAGTGGGGTGTGGAATCCAGTTGATCAAGGGATCATATTCCCGGTCTCGGTGAACGATCTTGAGGACCTCGACCAAGTCCGAGATCCCCTCAAACTCGTTCACATCCCTCCGGTTCTCCGCCACATAGGTTTCATATTCGCGGTTCTTCTTCTCGTGGACGCAAGGCATGCAGAGTCCTCCCGTATGCTCTGCTGTGACTGGCAAAATGGTATTGCTGCATTCCGGATTGCGACATGGAAGGCGGTCTGGCATGACTGGAGTTGATGCTTGATTTTTCCGAGTCGCGAAACTTTAGGAGTCCGTCCGGGTTCAAACTGACCTACAACATCCCGCTTCCACCGACTCAAGCCTTTTTCCCCACACATGACGAATTATTTCCGGATGGTATCATTGATTCTCCTTGGTTTCACGGTAGCCGCGTTAGCGCAGGGGCCCGGACGGGGACAGTTCCGCAGACACACGGCGACCAAGGCTCAGTCAGTCCGCCTGGTTCCAGCATCAGAAAGCACGCGCTGGCGGAACGAGGTGCAGGTTGTCCTGCGAGGAAGTTCCCGGCAGATCGAGTCCAATGGCATCCCGGATCATCAGGTCGGAGCATTTCCAAACCGGGATAACCCAAACGAAATCGCGCCTCAGCGTTATCAACACGAACTACCCGCCGATCCAAAGCCGCAAGCCCAGCCCAGTCAGTTGCGGGGATCCATTGGAGTGGCGGTGAATGGCGTGCCTTTTGATCCTGGTGCGGCAGAGTTCTGGATGGGCGATCCCGGATTTGGTTGGAACTACGAAGCACTCGGAGGTGCCGTGCCTCTGGGACTGGACGAGAACCATGCCCACGTCCAGCCGACCGGAGCCTATCATTACCACGGATTGCCGACCTTGCTGCTATCTGACCTCGGCGTGAAGGCAAGCGCGCACTCACCCATTGTGGGGTGGGCGGCGGATGGTTTTCCCATCTATGCGCTCTATGGATATAGCGATCCCAAGGATTCCAACTCAAGCATTGCGGAGGTGAAGTCCAGTTACCAGCTGAAGTCCGGTCAACGCCCTGGCGGTCAGGAACCGGATGGCGACTACGACGGCGCCTTTGTCCAGGATTACGATTACGTCGCCGGGAAGGGCGACTTGGATGAGTGCAATGGCCGGTTCGTGGTGACGCCGGAGTTCCCAGACGGCACCTATGCCTATTTCCTGACCAATGACTGGCCCGTTATCCCGCGATTGCTTCGCGGCGAACCCGTGCAACTGCGCGGACCCGGCTTGCCTCCTGGTGGGCTCGGAGGGCCGGGTGGACCTGGTGGTCCCGGAGGACGCCCGCCGAGAGGAAACGGTCCGCCGCCGCCTCGGCCGTTTTAGGTTTGTAAACAGTGCGATAGTCCGACAGTGAACAGTCGGATAGGCTTCGCTGCCGTGGTGGATTGAGACGAGTTCTCTTGTGCGGATCTATTCAGTTCCGCCACTACGTGGCTGGCAGGGCGACGGAACGCTGTCCGTGGGTTCCCTGACGGTCACACCACGGCTATTCAAGGTTGCGGCGCTCCGCGCCACTGTCGCACTGTCGCACTGTCGCACTGTCGCACTGTCGCACTGTCGCACTGTCGCACTGTCGCACTGTCGCACTGTCGCACTGTCGCACTGTCGCACTGAATCGCTGGAAACTTGTCCAACTTGATTACGCAAAGGTCAGGATCCAGGCGATATTATCTACATGGCACTTAAAGACCTCTTGGATGGGCTGTTCTCATCGCGGCGCAAGCGGGTTTCAGGCGATCCTGTCATGCCTGCCAAGCCGTTGGAGATCAGCGAGTCGCCAGACCAAGCGAAACCATCACTGGAACCAATACAAACAACGATGTCGGATATTAGCCCGAACCCCTCGACGGTGGGAATCAAGGAAACGACGGAGGCTGCCGTAGGCGCCAAAATGCTCGCTCGCGCTGTGCGCCAGGCCTTTGCGGATGACAAGCTCAGCTTTGAAGATCTGGGCTACTTTCTCGCCGCGCAAAGCAGCGTGATTCAGGCGATCGAAGGTGCACCGAACATTCAGGAAGAAGCTCTGGACCTGCAGCGGGATGAAGCCGTGCAACTCGCCGGTTTCCTCTACGACTTCCTCTTTGAATTCGTAGGGCTCGTGAAGGTCCTCAAGAGCAGAGGAGGAGAACAATCCGAAGGCTAACAAGCGCCCAAAGCTACTATGCTAGTCACCGAACAACTCCTCACGACCGCGAACGCGCTCGTCAACGGCCTCACCAAGCTCCAAGCCCTGGAACAAGCAGCCTCCACGCTCCTGGATGACCGGGCCGTGGTCGAGCAAAAGGTTGCCGCGAATGCCAATGAACAGGGGCTAGCCATCGAGACGGTGGCCGAGTCCCTCCGGCAACTGGTGGATGCATTCACTCCGAGTGCTCCAGCCGACCCGGCACCTCAACCTGCACCAACACAGGCCGGGTGATGGGGCTGGATCCGGAAATCCCTGGCTGGGTGCCTCAGCGCCTCCGGGATCGCCGGCTCTGGTGGACGCTGATGGGGTGCGGGCTGGCCGTGTGGCGGCCCGACGCCCTGCGGCGTCTCGTGAGCCTCATGCAGGGCTACACCGAGCGGCAATCCACGGCGATTCTGCAGGAACTGGAAGATTCGCTGGGAGGGCTCGGCGTGAATCCCGAGCGCGTCCGGCAGATCATCCAGGCGTTGCCCATCAGCAGCGATCATCTCGGTTGATTGTAGTAGGCACAGTCCCTGTGCCGTCTGCGATAGCCTTGAATCCAAACCGAAGAATCCGGCACTGCACTGTGCCTATCACTTTCTCATGGAAACAAACGATACCCTGGAGCCCTTGCATCCCCTGGATGACGAGGTTCTCGGCGGCGGCGATGCCGTCATCTATATGGAGAAGAATCCGGACTGGAACTTCGAAACCTGGATGGACGAACCCATCACTCAGGTGGGCGAGTTGCTTTTCTATGCTGGGGCCGTGCTGGCCCTGGTGGTGGCGGGCATGTTCCTCCAGGAACTCATCCGACGGACTCTTCAGAAACTGAAACTGCGCAACTAAGCAATGGAGAACCACGCCTTGGAAGAACTGGCCCGCGGTGGCGCCATGATCGGGATGTTAGTCCCGGCATTGGTCATCGTGGTCCGCAATCTCAAGGAGCAATACGAGTGTCGCATCGCGAGTCTGGAGAAACGCACCGAAGAGTGCGAACGGGACCGCATGCGGCTGAACATCCAGGTCCAGGAGATTTGGCAGGAACTCTATGAAAGCGGAAACGCTGGGGCAGGCGGCCAAGAACGGGCTGACGCCAGTAGAACTGGCTCGGCAAGTCTATGAGCGGGAGGACTGTGCGCGGAGCTTTGGGGAAGATGTGGCGAGTCACTTGGCGCATCCGGATGGGATCGTGCACAAGTCATCCGCACTCTTCTACCTGGCTCGGCCAGTCTGCTATCGCCAAGGGGAGGACTGCGCGGCGGCGATTGTCGATCCCGCGCAGGCCTTCCCGCAAGCCTCCTGGAACTGCTGGCACATTTATCTGCTGGCAGGAAGTCTGAACCTTGCCGTACGGCAGTTTCCGTTTCGGCTGAACTACGTGAGCTGGGAACGTCACAACCGGCTCCGTGTCTATCCCTTTGATCGATTCATTCAACATCTCACCTGAAACATGAGCGATAACCGCATCAGCGCCCTGGAACAGGACGTGAATAACCTGACCGATACCCTCAAGTATCTGGCCAGCGTCATCAATACCGTGGAGGAACGGCTGGAGTGCATGGAAGAGCATCTCATGGACCGGGACGGCTTCGTGCCACCGGAACCCGATGAAGACGAGGTGGATTCCTTCTAGATGGAACTCGCCGAGATCCTCAGTGATGAAGCCTGGCGGCTCCGTCATCTCTACGCCATCAAACCCAAGGAGGGTGGCGTCGTTCAGTTTCAGCCGAACGCGGCTCAGGAGCAGTTCCTGCAGGAGTGTTCCTGGAAAAACGTGATCCTCAAAGCGCGTCAGCTGGGCTTCTCCACGCTGATCGCCATCCTCTTCCTGGACCGGCTCCTCTTCAACAAGGATCAGGCCGCCGGAATCATCGATCACACTCTGGACGACGCCATCCTCAAGCTGGACAAGATCCGGCTCGCTTACGATCGCATTGGCGCCTTCGTCGACCCTGACCTCAATGAGACGCTGAAGCGGATCTTACCCCGCGTCGAGAATAGTAAGACCTATATTCGTTGGGCCAATGGCAGCAGTGTCAGGGCAGGAGTCAGCCATACCGGCAGCACCTTGCAATACCTGCACGTCTCCGAGTTTGGGAAGACCGCGGCGATCTTTCCGGACAAGGCCCGGCAGGTGAAAGATGGCGCATTACCGGCGGCGGAGAAGGGTTTTGTCGTCTTCGAAAGCACTCATGAGAATGGCAAGAGCGGGCTGCACTACGACCTGCTCTGCGAGGCCATGAATCCGGAGAGCCCCTGGAAGTTCCATTTCTATCCCTGGTGGTGCGACTCTAAATACCGGATCGAAAACGTCACGCCACAACCGGATGAAGTGTGCGCCAAGTATTTCAGCATGCTGGAGAGAGACCATGGGATCCGTTTGGATCCGGCCCAGCAGGCCTGGTATATTCAGGAGCGCCGCCTGCATCGTCACAGCATGCTCAAGGAATACCCCAGCGTGCCGAGCGACGTCTTCGCGGCCCCGATGGATGGCGCGATCTACGGGCAGGCGCTTGCGGATCTGCGGGCTCAGGGGCGCATCGCGGATTTCCAGATCGAGCAGCGCTATCCCGTCTGGACCTTCTGGGATATCGGTCAGAGTGACTTCACCGCCATTTGGGCCGTGCAGCTTCACGGCCGGGACATTCTCTGGCTGGACTGGTATCAGAGCTGTCACGAGCCGCCCAGTCACTATGCCGGAGTCATGCGGGAATGGGCTAGCCGTTACCCGGTCGCGGGACATTTCCTGCCTCACGACGCCGGACATCGTACGGGCAGTGGCCGAAGTTACGTGGAGCATCTCCGGGAAGCGGGCTTGAGCCAGGTGGTCGTGGTGCCTCGAGCCGCGGATATCTGGAGCGGAATCAACGATCTTCGGGAACTTCTCGCTCGCAGTTGGTTCCATCTGCGCACGGACCGGGACCGACAGGTCAATGGCACGGACCAGCCTTCCGGAGTCGCGCACCTGGAGAGCTACCGGCGGCATCTCGTAGAAGCCGGGTCCATCCTGCGAGACAAACCTGTGCATGACGAGCACAGTCACACTGCCGATGCGGCGCGCACCTTTGCCGAGGCCTACTCGCTCGGGATGGTGGATGCGAACTTTCCCAAGGACGGGGGAGAGGGCGGGCAACGGGCGATCCTGGCTTGATAAGGTGCGTGGCTGGAAGTATCTGAAGGAAGCAATCCGTCCGCGGAGCGTTTCCGCCCGTATCCCTTCCTACTTTGAAGCACGAACCCAAAATCCTGCTCCGCACCCTCGAGGTCGATGACTATGCCGCCCTGCGCGAGTCCATGAAAGAGGCTTATGCCGGCTCCGGCAATGAGCCCTGGACCCGACGGGAGATTCAGACCCTGATTCGCAAGTTTCCGGAAGGGCAGCTTTGCATCGAGATGGATGATAAAGTGGTGGCGACGGCACTCAGTCTGATCGTGGATTACAAGAAGTTCGGTGATCGACATACCTTCGAGCAGATCACGGATGACGGGAAGTTCTCCACCCATAATGAAAATGGGGATGTTCTCTACGGCATCGAGGTGTTTGTGCATCCGGACTATCGCGGGTTGCGACTCGGTCGACGTCTCTACGATGCGCGCAAGGAACTCTGCGAGAACCTGAACCTGCGCTCCATCCTGGCGGGCGGGCGCATCCCGAACTACGACAACTACGCCAAGGAACTCACGCCGCGTCAGTATATCGATAAGGTGATGGCCCGGGAGATTGCGGATCCGGCTCTGACCTTCCAACTCTCCAATGATTTCCACGTCCGCAAGGTCTTGCACAAGTATGATCCGGATGACCAGGAAAGCCGCGGTTACGCTACGCTCCTGGAATGGAACAACATCTACTATGAGGATGAGGAAGTCCTCGTGGGCGGCGTCAAGGAAGAGGCGCGAATCGGAGTGGTGCAGTGGCTCATGCGGCCCATCTCCGGTCTGGATGCCCTCATGGAGCAGGTGGAGTTTTTCGTGGATGCGGTGAGCGATTACGAGAGCGACTTCTGTATTCTCCCAGAATACTTCAATGCGCCGCTCATGTCCGAGTTCAACGATCGCGACTACCTGGAAGCGATCAAGGGCCTCGCGGAGTATGCCGAGCCCATCCGGGACCGGCTCGTCAACCTGGCCATGGAGTACAACGTCAATATCATTGGCGGTTCCCTCCCAGCCTTTGATCGCGAAGGCAATCTGCAGAACGCCTCCTATCTTTGTCGTAGAGACGGCACCTGGGAAGTCGCCTACAAGCTGCACCCCACTCCGGACGAGAAGCACTACTGGGGTTTGCGAGGCGGCAATGCCGTGAAGACCTTTGAGACAGATGCGGGCCGGATTGGGATTCTCATCTGTTACGACGTGGAGTTCCCGGAACTCTCCCGCATCCTCGCGGACGACGGCATGGAGATCCTCTTCGTGCCCTTTCAGACGGATACCCAGAATGGTTTCAATCGGGTGCGGATCTGCGCCCAGGCGCGAGCGATCGAGAACGAGTGCTACGTGGTGATTGCGGGATCCGTGGGGAACCTGCCCCGAGTCCATAACATGGACATCCAGTATTCCCAGAGTGCGGTTTTCACCCCGAGCGATTTCGCCTTTCCGGAGAACGCGGTGAAGGCTCAAGCGACACCGAATACGGAAATGACGCTCATCGTGGATGTCGATCTCTCGGCCCTCAAGGAACTGCACAACCATGGCAGCGTGCAGAACCTCAAGGACCGTCGTCTCGATCTCTACGAAGTGACTCGGAAACCGCGACCGAAGAAGGGGATCAAGTAAGGCGCTGGAGCTCAGGCGGTCACGGACTGAAACAGGCGACTGCGCTTCCACACGGAGAGGCAGGTCCAGATGACCGGTGTGACTGCTAGAATGGCAACCTCCAGTAGGAGTCCAGTCAGGAGTGTCGCCGCAAAGGTCAGGGCAAAGTCGGGGGAAGTGGGGCCGTTCATGAGATCCACATTCAGCATCCCCAAGGCCATCATGCCGCTCATCATCTCCGGCACCGTGAGAAAGCCCATGATTGCCATGATTGCTTCCATTCCAGGGATGAAGCCGGGGACGTGGGGGCCTACGGCGTAGAAGAGCGCGCCCAGACCCGCCATCGAAGCGCGGATCAAGAGAGACACCCGCAGGGATTTGCCAAGCAACGTATCATCCTGGCGCTTCCACCAGGGAGTCGAGGTGAAGGCGGAAAGCAACAGCACATGCGTGAAGATGCCGCAGAGCATAGCAAGGTGGGCGATCGGCGTGTCGAAGTCCACGCTGCGAGCCAGGAACACGCAAGGCGCGGCAGAGACGATGCCAAGGGCGCTCCACCAGGCCAGTTGCCGGAAGAACCATTGGGTGGAGCTATCGCGCGACGAAAGAGAGAGGGTATCGGATGGATTCATGACTCACTTCTGGAGCCGGAATGTGAAGCCCATATGAAGTGCGCGGGAAATAGAGGCGAACTTTGGCCTCACATCGACTTACCCAACTAAATTGGAATCCTATCCCCAGATCGCCGAAATTATCCTTATATGGGAAAACGGCGATTTGATGCCCGGTCTAGCATGTTCTCCAGGGACCGGCGACGATACAAGGGCGGGGGCGGACGAGCCCAACTGAGAGGTGGGGGATCCGCCTCTGTTCAACAGGAGATCAACGACGCGATTCTGCAAGGGCAGAAGGATCTGGCGGATCGAATCGATAAGGCCATCCGGCCGCCGAGTAACAAGGACACCCCAGCTCTTCAACCCTTGCCGGAGATCGAGTTGCCGCTCTTGCCGGCTGTGCCTGCGCCTCCACCGCCTCCTGCTCCGGTGACGGAGTTCTTTGATTACACCATCGATGCGTCGCGGGCCGCGACTCGAAGGCGAGCGAACCGGCGTCGCGGCCTGCGCGCTTCCAAGATCGCGGGTGAGACCGGCGGCTATCAGGCGCCCGGCACCAAGACCACCTTGGGATGAGCGATCGCGTGGCACCGAACTACTGCGTGCTTCCGGCGGAACAACGGCTCGCAGAACGGCTGGGCGTCGATCCCCAGAAACTGCTCCAGGTCCTGCGCCTGGAAGGCAACACTCTGAACCTAACCAGGAACCATGAAAACGAACCGATACACTATGATTTACAGAATCGCGCTGACGATGCTGATGCTGACGGCGGGGGTGGCGATTAGCCAGGCGGAAGACCGGCGCGTCTTCCATCACCAGGGCCGGGAGCACAAGATTCCGGTCACCAGGAAGTTAAACCCCATCTGGTGGCTCAAGAATGAAGACCGCCCCTATGACGAGGGCTGGAAAGAGGGGAAGCCGGAGTGGTATCGCAAGTTCACCTTCAACCTGCGCAATCCCGGCCACAACTTCACGCACTATGTGCTTGGCGTGGCGGACCGGGACTTCACTCGGAGAGGACCGGACGCGGCCCATGTCTGGTCCCAGGATCCAGAGCGGCGGCACAACCCCTGTTGCATCACGGAAGGCGTGCTCCTTCCACGGCCCTTCCTATCACGGAAAGGCATCCTTTTGGAGAGCTACATCGGGTGGCGACAGGACGGCAACTTCGGAATCGCATTGAGAAAGGCTCAAGACGTACGATGAAGGCAGTCACCTCTCTCCTCCTGGTGCTCTGCCTGAGTCTTGGCGGATGCGTCAGCTACTTCCCGGTCACGGGGCTGGGACGCGACACCCAGGATCCCAACGAAATCTTTGGCGTGAGCGTCGGGATGCCCGTCCTGCCGCTTCAGGTCCGCGCCTCGCTCGAGAAAGACATCTAACGCCACCACTTCTATGCTCAAGACAGGTCAGGACATCACCAATCTCTATCGCAAACTGGAGACGGAACGCGCGCCCTGGGAACGCCACTGGCAAGTGCTGGCGGAATACATCCAGCCGCGCAAAGCCCAGATCGAATCCCACACTCGCACGCCTCATGACGAGCATCATCAGAAACTCTATGATACCACGGGCGTGCTCGCCAACCTTACTCTGGCCAGAGGGCAACTCGCCTGGATGACGCCGCGGGAGACCGCCTGGTTCGAGCTCTCCCCACGCATCACAAGCACGGAAGAGCGCATCGAGGATGAGGTGAAGGACTGGCTTGCGGACTGCACCGACCGGATGCGGATCGCCCTGGGCAACAGCAACTTCTACACGGAGATCCACGAGCTCTACCTGGATCGCGGTGGTTTCGGAACCGGCTGTATCTATGTGGATTGGCAGGAGGGCGGAGTGGCCGGCGCCGAGCCGGGCCTCTACTTCAAGTGTCGCCAGGTCGGGACTTACGTTTGTTCGGAGGACGGCCGGGGCAGGATCAATATTGTCGGGTGCAAGCACAGCTTGTCCGCGCGCAATGCCTTGGCGGAATTTGGCGAAAAAATGCTGCCACCGGAAGTGCGCAAGCTCGCCAAGACTCCGGATGCCTGGGATCAGTGCGCGACCTATGTTCACATGGTCTTTCCGCGATCGGACGTGGCGCGGCGTTCACCTTTTGCGACGGACAAAGCCTGGGCTTCCGTGTGGGTGCATCTGGATAGCCAGAGCATCGTACGAAAGAGCGGCTACGATACCTGCCCTTATCTGGTGACGCGGTTCCTGACCTGGCCACGCATCGCGGACTCGGACTCGCCCTATGGCTGGTCACCGGCCTGGGCCGCCTTGCCGGATATCAAGCAGCTCAATCACCTGGAAGCCATGATGGATGCGCTCGCGGACCGCCAGGTCAATCCGCCCATTCTCACGCCGGATGGCATGAACACGCGGGTAGATCTGCGCCCGGGAGGAAACACCGTCTTCGATGCCAACCGGCCCGAAACGATTCCGCGCGAATGGGTGACTCAAGGACGTTATGACATTGGCCAGATCCGCGCCCAAGAGAAGCGGGAACGGGTCCGGAAAGCCTTCATGGTGGATCTGTTCGAGATGTTCGCCCATATCGATCGGCAACACATGACCGCCACGGAGATCAACGCGCGGCTGCAGGAGAAGATCGATCAATTCTCGCCGACCTTCGATCTACTCTCCACGGAACTGTTGCAGCCTCTGGTGCGACGCGTCTTCTGGCTCATGCTGACTCGGGGCCAGTTCGCGCAACCGATTCCCGAGCGGATCCTCACGCCGGACCCGTTGACCGGGGAGTTGGGCATTGAAGAACCGCAGATCCAGTTCAATAGCCGGATCGCGCTCGCGCTGCAGGCCACCCAACAGGCCGGGGCCCTACGAGGTTTCCAGAACTTTGCCGACATGGGGCTCTTCGCGATGCGCCCGGAGGTCCTGGACAACTTTGATCTGGATCAAACGGCGCGAGATCTCTTCCGACATCAAGGCGCTCCGCGGGAGTGGGTCAAGAGCGAGCAGGAGCGGGATGGCGAACGCCAGCAACGCGCCCAGGCTCAAGCCGCCATGATGGCTGCCAACACCGCCCAACCCTGACATCCTCATGCAAGCCAGAATCGTCATTCATCTCTACAATCGTGCCCAAGGCATGCTGCAAGGCATCTGGCAGGATTACGCCGAGGCCCGGACCGAACTGGAAACCCTGGAGGAATCCCTCGCCGCCGGAGATCCCATCTCTCTGCAGATGGATCGGAAAGGCGTCGTACTGATTCCTCCGGAGGAAGCTCGGCATGCCCTGTTCTTTCTGGATACGAGTCATTCTGAGTAAATCCGAAATCCGAAATCCGAAATCCGAAATCCGAAATCCGAAATCCGAAATCC
>JBHIXE010000016.1:0-26821 GCA_041984905.1 Verrucomicrobiales bacterium | reverse complement strand
AAGATCAGGGCCGTCACGATGATCGCTCCCAGGTAGCTGCCATTGTGCATGCTGCCGGTGCGGGCAAAGGCTTCGAGATCCGTGATACCGAGTGATCGCCAGATCTTCCAGCCTGAGGCATCTCCATCCCTCGTGGTCAGGTATCCGATCGCAAGACCGGTTGCCGCCCCCAGGATCGAGCCACCCAGCATTAGCCAGGTTGCGCGTCTCAAGTCGGTAGCGATGGCATCGTTGGGTGAACGGCTAATGCGGTATCTTCCCAGGAACCAAACCCCAAAGCATCCGCCCGGCCAGGCGGCGAGTGCTCCAATAACAGAGGCAAAACCCCGATCTGGAAGTCCCAGGTCCGCCCAGGCAAACTGATCGAACTTGTAGTCCGTGAAGTATTCCGGGCTGACCGTGAAGCTGATCTGGTTATGCAGCGCCCCGTAGATGGCGAAGATCAGCGCCGCGAGTGCGGACTCGCGAAAAAGGAGGGAGAGATCCCGCTTCGGGATGTTTGGGATCAGTAGCCCCATGTGGGGTTCAGACTACTCTTCCAGGCCCAACTTGGCGAGCTTGGGCGGGATGAGGGCCTGGCAGTAAGGCTGCCGAGGATTCCGATTGAAGAAGTCCTGGTGATACTCCTCCGCTTCCCAAAAGGTCGTAGCCTCGGTGATTTCCGTAACAATGGCATTCTTATAGAGGCCGGAAGCATCCGTCTCGGCTTTGGACTTCTCCGCCGCCTCTTTCTGCTCATCGGAATGATAGAAAATCGCAGAGCGATACTGGGTGCCCACGTCATTTCCCTGCCGATTGAGCGTGGTGGGATCGTGAGCCCGCCAGAACCAGCTTAGCAACTCCTCAAAGCTCACTTTTCCCGGATCGTAGGTGATCTGGATCACCTCGGCGTGCCCGGTGCGTCCACCACAGACCTGTTGATAGCTCGGATTGGCCAAATCGCCGCCCATATAGCCGGATTTCACGCCCAGAACCCCCGGAATCCGGAGGAAAACCGCTTCGACGCACCAGAAACAGCCTGCGCCAAAGGTGGCAATTTTGTGAGGGGAATCAGGGTTGTCGGGAGAGGGCATCCCACAACGGACTCTAAAATTTGTGAAAAGCAACTTGGCCTACGGGAAGAGGCTACTTCACGCCCGTGAGAAATAACAAAAATTTAATAATTTATAAATTCTACTTGTATTTCTGTGCTCCTTGCTACTATCCATAATTAGACAGCAGCGGAAGTTGAAAAACCAAGACTGCAGAAAGTAAACAAACCTAATTGACTCTATCAAGATAATAATGCCATACTTTTGCCATATTTATCTATGGCGCGGGAAAAGAACATTGTGGAGAGCGTTCAAATCACGCTCTCGACTACCTCACGGGTACGAGACTACCTCGAGGAACTCGCGCTCATGGGTCTCTATGGGAAAAACGTGGCGGAAGCCGCTGAGCGTCTTGTGAGCGACATGATCAATCAGAAGATCAACAGCGGGGAACTTGATCGAATGCCCCGATTAGAGAAACCGGACCAGACTGCATGACACCACTCAAACGACACACCCTTCACTCAACACTCACCACACAAGCCATGAACCTGAATAAGCAGAACTCGAAGCTACGCGACCTTCTGTCCAACGACGACTCCCTGGAGCCGATCGCGATGGAAGATGAACTGCGCGATTTGGCGGAAGATATCGTTCGCTATTGTCCCAGCTTGACCCACTTGCTCCTGGCATTGGGCTCCGGCAAGGAAGACAATCCGCTGAAGGACCTGAACTAAGCTAAGGCTTTACCGGCGCACACCGTTTCAGATTTACGGACCGGACCTTGAGCCCTGGCTCAGCCCCGGTGGTGCGTAACAAGACATCGATTTTCCCTGGGACCAGATTCAGGGTTCCCAGTTGGACCTCACGCCAGACTTCAACGGAAGGAAGCTGAGACTCGAGCCATTCCTCATCAACCCGCACGCGAATGCTGGTTGGTGAGCTGGCTTGATACTCGAGAGAAACTTCCACCTCCAGTTGATCGACCACGTGCAGCGGCCAATGGGCGTTGAAATCTGGATCACCCCATCCTTCCAGGTATTCTCTTTCGATAGAGGAACTTTCGGTGAGGGAGAGGATCGCGCTGTCAGCTGGTAAGCAGACCGTTGGCCACTCTTTGTGCCCAATCTGCGTAGGAATATGCGGATAGCCAAAGGTGATGGCGTGGCGGAACCATTGCACATAGTCGGACTTCAGTTTCGCGAGCACGAAAGGATAGATGTCTGAGACATCGTAGTCCTGATAGGGATCTGCGATCATATCGTAGAGTTCCCACTGTTCTTCTCGCCCATCCCATAGCTCCCGTCGCCACGGGGGATCCTTGACCGCGCGCCACCGGCTGTTGCGCAATCCACTTCGGGCCTGATCCAGGTCTTTTCCCGGAATCCAGGCGAAGTTGAGGTTGCGGTTCGGCCAGCGCTCGACCGCTCCAGCGATCGCGGCAATGGTGGGAAATAAGTCGAAGTGCTGGGCGATTTCCTCCACTCTTGATTCTTCATCGATGATGCCTGGCCAGGAAATGAGGCAGGGAACACGCAGACCTCCTTCGTGCAAACTACCCCGACTGCCGTAGAGGCGACCACGAAACCGGCCCTCAATTTCCAAAGGGCCGCAATCAGAGGTGAAGATGACCACGGTGTTCTCTCGCAGACCTAGGTGGGTGAGCTTTCGTACTAGTCTTCCCACTTGATTGTCCAATTGCCCCAGGGAGGCATGGAGGTCTTCCAAAGAGGAGCCAGCCTGATTGCCGGAGGGTTCCGGATTGAGCGATGCGGCTGGAAATGGAGAAGCCACCAAGGCAAAGAAGGGAGCTTCGTGGCGGGTTTCCAGAAAGTTGCAAGCCTCGTCCGTAATGTAGTCCGAAACAGGTTTCGTCACTTGGATGCAGTTCAGGTCCTGCCAGAGCATCGCGCCAGGTTCCAGACTCTGCCCGGAGTGCGCGTAGCCGGTGAAGTGATCAAAGCCCTGTCCCAAGGGATTGAGGGGATAGTTGGCTCCGTTTTGCCACTTTCCGAAGTACGCCGTACGATAACCGCGGTCTTTCAGCGCCTCCGCAATGGTGATCTCTCCTTCGTGCAAATGCTGGGCGCCACCGTTGTTCGCGGTCACACTGTTGAGCAGAAAGTGGCGGCCGGTCAGGATGCTGGCTCGGCTTGGAGCGGATTCCGGGCTCATGTAGAAGCGCTCCAGTTGCGCGCCGGATCGGGCCAGAGCATCCAAAGCGGGAGTCTTGACGCGGGGATTTCCCTGACACCCTAAATCTCCCCAGCCGAGATCATCGGCCAGAATCATGAGAATGTTAGGTTGAGCCAGGGGATCGCGAGGCGCTTGCGCCTGGGCGCGTCCTGCTGCGAGCGCAAGGATCGCAAAGAGGAGCGAAAACGTCTTTGTGTTGCACTCTCTGCGGAAGCCGCTAATTTCCAGGCACCATTTCATTAACCTTCGTGTTCACCCAAGTCTCCAAACTCGTCCTCTTTGCGGAGCGCATCCAAATTCGGATCGCGCGGAAAGCAATTTGGCTGATTGGCTGACTATTTCTCAAGGGGAACCCGAAGATCGACACTAATATTCTCATTCTTTTCTGATGTAGTGGTCCAGGGAGCCCCGGAAAGGCTCTCATGAATCCATCGACCACGCCGCCCAACTCGGATCCACCTGACCCCGCTCAGGTGCTTGCCCTCCCGCTTTCCGCCAGAGCTCTGAATTACTGGCGCATCTTCGTGTCACCGGATGGCAAAGTGATTCGGGGCTATGTCTTCATGAGCGCGTCGCTGCTCTTCTTCGCCAGTCACGCGTTGATGATCAAGTATCTGCACGTGAATCACCAGATCAGCGTCTGGCAGACGCTTTGGTTTCGGTTCCTGGTGGGAGGCGTGGTCACCGCCGCCGCCTTTGGCCCGAGAGGACTTCTCAAGCCTCTCCGCGTGGTGACTCGGAAGATGCTCGCGGTCCGGGGATTTATCGGCGTTATCGGCACGGCGTTGTTCTACGTTGCGATTCCTTTTCTCGGAGCGGGGATCGCTTCGCTCATCGGCTTCACCTTCGTGATCTGGTCGATCCTTTTGGCGGCTTGGTTTTTGAAGGAGCCATTGTCGCGCCATCGCATCCTCTGGATGGCGGTGGCCTTTGCCGGGTTGATTCTCCTGGCCAAAGGGGGAGGACTGCAGGCGGTTCAGGCGCCCTGGTATGCCTATCTCATCGCTTTGGGTGGAGCCGTGGCCGGCGGAATTGTCATTGTGATCATCCGGCATCTGCACCAGACGGAATCCACTGCCACGATCTTCTGGGCGCAGAGCTCCTGGGGCGTGGTGATGGTCTTGCCTGTCTTGATCGGGATCTGGAAAACGCCCACTCCGGGAGAATTGGGGCTCTTGCTCTTCAGCGGTTCTTTGGCTGCGTTTGGGCAACTCGCCATGACGGAAGGGTTCCGCCATCTCTCGGTGGGAGCGGGCGCGGGATTCCAGATGGCCGTGCCGGTGCTGACGGCCATTGGAGGCGTGTTGTTCCTGGAGGAACATCTGGCACTTCTCCAGTGGGCCGCCGCTGGACTCATCGTGCTGGGCACCTGGCGTTGCGTTCTGCCGAACTCCCGGAAATCCCGACCCGCTCGGGTCGAAGCTCGAGGAGAGGGGAAAGAACCTTGATCCCGGGCCGTGTTCTGGTGCAGAACCAAGGACTCGTCCTCTGCTCTGTCATGAAACTCCCTAGCTTCCCGCGTTTCATTCTGATTCTCGCCCTCCTCGGAGGGACGGTTCCTCTCTGGCTTCAGGGCGCTCCCATTCAGGAGGCGATCCAGAAATCCAAGCCGGTAGCCTATTGGTCCTTCGAGGAAACCGTTGATGCTGCCCTGATCGAAGGAAAAGCCGTTCGGACGGGAGAAGACGCAGCAGTGGCTCCAGAGTTCCCGGACTTTGGTCAGGAGAACTCCGCTCTTCGGCTGAATGCTCCCGGTTGGTTGCGCATTCAGGACGTGGGAGACAAGAGCCAGTTTGATTTCGATAACGGGGATGCAATCACGGTCGAAGCCTGGGTCAAACCGACCGAGATGGTGGGAAACGCCTACATTCTGAGCAAGGGGCGGACCGGCAATCCCGGCACGACTTCCAACAACCAGAATTGGGCCTTCCGCTTGATCGAGAAGAATGGTCAGCTCTGTCCCAATCTCTTGTTCCGCAGCCGGCCGGATGGCGACTGGGCAGGGGACTGGCATCGCTGGACAGCCAATGAGGGAGTGCTTCCGGATGCCCAGTGGCACCATGTGGCCATCACTTACAAGTTTGGAGAGCCCGAGAGCGTGAGGGCTTATGTCGATGGAAAAGAACTCACCAAGGGAACCTGGGATTACGCCGGAGCCACCAAGCGGGCGCCAGTGGTCGATGATGATGAAGTCTGGCTCGGTGCCGGGATGGGCGGGAGCGCCGGCTCTGCCTTTCGAGGAATGCTGGATGAAGTGGCATTGTATCGTCGACAGCTTTCCAGCGAGGAACTGATGTCCCGCTTCCGTTACAAGCCTCAGCCGTTTGCGGCTCCCCAACTCCCCAAAGAAAAGGTCCTGGTGCAGTTGTTTGGGCCCATCAGTTCCCTCAGCTCCATTCCTCGAGGTGGAGTCGATCAGTTAGCCGAGTGGGAACAACCTGCCTTTGGATTCACTCGCCTGCCTCAACAATATGACGACTGGGGAATCCGCGAAGACTGGCCCAAGACATTGCTCGTACGGGCTTGGTCCGAAGTTGAGTTGGAGCCCGGACGGTACCAGTTCATGCTGCGAACACGCGGCATGGCGCGGCTCTGGATCGATGATGAGATCTACGAGACCACGCCAGCTCAGCGCAACCGGGGTGGAGCCCATCATGAGGTGGATCCCTTGCCGGAGGTTCCCGTGGAAGGCATGCGTCCTCATGGGATGAACGATCACGAGCGGATCGTGGAGTTCACCTCGAAGGGTGGCACTCACAAGATACTTTACGAGATCATCGTCGGTGGTCCCAAATATCGCACTGAATTTGGAGAGACCTCTCTTTCTGTCGCCGAACCCCTCGGCATGTATGAGATCGTCAGCCACGGCGATACCTATGAACTGACCGATGAAGGCTGGCTGGCTTTTGTCGATGATCAGCGGATTGCCATGGATGGCTTGGATGCGAGCAATCGCCGCGCCAAGGTCGCACTGAGGAAAGACTACTGGAACTCCCGTCATGAGTACGCTCGCAAGAACCTCATCCAAGGCGAAGCGGCCGCCTCCATTGATGAGCTGATCGCGGCTCGGATTGAGTCGGCTAATTCTTTGGTTGGAGAGGGAGCCACAGGGCCGGAGGCTGCCTTCTTTCATGACGAGATCGAGCCCATCCTGGCAGAGCAATGCTATCGCTGTCATGGAGAGAAGGAGAAGGGCGGGTTGACCTTAAAAGATCGGGCAAGGGCTTTGCAGGGCGGAGACTCCGGTTTGGCAGCAATCGTACCAGGTCAACCGGAGGAGAGCTTTCTCATCGAGTTGATTGGTCCGGACGCAGGGGACGACCGGATGCCTCCCAAAGGAGATGGCTTGAGCAGTGCGGAGGTTGAACTCCTCGCGCAATGGGTCAAGGACGGTGCGGCCATGCCGGGAGAGAAGGCCAAGACTATCGCGGTGGCTCCCGTTGTGGATGACGCGACCTTCCTGCGCCGGGTCTACCTGGACACGGTGGGCGTGGCTCCCAGCCTGGCCGAGGCCCAGGCATTCTTGAGCGATTCACGTCCAGACAAGCGGGACCGGATTGTAGCAGAGCTGCTCGCGGATCCGCGGTGGGCGGACAACTGGGTGGGTTACTGGCAAGACGTGCTGGCTGAGAATCCCAATCTGCTCAAGCCCAAGCTGAACAACACCGGTCCATTCCGCTGGTGGATCCAAGAGGCCCTGGCGGACAACAAGCCGCTGGACCGGTTTGCCACGGAGCTGATCCTCATGCGCGGCAGCACCTGGGGTGGTGGAACTGCCGGATTCGCGATCGCCTCTGAGAATGACGTGCCCATGGCGGCCAAGGCCCACGTCATCAGTTCCGCCTTCCTGGGCGTGGAGATGAAATGCGCGCGATGTCATGACGCGCCCTTTCATGAATGGAAACAGCAGGACCTTTTCCAGATGGCGGCCATGCTGGAGCGCAAGCCGATCAAGGTGCCGGATACCAGCAGCGTGCCGGTGGCGTTCTTTGATGCCAAGCAGCGCAAGCCACTGATCGAGGTCACTCTGGATCCCGGTGCCGAGGTATCGCCTTCCTGGCCCTTCGAAACCATCGCCTCGGAGGTGCCAGCAGAGTTGTTAGGGCAACCCAACGATTTGCGGGAGCAACTGGCGGCGCAGGTCACCGGTTCCCGGCGGTTCGCGGAGGTGGTGGCGAATCGGATTTGGGCGCGGCTCATGGGCGCAGGGATCGTCGATCCTGTGCATGACTGGGAAGGGAATGCGCCCAGTGACCCTGACTTGCTCGCCAGCCTGGCCGATGAACTGATCCGTTCCGGCTATGATCTGAAGGCATTCACCGGGATGGTCCTGCGCAGTGATGCTTATCAGCGGGAAGCGATCGATCCTCTGGTGAATGTGCCCTCATCGGATCGCTACTTTGAGGGACCGTATCGCCGCCGCATGTCCGCCGAGCAGATTGTCGATACCGCGTTTCATGCTGCGGGACAGGAGATGCGGACCGAGCAGTTGACCCTGGATATCGAAGGCACCGCTCCGCTGACGACCTTCATGAACTTTGGTCATCCGAGACGCGCCTGGGAGTTCACGACTCTGGCCAATGAACGGGACCGACCCAGTCTGGCCTTGCCTCGCGTGCAGGCCATCGCGGATCTGCTGACGGCCTTTGGCTGGCGCAATGCCAGACCAGAGCCAACAACCGAGCGCGAGGAGGAACCCAACCTGGTCCAGCCAGGCGCGCTAGCGAACGGGATGGTCGGAACCTGGTTGACCCGGCTCAGTGACGACAGCGGGCTTACGGAGATTGCCGTAGACGCGGAGAGCGTGGAGCAATTGGTCGACAACCTGTTCCTGCAACTCCTGACCCGGCACCCGGATGCCGCCGAGCGGCAGAAGTTCGTGGCCTTGTTAGAGCCAGGGTTTGCGGAGCGTCTGATTCCGGAGTCCGAACAAGTCGCGCCGCCCGAGCCGCAACGGTTCCGCTATGTCACCTGGTCCAATCACTTCGCCAAAGACGCCAACATCATCAAGGTCCAGATGGAAGAGCTGGCTCGCAAAGGCGATCCACCGACACGTTACCTGCGCGATGCCTGGCGGCAACGCATGGAAGACGCCGTGTGGTCTCTCCTCAACTCACCCGAAATGGTGATGATACCGTGAGGTTCAGTGTTCGGTATTCAGTTTTCAGCTACCGGATACTGAGAACTAAGAACTGAGTCACCGATTACTAAAGCATTTTCAGTGGAGATTTGCCCATGCTATCGAAGGCGCGGTGGGGATGATATACTGGAAGTAACCATTCTCCAGGCCGGAGGCCTCCAAGTTCGTTAGCCGGTGGTAAAGCGAGGCACGAGCGACACCACCGGAATCCAAACAGGCAGGACGAACCCCAAACGGGGTTCTAGGAAGCTTCCACTTCCAAAAAGAGCTCTGCCTTCACGATGCTTTCTAGGGCCCCGCTGGGGACCGTCGATACCCTTCTCCTTCCGGTGGTGCCACTCGATGCTCTTGCTCGACCACCGGCTAACGAACTTGTAGGCCTCCGGCCTGGAGAATGGACTTCCTCGCTTTCACTATTTGCGAAGCTTCTTTTGGAGACACACCTCCATCGAAAATGCTCAGAGAGTCTGAGAATCAGACTAACCTCAGCCGTGTCCGTTCATCTTGTTGTCCGGCAGCTTGATGCCGACACGATCCAGGATGCTTTGCTCGCGGGCTCGCAGATCATCGGCCTTGGAAGGGGCCGGTGTGGGAGCTGGCTGGAGAGACGCGGCCGTTTGCTGGGGGGGCGATGAGGTGGGGAAAGTCGGCGTGGCCGGCTTGGTCACCGGAGGCACGCTATAACCCTGTGTGCGCGGCACGGCTTCCAATTTGGGGTTCTCACTGAGCAACTCGATGAGGCTCGGCAGATGTTCGCGAGCGCAGAACTGATAGACCTCCTGAAACTCTACGTCGCCCAGATTTGTGGCCCAGCTCCACCACTGTGCGGCGTCGACTTTAGGACCCGGATATTGGCCGGCAGATTCAGCGCGAGTCATGAATCGATTCAGCTCGGCAACGCCCTGCAGCCGGATGTCTTCCCATTTGTCGCGCACCATCTCCAGCCGGTGAACCACCTTATGGGTTTGCAGGAAATCGATCAGTCCACGGCCCCAACTATGGGAGCTTGAGGAGAGCGCATTGACAAAGAGCTGCAATTCCTCCGGCGTCTTCCAGGTTGGCGTGTAGTGACCCAGATTTTCGAGGGCGGTCCAGACCTTGCGCGCGGCGTCTTCGGCGAGCTCAGAATTCTTGCGGACCGTGTCCACATTGGCTTCGCGAGAGGCTTTGCGAAGCAACTTCAACTGAGCCTCCATCTGGTCGCAGTAACGCTGCAGCTCCTCGACCTGAGCCGAAAGCGCGAGCGGAGCCACGGGTGCCGCTTGATGGGAGATCGGGGTCGCGGATGCGGGTGAAATCGTGGTGCGAAACGGCTCGATGGGCTGGCTGTTGGGAACTTCTGCGGCGGGGCGCTGAGGTTCGGGAGCGGGTTCTGGCGCCGGAGTTGGTTCTGGGTTGGCCGCAGCGGGAGTGAAAGGAATCGGTTCCTCGACCTGGAAAGGAGTGGAAGGCTGCGGGGCAGGCTCCGGTTCCCGAACGCTCGACGTGATGGGGAGTTGGACCTGTCCCAAGCTGAGATGCGGGGCTGGCTGAGACTCGGACTCAGGTTCCGGCTCGGGAGCGGGTTGCGGCTCCTCTTTCGCTTCGGTGGGTTGAAACGCGGAGATCGCTGGAGCAGGCTCTTCAGCAGCCGCTGGCTTCTCTTCAGGCGCGTCGGCGACGGGAGCGGGCTCGGAAGGCTGCTCCACGGGAGCTTCCACAATCTCGGTGGGGGCAGAGGTGGAGGCTTCCACCGGATCCTTTGGAGCGGGTTCTTCGGTTGCTGCCTCTTGCTCAACCGACTCCAGGTCCTGGCGGGCCAGTGGCGTGAAGGCCAAGGTCTCGGGAGCAGGTTCCTTGGATTCCGCGGCGGGAGTTTCCTGAGCTTCGGGTGCTTGTTCGGAGTTTTCCTCTGCCTTGAAGCCAGGGGCCGTCACGATGGGGCTGAAGCTGTCCACCGGGGAGGCATGTGTCTGGGATGCATCCACGGGAACGGGATCAAAGGCTGGCTCTTCCTTCTTTTCCTCCTCAGCGGCTGGTTGCTCCAGCTCGAGTTGTGGGGAAGAAGGCTCTGGTTCAGGCGCGGATACGTAGGTGGTCTCCGGCTCAGGTACCGGAGCGGGCGCTTCCGGTGCGGGAGCGACCGCTGCTGCCTCCCGTTCCTCAAGCCAACCCCCACGGATGGCGGCAAAGATCAGCTCAAACTGAGGATTGGCACTCAGCTCAAAGGGGGCGTTGGAAATGTCCGTTTCATCGGGGTTCTCTTCCAACCAGGCCATGGTCTTCTCCACCACTTCATCGTCACCGGAGAGATACTCCCAAATCAGATCCTTCAGCAGTGGTTCGTGGCCTGGATCCATCAAGGCCCGGTCGAGGCGTTGGCGGATCATGGGATATTTCCGCTCGGCGATCTTCTCCATGTCGAACCCCTGAGCGCTCATGCCGGTCGCTTCAAACCAGCGCCGGAAGAGTTGATCCGACTGAGCCGAACGGGCACCGGCTTGGGCTATCTTCACTTTTTCCGATTCCGGGAGGCTCTCGTAGGCTCTCCGCACGGCTTCTGCGGCGGACTGAGGACTGGCAGTAGGTTCCATGGTTCTGGGACTGGAGTGATGGAGAATAGCGAGTTGAACAGTAAGATACCTGATTCTTCCGGGCTTTGCATGGTTTTCAACCCCGAGATATCCAATTCTCCCGTGGGTAGGGGATGCTTCCCGTCTTGCCAACCCGGGGGAAATGACTCAGCTTCAGAAGGTCAAACCCTTGGTTTTCCAGAGCCATGAACCGTCGTCACTTTCTACGTACTGCTGCAGCGGCCTCCGCTGTTTCCCCCGCATTGGGATCCTCGTTCAATCCGCTGAACCTGCACCTGAAAGGCCAGGCGGAGCACTGTATCATGATCTGGCTCGGTGGAGGCATGGCCCAGATCGATACCTTTGACCCCAAGCCCATGGGCGATGCCAAGGCTCGTAAAGCCGGTTCCTACTACCCGGCCATCGATACCGCCGTGCCGGGCGTCCAGGTTTGCGAACACCTGCCGCGAATGGCGCGTCTCATGGAGCAGGTCACGGTTTTGCGCACCACCAATCACAACACGGTGGACGAACACGCGGCGGCCACCAATCGCATGCACACGGGACGGCTCGTGAGCGGTACCGTGCAGTATCCCTCCCTGGGCTCCATCATCGCTGCGGAACGCGGCGCGGCGGCGGATCGAGTGCCGGCGTATGTGTTGATCGGCATTCCCAATATCACCCGCGGGCCAGGATTCCTGGGGCAACAGGCAGGCTATGTGTATCTCACGGATCTGGAAGCCGGTCCTTCAGGGCTGTCTCGTCCGGACTTCATCACCTCTGAGCGTCAGAACCGCCGGGAGGCGCTCTTGAACACGGTCCGCAAGTCGGGCGCGGAACGCTTTGATGGGGATCAACTCTACCAGAGCTACGATGATGCCATCGGCGAAAGTCTGAGGTTATCAGGTCCGGAATTTATGCGGGTCTTCGATCTGTCGGATGAACCGACTGATCTGCGGAACGCTTATGGCTCCGAGTTCGGTCAACGTTGTCTGCTGGCACGCCGTCTCACGGAATCGGGCGTTCGCTTCATCGAGATCTCTCACAACATGAACTTCCAGAATGGCACGGGCTGGGACACCCACCAGGATGGTCAACTCAACCAGCATCTGTTAATCCAGGATCTGGACCAATCCGTCAGCGCATTGATGCGTGATCTGGAAGCCCGGGGACGGTTGGACAAGACCCTCATCATCATCAACACGGAGTTTGGCCGTCCTGCCCAGTTTGATTCCGGCGGTGGACGTGGGCATCACTCCAATTGTTTCAGTGTGGTTCTGGCAGGGGGAGGACTCCAGCACTGCGGAGCCTATGGGGTGTCCGATGACCTGGGCATGAAGATCCTGCAGGATCCGGTAGGCGTGCCGGACTTCTTTGCCACCGCGCTGGCCGCCATGCAGATCGATCCCAGCCGCAACCTCTATGATGAGGACCGGCCCGTTCCCATGACAGACCAGGGCCGGCCGATTGCTTCGCTGTTCGGTTGATCGGCAAGTGAATCACGCGCCAAAATCTGCGTTACCTGCCCCAATTGCTGCGCGGCAACTGCCCGAACCTTGGAGGATTATAGTGGCGGAAGAGATAATCTTCCGTGCTTCTTCGTGTTGCTCTTCCCGTGGTTAATGAGGCCCGCGGGAAGAGCTTACGAGCATTCTAAGATCTGTTCTCCTTGTGGGTGGAGATTGCGTCCTAGTGGCGTAGAGAACCGCCGTGCCCGCATCTAGGGAATTTCTTGAAGGGTGCCTCCCTTTCTTGCGTCTAAAAGAGATAGAGGAATCGGCTCAACCACTACCCCAGGTTGGCCGTAACACCCTATAGAAACACCACGAGAAAGGTGAACCCCCCCATGAATGCTCTCCCCGAGCTTAGTCAGCAAGAAATAGACCTCATCATTGGAATGGCGTGGGCTGACCACGTCACGTTTGAAGAGATTGAAGAAAAGACCGGACTCTCTGAATACGACGTGATCCGTCTCATGCGCCGAGAATCGACGCCCTCATGTTACCGCGTGTGGCGACAGAGAATCGGAGATCGTCTAACGCAATACCGAAGGTTGTTTCAGACCGTTCCCGAAACTTCCATTCTGGTCAGCAAGGTCGATTAACAAATCGTCCGGCAAGCGATGGACCGGCTTGTCGGCTAGCTGCTCGTCTGTATAGGTGAGCACCGAACCGAATGAAGCTGCTCCCTCTCATCCTCCCATTCTGTCTGCTGCGCTGCTTCACCAGTCATGGTCTGGAGCCAGCAGCCGAGATTGACCTCACGAGCACAGCACCTGAAGAGAAGGTGACTGTCTCGGAGGAGATCCTCGTGGTGGATGCCTCTCCTCCTGACACGCCCAAATTCAATCCGGCGGGTCCCAAGTCACCGACACCAACCCCACGGAAAGATCCACCCCTTAAGCCCGGTCAGCATCAGGTCGTTGCCGAATCGACTTGGACAAATAGTACGGGTGATGCCAAAGAAGAGTCGTGGCGCTATCTTCTCTATCTGCCGAAGGGTTACGAACAGGAGGCCGGGAAGCCGTGGCCGCTCTTGTTTTATCTTCATGGCCGCAGTTTGCGGGGGAGAGATCTCCAGAAGCTCAAGCGTTATGGGCCTCCCAGCTTTCTCGACCGGCGCACGGACTTTCCCTTCGTCACCGTGTCTCCGCAATTGCCAGATGGTTCCTGGCCCTCGGGATCTCTGGTGAAACTGGTGGATGAGGTCACCAAGAGATACAACGTCGACCCCAATCGAGTTTACCTGGCGGGCGTCAGCCTGGGAGGAGGAGGGGCCTGGTACCTGGCCGCGGCAGATCCTGACCGCTTTGCGGGTCTCGTTCCGGTCTGCGGCTATGCCGGTACGAACATTGCCTCCCGGCTCTCCGACCTGCCGATCTGGGCCTTTCACGGTGCCAAAGACGAAATCGTACCATTGGAGCCGCACCAAAACCTGGTGGATGCCGTGAATGCCGCCGGGGGAAACGCCAGGCTGACCATCTACCCGGAAGGCACGCATGGAAACATCATCGTGCCCACCTTCAGGAACCAAGAGATGTATCAGTGGCTGTTGAATCAAAGGCGAACGCCCTAACTGACGGCGCTCTCTGATCTCGGATTTCGGATTTCGGATTTCGGATTTCCCAAGGGATTGACTCGCCTATCCCTCCCTGACAGAATTTGGGGAAATCCCTAATGACCATGAATCTGTCTCGCTCTTCGTCTGCATCCCGTCGTCACTTTCTCCAAACCGCTGCCCTGACTTCTGCGACCCTGCCATCGCTGTTTCAGAATGCCTGGGCCCAAGACTCCGATGATCTCAGCAAGCGTATCTTCAAGACGCTGAAGATTGGAATGGTGAACGTGGATGGCACGTTGACGGACAAGTTTCGGGCGGCCAAAGAGGCGGGGTTTGCAGGCATAGAACTGAGTGCGCCCGGATATGACATTGCGGAGGTGAATGCCGCCATCGCCGACTCCGGCCTTCCTGTCGATGGAACCGTCTGCGCGGAACACTGGCAGGTCCGCCACACGGACCCCGATCCGGCAATTCGAGCTCAAGCGCTGGAAACCCTGAAACAGGCGCTCCGGGATACGAAAGCCGTTGGCGGACATACGGTGCTCCTGGTAGTTGGGCATGGCAAGGACGGTCCGGAAGAAGAGATCTGGCCGCGTTCCGTGGAGAACATCGCCCAGGCGGTGCCGCTGGCGGCGGAACTGGGTGTGGCCATTGCGATCGAAAATGTCTGGAACCACTTCTGTTACGATCATGAGGGGGATGCCACGCAAAACGCGGACAAGTTTGTGAAGTATGTCGATGCGTTTCACTCGCCCTGGGTTGGGATGCAGTTTGATATTGGCAACCACTGGAAGTATGGCGCGGTGGGCGATTGGATCCGGCAGTTGGACAAGCGAATCATCAAGTTGGATGTGAAAGGGTTCTCGAGGGAAAAAGGCTCCTTCACCAAGATCACGGAAGGGGATTTGGATTGGGCCGATGTGCGCAAAGCCCTCGTAGAGATCAACTACTACGGTTGGCTGGCCGCCGAGGTGAAGGGTGGAGACCTGGAAAGACTCAAGGAGGTATCCTCCAATATGGACAAGGCCTTCAAGCTGGCCTGACTTCCTAGAGCATTTTTAGTGGAGATGTGCCCATGTATGGGAGGCGTAGTGTGGAGGTTATGCCGGATAGAACCATTCTCCAGGCCGAAGGCCTACAAGTTCGGTAGCCGGTGGTCGAGCGAGAGCATCGAGCGGGCACCACCGGAAAGAGACGAATATCGACGGTCCCCAGCGGGGCCCTGGAAAGCGTCGTGAAGGCAGGGTACCCTTCTTTAGGGAGCTTCCTAGAACCCCGTTTTGGGGTTCGTCCTGCCTGGTTGGGTTCCGGTGGTGTCGCTCGTGCCTCGCTTTACCACCGGCTAACGAACTTGTAGGCCTCCGGCCTGGAGAATGGACTTCCTCGCATTCACTGGTTGCAAAGTTTCCGTTGGGCACACCTCCATCTAAAATGCTCTAGATAGGTTGACTCTTCGCATTATCACTGTTTTGAGATCGGCAACGCTTCATGTGCCAGCGCAATCTCCAAAACGAGAAATCCAATAGATGGATTAGGAATGGCGGTGCAATTATGCAGAGGTTGAGAATCCAGATCTCTTTAAGTTGGCTAGAGAGAACGGAAGACAACGTTGGCGCTACTGTAGACCAGTAGACAATGTGCGTAAATAGCCAAGGGAACTCGTAGGAGTCAGGGGTAGCTGGGACGCGGTATTTCCAGAAGTAAATCGCATAAGCGATAACGGCGACAATCACAAGGATCGTCGCCGTCGCATTCATTCCCTGACTTTGTCAGGAATGTCGGAATGGTTCCAGCCTATTCTTCAGATGGCTCGGATGGCGTCTCGGGAGTGTCGCCTCCTTCGGCTGCGACGCCTTCTCCTTCGCCTCCATCTTCCGCATCGGAAGTCTCTGCCTCATCACTCTCATCATCCACGTCTTGGGCAATCCGCGCGATGTCTTGAATGAGCTCGCCTTCGGCCAGGTTCATGAGGCGCACCCCTTGGGTGTTCCGACCGGTCTGACGGACGTCCGCGACACGGATCCGCACGCTTTGACCGGTGCTGGTCATCAGCATGAGCTCGTCATCCTCCAGTACGGAAACCGCTTTCACGACCTTGCCCGTACGTTCGGTGCACTTCATGGTGATGATGCCCTTACCGCCGCGATTCTGCAGCCGGTAATCCTCAAACGGCGTGCGCTTGCCAATCCCAAACTCGGAGGCGACCAGCAAGGTCGCTTCCAGTCGCACAATCGCGAGACCAACCACGTAGTCATTGTCTCCGGGACGGATCCCGGTCACCCCGCGTGTGTCCCGGCCTTGATCGCGGAAGTCGCCTTCGTGACAGCGCAGACTCATGCCTTGATTGGTCACCAGGACGATTTCGTCTTCGCCATTGGTGAGGACGACGTCGATCAACTCGTTGCCTTCCTCAATCTGGATCGCGATGATGCCGTCTTTCCGGATATTGCGGAAGTCATTGAGGTTGGTCTTCTTCACAATGCCGGAGCGGGTCGCGAAGATGACGTGGTTGAGCGGATTGAAGGTCTTATCCTTGTCACCATCCGGATCACCCACAATGCGGAGCATGGCGGCGATGCCTTCTTCCGGCCTCAGGTTGAGGAGGTTCTTGATGGATCGGCCTTTTGCCGTACGAGAACCTTCCGGGATCGAGAAGACCCGTTCCACAAAGACCCGGCCGGTATTGGTGAAGAAGAGCAGATAGTCGTGTGTGGTCGCGCCAAAGAGACGTTCCACAAAATCCTCTTCCTCTTCCGCGGTGGAAGCTTCCCGCATCTCCATGCCCTTGAGCCCTTTGCCGCCCCGGTTCTGCAGCCGGTATTCGTCGTAGGGCGTACGCTTGATGTAGCCGCGGTGGGTCATGGTGATGACCGTGCCCTCGTTGGGGATGAGGTCTTCGAGATTCATGTCGCCCTCGTCCAGACCGAAGTCGGTGCGGCGCGGGGTAGCATGCTTCTCTTTGATCTCCAGGAGCTCGTCCTTGATGATCTGGAGCACCCGTTCCTCGCGATCGAGGATGTCCATGAGGTCTTTGATCTCCTCGATGATCTGGTCGTAGTTTTCCTTGATCTTGCCTTGCTCCATCGCGGTGAGCTGATAGAGGCGGAGATCGAGGATGGCGTTGACCTGCTTCTCAGTGAAGACGTAGCGACCGGTTTCCGTCTGGAGACTGGCCTGACCGCGCACCAGGACGCCCAGTTCCTCAGCGGCTTCCTGGCTGAAGGTGTAGGCCTGGATTTTGTCTCGCGCTTCTTCCCGGTTGCGGGAGTCTCGCACCATCTGGATGAAGTCATCCAGGTTGCCCAGAGCCAGCAAAAAGGCTTCCAGCGTTTCGGCCCGGTCTTCAGCCTTTCGCAGAAGGTAACGGGTCCGGCGGAGTATGACTTCGCGGCGGTGCTCGATGTAGCAATCGATCGCATCGCGAATATTCAGCATCTTGGGCCGGCGATTGTGAATCGCCAACATGTTGGTGCTGAAGGAAGTCTCCAGGGAGGTGTGCTTGTAGATATTATTCAGCACCACCTGCGGCTGGGCGTCCCGCTTCAGGTCGATCACGAGCCGCGTTTCCTCGGTGGATTCATCCCGGATCGCGCTGATTTCCGGCAGCACCTTGAGATGGACGAGTTCGGCGATCCGTTCGTGAAGCTTGGCGCGGTTCACGTAGTAGGGGATCTCCGTGATGATGATCTGCTCGTGATTGCCCTTTTCCTCGATGGTAGCCCGGCCTCGCACCTTGATGTGGCCGCGACCGGTTTGCATGTAGCTGCGGACGCCGCGCGTGCCGAGAATGGTGCATCCCGTGGGAAAGTCAGGGCCTTTGATGAGCTCCATCAACTGCTCGATGGTTATCCGCGGATTGTCGATCGTGGCGCAGATCCCGTCGATCACTTCGCCCAGGTTGTGGGGAGGAATGTTGGTGGCCATCCCCACGGCAATCCCGGTGCCGCCATTGACGAGCAGGTTGGGGAAGGCGGCTGGCAGGACGGTGGGTTCCCGTTGGCTTTCGTCGTAGTTCTCGACGAACTCCACGGTGTCCTTGTCCATGTCCGTCATGAGCGCGGCACCCAGGTGGGTCAGGCGCGCCTCCGTGTAACGCATGGCGGCGGGAGCATCTCCTTCCGGCGAACCGAAGTTGCCTTGCCCGTCCACCAGCGGATCCCGCATGGACCAGGGCTGCGCCATGTTCACCAAAGTGGGGTAGATGGCCTGGTCACCGTGCGGGTGATACTTACCCATGGTGTCCCCGACGATCCGCGCGCACTTCAGGTATTTGCGGTTGGGCATCAGGTTCAGGTCCGCAAACATCGCGTAAAGCAATCGTCGCTGCGAGGGTTTGAGGCCGTCCCGGGCATCCGGCAACGCTCGCGACACGATCACGGACATTGAGTAGTCCAGGAAGGAGTTCTTCATCTCCTCCGCGACGTTGATCGGCGCGATGTTATCGCCAGGCGGATCCTGGGGGCTAAGCGGTGCGGGTGGCGGAGTATCGTCGTCAGGCATACCGATTATCAAGGGATTTGGCTAGTTCCGCAGGGTAGGGTTTCACCGCCTCTTTCCACCCCTGTTGCATGAGGTGAAATCGTTAGGTGATAAACGCTCCAAAAATAGCCTCTTTTCGCCCCTCTTAGAGAGACTGCAAACCTTCCGCGAGGAATGCCTAAAGAGCAAGTTTTGAGCGCATGTTTTTGCCCTTATTTTGAGGCTTTTTTGAGGGGGTGAAGGACAATATCTCCGAGATCGCTTAGATAGCTGATTTAACGGGGAATTAGCACTGCACATTGCACAGTTTTTCATGGCGAAAATGGGGAGGATTGAGCCACTATCCATGATGGTAATCTAATGAACCTCTGAGCCTCGCTATTGGATGTCCTTCTCTGGCTTGATAAGGAGGTCGATTTGGATGGTTCTTGAGGGCTATGTGAAGGGGCCTAAGAGGTTATCGTTCCTTGATCGTTTTGATGTTCTTCAAGGGGGGGCAAGATCACGGCTTCAGAGTGGCGTTGATCGGACCCGCCAGGTGGTCATGCCGCGGAGCAAGAGGTTGGAGTTCACGCTTCAGCGTGTCGGAAGAATCGTGTCCGAATGCATCTGATAGGAATGGCTTTGCGGCGGATGGGCTTCCGACACGCTGAAGCGTGAACTCCAACCGGGAGTCTACGCGATGCGAGCGAGACGCTCGCGCTCCGGCAAGGGGGCGTTGCGCCCGGTGATCTAACTCTGGGTACGGAAATCTACCACCGGAATCCAGGCGGTTCCCGGTGGTAGAGCTAAATTCTAGATGAGGAGGCCGCCTTAGACGTCCAGGTTCCGCACGTTGAGGGCGTTGTCCTCAATAAACTGTCGGCGAGGCTCCACGATGTCACCCATCAAGACGTTGAACATCTTGTCCGCTTCCACCGCATTGTCCTCGTTCAACTGCACGCGGAGCAGCTTGCGGTTCGCGGGATTCATGGTGGTTTCGTAGAGTTCCTTGGCATTCATCTCACCAAGGCCCTTGTAGCGCTGGATCTCGATGCCTTGCTTGCCAATCTCGACCACTTTCCCAAAGATCTCGGGAACACTGAAGACGGGGTGTTGCACCATGCGATCGCCTTCTCCTTCGAGGATTTCGAAGAGAGGCTCGTCCTGAGCGCTGAAGTGCTCCATGTCCAGGCCGATGTCCTGCAACTCTTTGAGCACCCGTGCGATAGAGCGGTTCTCGTGGATTTCGACCAGGTTGGCGCGGCGATGGACCACCGGAGCAGCGGGTGTTTCCTCGGCGGTTGCCGCTTCTTCTGCGGCAGGGGCTGCCTCCGCATCCGATGCTGCTGCTTCGGCCTCAACGGGTTCTTCACCTTCCGCTTCTGCTTCCTCTCCCTCAGAGGTCGATTCATCCGAGCCGAAAAGATAGAGGTCTGGGTTCTCTTCCGCGAAGGTGCGCAGCTCGGCTTCTTCCACAAAGTAGTGGACCTCTTCTTCGTTCCCGGCGCGGACCTTGACCATGTAAGCCGGGTAGGATTCCCCTTCGCCACTGGTCAGGTAACTTTCGAAGTTGCCGCCATTACGCTGGATGCCCTCGCTCAACCGGCTCAACTTGGCCAGCATGGCGAGAATCTCCTTCAGTTCCTCACTATCAAAGGTCTTGTCATCTTTGCAGTTTTTCAGCACCACTTCGCTGGCGCCCAGGTCAATGAGGATCCGGTTCAAGGCAGGATCATCCTGCACATACTGTTCCTTCTTTTTCCGGGTGACTTTGTAGAGGGGCGGTTGGGCGATGTAGACATACCCCGCGCGCACCAGCTCAGTCATCTGGCGGTAGAAGAAGGTGAGCAGGAGTGTCCGGATGTGAGAACCGTCCACGTCCGCATCCGTCATGATGATGATCTTGTGATAGCGGACTTTCTCCAGGTTGAAGGCGATATCGGAATCGTCATCGCCATAACCCGCGCCGATCGCGTTGATCATGGTCTGGATTTCCTTGTTCGCCAAAACTTTGTCATCGCGGGCTTTCTCGACGTTGATGAGCTTGCCTCGGATCGGGAGGATCGCCTGCGTTTTCCGGTCCCGTCCTTGCTTGGCGGAACCACCAGCGGAGTCGCCCTCCACAATGTAGAGCTCAGTCTTCGCAGGATCCCGCTCGGAGCAGTCGGCCAGTTTGCCGGGTAGACCGCCACCGGTCAGGGCGGACTTCCGCACGGTTTCGCGGGCTTTGCGAGCCGCTTCCCGGGCACGGGCCGCGTTGAGGACCTTGTTGACGATCTGCTTGGCGACGTTCGGGTTCTCCTCGAAGAAGGCGGACATGCCTTCGTAGATCACCGAGTTGACCACGCCTTCCACCTCATTGTTGACCAGCTTGGCCTTGGTCTGGGAGTTGAAGCGCGGGTGCGGGTGCTTGATGCTGAGCACGCAGACCATGCCTTCCCGGCAGTCGTCACCCGTGAGTGGCGGATCCTTGTCCTTCAGCAATTTGGAAGACTTGGCGTAGGCATTGATGGCCCGGGTCATGGCCGTGCGCAGACCCGTGAGGTGTGTTCCTCCGTCCGGGTTCCGGATGGCGTTCGCGAATGGCAGGATGTTCTCGTTGTAGCTGTCGTTATACTGGATCACGCAGTCGACGAAGACTTCTTCCTCGCGGAGCGTTCCTTCCAACTCGAGCTCCACGGTGCGGCGTCCTCCGAGGACGATGGCTTTCTCGTGGATCAATTCCTTGTTCTCGCAAAGCTGGGCCACGAACTGCACCACCCCGTCCGGATAGAAGAAGGTCTCTTCCTTGAAGGACTCGGGGCGCTCATCCTTCAGCACGATGGTAATACCGGGGTTCAGGAAGGCGAGTTCCCGAAGGCGAGTTGCCAGCCGGTCGAATTGAAATTCGGTGGTGATCGTGAAGATCGTCGGATCCGGCATGAAGGTGATCAGCGTGCCGGTCTTCTTGGCGTCCGGCAGTTCTCCAATCACTTCCAGCGGAGAGGTGGTCTTGCCCCGTTCGAATCCAATCGAGTAGACCTTGCCGTCCCGGTAAACTTCCGCTTTGAACCAGTCGGAGAGGGCGTTGACGCACTTGGCGCCCACCCCGTGCAGACCGCCGGAATATTTGTAGGCTCCCTGGCCGAATTTACCGCCGGCGTGAAGGCTCGTGAGCACGAGTTCCACTGCTGGAATCTCCCACTTGGGGTGGATATCGACCGGAATGCCCCGGCCATCGTCCTTGATGGAGCAGGATCCATCGACGTGAATCGTGACCTCGACCTTCTTGCAGTAGCCCGCCAGGTGCTCGTCCACGGAGTTGTCCAGAACCTCGAAAACGCAGTGGTGAAGACCCGTTTCATCCGGGTCACCGATATACATCCCGGGACGTTTGCGGACGGCCTCCAGCCCTTCCAATTTGTCGATTTGTCCGGAATCATAGGTCTGGGACTTGTCGACCTGAGTATCAGCGGAGGAATTCGGTACAGACTCGTTATCAGCCATAAATGGATTGGGTGTTTCGCGGGGATCTGTGAGCCTCTGATTTACAGGCTCTTATGAAGTTGGCGAAGAAGGGGGAAGGAACCGTGGAGAGTTCCTCACGCGCGACCGGAAACTTCATCCTGGGACCTTAGCACAATTGTTACTGTTTGCACCTATTATTGAGGTTTTGTAGTGAGCCATCGCTGGTGGCCGGTTTTCCCCGTAAGATTCAGAGTTTTTCGGCGGCCTTTTGGGGCGCTGGCCGAAAACCTTTTCAGCAGAGTTTGCAAGGGTGGGCTCCTATGGCCGACCAATCCTCTGACATGCCAGAGAAAAACTTTGATTTTGTAGTTTTAGGGGGCGGTAGCGCGGGATATGCAGCGGCCCGGACCGCCGTAGACCTGGGCTTGAGTGTTGCGGTAGTGGACGGAGCGGAAACGCTAGGCGGGCTCTGCATTCTTCGCGGCTGTATGCCCAGCAAGACGCTGATTGAGTCCGCCAATCGAGCCCGCACGATCCGGCGGGCGCCGGAATTTGGCCTTCGTAGCGGGCTGCTGGAGGTGCATGGGCCGGAGATCATCGCCCGGAAGCGGGAACTCATCGGCGAGTTTGCGAAATATCGGCAGGATCAGCTCCACTCCGGAAAGTTCGAACTCATCCGGGGAATGGGGCGCTATCGGAGCGGGCAGCAAATTGAGATTCAGCCTCTCGAAGGGGAGGCCTACGTGATCGGAGCTCAGACATCGCTGATTGCAACAGGCTCCAACGTATTCGCGCCTCCCATCGATGGCCTAAAGCAAACGGGATACCTCACCAGTGATGAAGTTCTGGAACTAGAGCAGCTGCCTCGATCCATCGCCGTTCTGGGAGGCGGTGCAATTGCCCTGGAAATGGCGCACTATCTCGAAGCGCTGGGATGCCAGGTCACGCTCATCCAGCGCAGCAAGCATGTTCTCAGCGATCAGGACACCGACGTGTCTGAAGTGGTGGAAGGCGCCTTTCGGGAGCGCGGGATGCAGGTAGTCTGCGGAACTCATCTGCAACGGATTGAGGCAACTCCCGAAGGCAAGCGCATCCTCCTCGAGCATGAAGGGAAGGTGCTCCAGGTGGTCGCGGAGGAAATCCTCCTGGCTCTGGGGCGGAAACCGGCTCTGGAATCCCTCAACCTGGAAGCGGTCGGCCTGGAATCAGGGAAGCTGATCGCCGTCGATTCCAGACAGATGACTCAGGCGCCTGGAGTTTTTGCTGCCGGAGACGTCTCCGGACCTCTGGAAGTCGTGCACCTGGCGATCGAGCAGGGCGAAGCCGCGGCCCACAATGCGGCGGTCTTCCTGTCCAAGGCGGACGGACCTCCCCAGGAACTGGACTACCGGCTGAAACTGTTTGGGGTCTTCTCCGACCCGGAGATTGCGGTAGTGGGCCTGTCTGAAAATGAACTCCGGGATCAAGGGCGTGACTATATCGTTGCAAAGGAGCCCTTCGATGACCATGGAAAGTCCATGGTGATGGGCGAGACCCACGGGTTCGTCAAACTGATCGCCGACCCGCAGACAAAGGAGCTGCTCGGGGCCGCTGTGGTGGGGCCGCATGCTGTGGATCTCATTCACGAGATCGTAGTGGCCATGCATTTCAGGGCGACAGCGGGGGATTTGGCACGAATTCCGCATTACCACCCGACCTTGAGCGAAATCTGGACCTATCCGGCCGAAGAATTGGCCGAAAAGTGAAAGATAAGTGACCTGAAACCACGTAGAAACATCCAAACAAAGAGAGGGTTGTTGGCAAGGGTTGGGCACCCCGTTTGCTCGTTGACAGCAACTCATCCCCTTGGTTAATTTACGCCGTGTCTATTCTCAAAACCATTAAACCACAGGTTCCTGCGGGGGAGCCCGAACCGGTTGCGCCTCCTGCACCGGCTCCACAAGCCGCTCCCGCTCGACCACCTCAAACACAATCCACCTCTCCCGCATCCATGAGTGCCAGTAAGAATATCCTTTCCAATGACGTTGAGATTTATGGAAATCTCAAATTCTCCCATGATCTCATCATCGACGGAAAGATCGAAGGAGAGGTGAATTCCGATGGGAACCTGACCGTGGGTGAGAACGCCCGGGTAAAAGGTGAGATCAAGACCAAGTCCGTGACCGTCTTTGGCAAGGTCGAGGGCAACATTACCGTGACCGAGCGTTGTGAGCTGAAGTCCAACGCCGAGTTGATTGGCGACATTCGCGCCGGAACGCTGGCCATCGAAGAAGGAGCTGCCTTTATGGGCGCTTCTACCGTGGGCGCAGCGGCTGCGAGTGCTTCTGCCTCTCCCTCCGGTGCTGGCAAGCCTCCGATGCCTGCTAGCAGCCCCTCTTCGCCCTCTTCCCCGCCATCCGGTGGTGGAATGAGCCCGAGCCCTGCTCCGAAGCCGCTTGGCAGCCCTTCCTGAACCGCGATTTAGTTCATAGTTATCGCCGAGAACAAGTCCCAGACCAATCGCCAGAAAAGCACAATGAGGGTGGAATGCCCTCATTGCGGAGGCGATCAGCTTGAACCCGTTCTTGCTGTTTCCACGTTTTGCAAGAACTGCGGGGAACACTTCAAACTGTCTCCTCCCTCTGGAACCAAGAGGTGGAGTCTGGGAGGTCTATTCGGCGCCAACCGAGGAAATGACACACGTTCCGTTCTGAAGCCAGCCTTCGAACGGACCGACAATTTACCCAAACCCGCGCTCCGCAAAGAAACGGAAGCGGAGCGCGAAGACCCATTTGCGATCAAACCTGCTGAGGTGGAAGTGCTTCCCACCAAAGGGGCGCAGATGACGGAGAAGGTCCGCACAAAGCCGATTCAAGTCGCTTCCAAAGAGGAGCGAAACCGCGCCACGGAAGACAAGGATCCGGGAAACACTATCGGGGGAGAGACCCGCAAGCAGGGCCCCCGCCAGCGAGAGGTGCCTTGCGTCGACTGCGGCACCATGCTTCAAGTGAGCGAGGCGGCGACCTCCACCCAGTGCCATCGCTGCAGCGCCTATGTCAGCCTGGAAGATGTGGTGCTCAAGGATGATCTTCGGGAGAACATCAAGACTCGCGGGAATCTGATCGTTCAGCGCAGGGCCTCCCTTACGGCGAGCCAGATCATCTGCAACAACCTCAGTGTGTTCGGAACCATCTCCGGCAAGATTGACTGTGCCGGCACGGCCTTGTTCCGGTCTTCTGGACGGGTTGTCGGCAGTATGCGCTGCAAGCACCTCATCATCCACAAGGCTTGCAAACTGGAGTTTCTTCCCGGCATTCGGGCGGAGAGCGCCGATGTGGATGGTCAAATCACGGGAGACATCATCTGCGAGAAGATCATTCGGATCTCCAAGACTGGGGCCGTGATTGGGGATTGCACCGCTCCCGCCGTGGTGCTCGAGGACGGAGGTACTTTGTCAGGCCAGATGCGTTTCATGAAGCCCGACAGTACTCTGGTCGCAGAATACACCCGCAAGGCCGAGGAAGCGCACACCGAGTTCTTTTCAGGGGAGTCCGAGGAAAAAGGATAGTTCCTGTACGTCCCCCGTTGTTCTTAGCGCTGCGGTGATCGCTCTCTGAGGTTCTATCGCCCGCGCGTCGCTCCTTGTTCATGAAGCTGCCCAAACCTTTAGGCTTTCGAACAGGGGAGAGTTCGGGCTCTTGTCCAATTGGATCCGCCCACCTCCGCTACGCCGCACCAGCCGAAGTCTTCGGCTCCCGCGTCCGAATCCCATCGCGGAAGAGGCCGAAGAGCATGCCTTGCTTCTTGTAGGCTTCCTTGCCGTAGATGGGGTTGTAGCTCAGGTAGACGCCCAGCCGGTAGAGGGAGCTCATGTGAGTTTTGAAATCCCACATCCGCTTGAAAATCGTTGAAGGACGATTCCACTGGTAGCGACATTGCCAGCAGGCTTCGGTGAGCTCGTCCGGCGTCATGTTCTTGGGCACAAAGGCGCAGTGGTTGAAGCGATATTCAGGATGCAACCACCATTGGCCGTCCCAGAGGAGGCGGTTTTCCGCTTCGAGCCGCCGATAGAAATCGGTGTTCGGGTAGGGCATCAGGATGTTGAAAGCGGCGAAACAGAACTTGTTGGATTCGGCGAAGTGATAGAGCTCGCGCAGCGATTCCTGGGTGTCGTGATCGTGGCCGAGGGTGAAGGCAGCCCAGGTCTGCTGGTTGTAGTCGCGCAAGACCTCCACCTGTTTCTGGTAGTAGTCCCAGAGCCCGTGTTTCTTGACCAGATTCGGCGCCTTCTTCATGAGCTTGAGGTTGCCCGGATCCAGGGACTCGAAGCCGATGACGTTGCCGAGACATCCGCTCTCCGCGAGCAGATCCATGAGTTCCAGATCATGAGTCATATCGATCGAGGCCTGGGAAACCCAACGAATGCGCATCGGGATGAGTTCCCGCAGGAAGGCCTTGGCGGCCTCGTGATTGGAGAGGAAGTTGTCATCCACGAAGAACACCAACTTGCGGTCCTGCTGCTCGATCTCCTGGAGGATATCCCGAGCGGGCCGAGTGAAGTGCTGGCGATCGAAGAACCGGCTGATGGCGCAGAAATCGCAAGGGAACCGGCAGCCGCGACTGAACTGCATGAGGGTGATGGGCAGGTAACCCTTGCCTTTGAAGAGATCGCGGCGCGGCATGACGGCGCCGATCTGCGGCGCGCCTGGCGGTGCTTTCCCTTTGCGAAGATCGTTGATGACCTCTTCCCAACCCGTCTCCGCATCGCCGATGAAGATGGAGTCCGCATAGTCCACGGCTTCGTCTGGCGCGAGGGTAGGATGAAAGCCACCCAGGATGACCGGCACGCCGCGCTTGCGGTATTCCGCGGCGATCTCATAGGAGCGTCTTGCGGTGTAGATCTCTACAGTGATGGCCACGAGATCGGTCTCCTCGTCGTAGGGAATCTCCTCCAT
>JBHIXE010000015.1:428-27067 GCA_041984905.1 Verrucomicrobiales bacterium | reverse complement strand
ACAGACGGCGCCAGCTTCTACGTGACTGGTTCCCACGGTATCAGTCGCAACTCCCAATCCTACAAACCGGAACGCTATCAGTTTACCCGGATCGATCCCTCGGGTCGGCTCGTGGGCAAGGGCACCTTCAGCAACGCCATCAAGTCCGATGCCGTACTGGGGAAGCACTTCAAGATGAAGCTGCAGGGGAACGGGATCAACATCGAGGGCCTGACCTATTGGAACGGCAAGCTCTACGTCGGCTTCCGTAGTCCCAACAATGGTGGCACGGCTTACCTGATGTCGATGGATCCGTCCACGGCACTTGCGAGTGGCGAAGCGCACGCCCTGCATCCGTTATCTCTGGGGGCCGGAACCGGAGTGCGCTCCCTGGAAACGACGAGTCGCGGCATCCTCATCCTGACCGGTGCGTCAGACCCCGACGGGAGCAAGACGGCCATGGTTTACGAATGGACCGGCGGCGGGGCCCGCTATCTCGCCACCTTGGGCGGTCTCAGCGGCAAACCAGAAGCCATGCTCCTGTTAGGCGAACCCGCCGGAGCCTATGAAGTGCTCATCTTCAGCGATGGCGTCACGAACGGCGCGCCGAGTTCCTACCGCGTGCCGCGGTAGGGTCAGTGCGACAGTGCGACAGTGCGAGTTGGATGACTGCGAGGCGAAATGTCGGAGCGCGAGCGGCTCGCTCGCCAGCGTCGGTCCTGACTGTCTACTGTCGAACTGTTTACTGTTCACTGTCCCACTAACCTCCTAGACGCGCTCGCGCACTAGCTCATAACAGGGCACATAATCCGCGACACCAATCTTCATCCGGCCATCCCGGGCGAAGGACTTCAGGAGTTCATCGAGCGGCTCCAGGATCTCCGGCTCGCCGTGAATCTTGAAGGGGCCGTGCTCGCGAACGGCTTGAATGCCTTCAGCCTTCACGTTGCCAGAGACGATGCCGGATAGGGCCCGGCGAATATCCATGGCAAGCTCATGCTTGGGCAGATCCCGGTAAAGACGAAGCCCTGCCATGTTCTCATGCGTGGCTTTGAAGGGGACCTGCAACTCGTGGTGGATCTTGAGCGACCAGTTGAAGTGGAAGGAGTCGTCCTTGATATGGCGACGGAACTCGGTGCCTTGATAAACGCCTTTGGAAATCTTCCGGGCCACTTCGGCGGGATTGTCGATGATGATCTGGTAGTGGCTCGTGACTTCTTTGCCGAGAGCGGCAGTGAGGAAGGTTTCCAACTGACGGAAATAGCGGGCGCCACTGCTCGCCGGAGCGGTCCAGAGCCAGGGCAGATAGAGCTCCTCATTTCGTGGATCCAGATAGACGGAGAGCAGGTAGAGGATCTCTTCCGCGGTTCCCACTCCACCTGGGAAGGTCACGATACCATGACCCAGCCGGACAAAGGCTTCGAGCCGTTTCTCGATGTCGGGCATCACGATCAGTTCGTTGACGATCGCGTTGGGTGCTTCCGAGGCGATGATGCCCGGCTCGGAAATCCCGGTGTATTTGCGGTGATACCGGCGTTGCTTGGCGTGGGCGATGGTGGCGCCCTTCATGGGGCCTTTCATGGCGCCAGCACCGCAACCGGTGCAGATCGCGAGACCGCGCAAGCCGAGCTGATAACCGACCTTCTTGGTGTAATCGTATTCGTCACCATCGATGGAATGCCCGCCCCAGCACACCACCAGCTCCTGGCGTTCATCGATCTGGAAGGCACCCGCCCGGCGCAGGAACTGGAACACGTAGTCCGTAAGAGAACTGCTGCTGTCTTCGTTCGGAGAGGGCAGGGTGATTGCGTTGTAGAGATCTCGCAGAACCGCGAAGAGGTGCTCGCGAATCCCTTCGATGATGGTTTCCCCGTCCACAAACGCGTCTTTGGGCGCATTGGTGATGACCAGCTCGATGCCGCTGGTGTGGGGTTGGAGCTCGATCTTGAACCCGGGGTAAGACTCCAGTAGTTCCGCCATATCGGAGATCTCGCTGTCGATATTCAGGACGGCCAAGGCGCAGCGATGGAAGAGCACATTGAACTCGCCGCGCATGGCGGTGCTCATCCGTTCGATCTCTTGTTGGGAAAGGAACTCCAGGGTCTTCTTTGGCCGGACCACGACCGGGTGGGGCAGGACTTTGTGTCTCATAACGGGGGGATAAAAAGGGGAGGATATAGTTGGACGCGGAGTCCAGGTGCCGGGATTCAAATCGCGCGATGGATTGAACCTGAGTCACTCGGCCATTTCCGCGATAAAATCCCGGTGACCAATTTGACCCAAAAGGAGGAGTTCCTGTCGCAGGACCTGGAACGCCGGTTCTCCGCAGGAATCCGTGCGACCGCAGTGGGCCTGGGTCGTGAACCCGGGGTAACCGGGACGAGCCTGAGGATCCGTCTCTGGAGAATGGAGGGTCAAAATGGGGCGTTGGGATGGGGGTTGAAGGATGGCGAGCGGGTGCATCCAGCAAGTGAACGGCTTATAATACCAGGGGTGTAAACCCTCATCCAGCGCAAGTCGCTGCAAGCCACATCGTCCATCCTCTCCTTGAAAGACGCAGTTGGTATCCGCAAAATGCGCAGGATAATCCGAAACTCGCTCTCCCATCGGGAAATTACGGGTCGCCGTTTTGGGCCCGGGAAGCCTTCCCGCGAAGTTGGGACTGGCCACGACCGGGTGATCCGGCAGCTGCAATCCGTAGCTTTCAAACTGGGCTTTCCGGGTTCGGGCCAGGTCCTGGATGAGAGCCGCCTCGTCCCCGTTGAGGTAAACCCCGTCATGGCAGCAGCTTCCCAGACAATGGCCGATCTCGCAGGGCGAAATCCGGCGACGCAGGGATTTCCGGTCCAACTCCGCTTCCCGGAGCAAACCAGCGAGATATTCTGCCGTATCTGGATAGGGGCTGTTCATTCTTCAGCGGGGAACAGCGTCTCGACGCTGCCAGCTTCCCAGACTTCCGGCCACTGGAGCCGGTCGAGTTGCTTTTCAATCACGCTACTCTGGATCATGGCTTTCCGGTCCCGGTTTCGGCGCAGGATCTCCTTGGGTGGACAGGCAAAGGCCACAATGCGGGTAGACGCGTGGTAATCCCGAGCCAGGTCCAGGACCAGGGCTCGCTGATCTGTCCGGATCGAGGTCGCATCCCAGACGATGCGTTTCCGCGCACGGAGATGGGTTTTCAGCAGTTCCTTGGCCGCTTGGAGGACCTTGCCGTTTTGAGATTGGTCATCGCGGCCTTTCCCGAGACCTTCGCGGATTTCGTCCAGGCTGATCCGTTCGTAGCCCTGGCAATTCCGATCGACCCAAGTGGATTTGCCGGAACCGCTTGGAGCGCAGGTCACCAGGACATGGGGGGGGGAGTCCCGCCGTTCGTAGGTGCGGGCAATCGCTTCGTCCGGAGTGAAGATCTGGTTTTCCTCAAACTGATGGATCGCTGCTTCGGTGACATAGCGGACCACTTCGGGATCCGCGCCATTCAGCTGCTCGGCGATGCGTTGACGCCAATCCTGATAGATATCGCCAGCTTCCCAGGCCCCGGATTCCTCCGCCGCCAACCGGTAGAGCTCCAGGTAATCGAACCCCTCCTGGTCATTGCCGTGAGCCACATCCCGGCCACGCAAGTCCGCCAGCTCAAAGAGGTAGATGAGCCGGAGAGGGATGGCGCGGGAGAGCCGCCAGAAACGGGATTGGGGAACGCTGCTGCGCGCGACCAGTTTCTTGGGCGCGTGGTGATGTCCAATGATCCCCAGGATCAGGTCGTAGAGCGGTTGTCGCGGGACGATTTCCGCCAATCGGGGCGCCACGTAGGAGCGTCCGCGTTCCGTGTGATGAGGAGAGACGATGCGGATTCTGCCATCGATCTCTTTCTCTCTGGTGGTGAGCGTCTTGCCAATATCATGCAGGGCGGCGCCCAAGATCATGGCGGTGCGGACGTCTCCCTCCAGATCCTCGCCTTCATGGGCGAGCACCCCATAGGTTTCCGCGATGACTCGCTCCGTATGAATGCGCACGTTCCCTTCGGCATGCCATTCCGGGTCCTGAGGCGTGCTCTCCATTTCCGCGATGAGCGGGAACAGTTCTGTTAACGCCTCCAGCAGGGCTTTCGGGGCAATCTCTTCCCCGGACTCAATCTGATCCAGCAGGTTCATGACTCAGCGTCTCCTTCTAGTTCCTCCTCGTCCGCAGCGAGTTGGTTGGGAATGATCTCCGCATACATCCAGTGTTGATCGGTCTGCACATGGCCGGACCGGACCCACTTGGCGAGCGAGTTGCCAAATTCCTCGTAGGCAAACCGGTCGCTGAGGCGCACCACGTAGCCTTCCTGAATTTGGGTATCGATCTGGATACTTCGCACATAGGGCTCGTCCCAGGGTCCAAGATACATCTGAGGCACCAGGACCAATCCCAGGAGGTCGGCCCACTCTCGAGTCTCTTCCCAACTCAAGGCTTCGTTCTCGGCGTTCCAGACGGAGAAGAGGTAGAAGTAACTCTTCAGCTCCTCATAAATCACGGAGTGCTGGGCAAACACATTCTCGCCACAAAGTCGCCAACCATCGGGGATCTCGTTGCTGATCTGTCCATGCAAGGCCTTCACCCAATCCCGGGAGGGATGGTGACGGCTATCGATGGACCGGGCATGAATGCCGTCCCGGTACATGGTGGTATTTTCGCCGTCCATCTTTTCGGTGATGACGATTTCCCGCTCTTCAAAGTGGGACGTGTCCACCAGATAAGCGTCATCCTTGGACCCACCAGGGGACCAGGGGAGATGGGGCGTACGAGGATATTTAAAACGATCAGACACAGAAACCTCCCGCGCTAATGCTGCGGAAAAACGAAGTGGGACCTCACCTGTCGGGTCCCGTGGAAAGGGTTGGACGGAAAAGAGTCCGTTATCGTGGAGAAATTCCGATCAAATTTCGCACCCGCTTCCAATTCTGCACCACGACATCGAGTTGAGAGCTGCCGCGTTCGTAGTAGAGCGCCGTGGAAGAACCGCCATCCAGGTTAAGAGCCCGGTTCACCTTCCACTCCTTGATCACATCGGAATCGCTGAGCAGATCACCCAAGGTGGCCAGCGATATGGAGGACGTAATCCCGATGGCCCAGTTGCCGCTCCAATCCGTGCAGATAAAGGTGCGGCGCCGATCCGGCCCCGTGGAGAGACCGCGAGTAGAGGCACCGTTCTCCACCAGGTAGGGCCCGCTTTGGATCAAGGCGGTGATATCCGGATGATCCTTGAAGGCCGCTCTGCGTACCAGGTAGATCCCTTTGGCATCGCAATAGAGAACGCCGGAAAGCAGGCTGCCACCTTCGAACTGATTGATCCGTTTCTTCCCTTCGGTGATCATCAGGCCGGCGGGGCGGTAATCGGGGTGGAAGAAGCCACCATTCGTGCCGGCCACACAATCCGCCTGGGAAAAAGCTGCTTTCAGACCCGGGTGATTGGTCAGGGCGCCGTCCCCCTGATCGATGACCTTGATCTCAAATGCTGGGGAGGTGAAGAAGACCAGTTCCAGGCTCACCTGCTTGCCATCGGTCTTTCGCTCCACGGTCCTGGTCACGTAGCTGACGGAGTCCGGCCGGGTGTGCTCGCTTCGATCGGCTATATGTTTCCAATCTGCGGCAGAACTGTTGGAACAAACTAACGCAGAGCACAGGACACACAGAATCCAGCGGGGAACGAGCATGGTGCACTATCGCTGCACTACCTGATTTCACAACCCGAGAAGAGGCGGATCACTTCGTAGCCAGGCCCATCAAGGTCTGGAAATAGGGGTGGTTTTCTTCCCGGTCCACAATGGCGATCTCGATATCCCGGAAGCCCGCATCCTTGAGATAGCTCTCCAGCTCGACCTCGGAGAAGCCCAGCCAGACATCCGCGTAAAGGTCCCTAGCTTCTTCAAAGGAATGCTTGAGCAGGTCCAGAATGACGATCCGTCCTCCAGGCACAAGCATCTTATAAGCCGCACTGACAGCCAGTTCCGGCCGGGCGGCGTGGTGCAGGGCCTGACTGAAAAAGGCGAGGTCGACGGATTTGGAATCGATCGGTGGATCTTCGATATCGCCCAGCCGGTATTCCAGATTCTTCACGCCGTTCTTCCGCGCCAGGTCCGCGCCGTATTCCACCATCTTCTGGGAGTTATCGATCGCGATGACTTGCTTGGCTCGCTGAGCCAGGAGTTGGGAGAAAGTCCCTTCGCCAGCCCCGAGGTCCGCAATGGTCATGGGCGGGAGGAGCTTGAGCAGGGTTTCCGCCAGCCCTTTCCAGGTCCGTCCCGGCAGATAGCTGCGGCCGAATTTGCCTGCCAGCTCGTCGAAGTAGGCCCGGATCAGGTCTTTGCGTTTCTTGAGGACGAGGTCCAATGCGGCCCGGTCCTGCGAGGTTTCCTCCACCTCTTCCTCAGCCGCCTTGAGAAGCGTGTCCAGATTCAACTCCTCCGGACCTTCCGGTTTCAGCCCGTAAATCACCCGCTTTCCAGACCGTCGATCCTGCACCAGGCCCGCCTGTTTGAGCTGGGCCAACTGGGTCGAAATGCGGGACTGACCCATGGAAAGAATCTCCTGCAACTCAGCCACGGAGAGCTCTTCGAGGCGGAGCAAACAGAGGATTCGCAACCTGGTAGGATCAGCGAGTCCGCGGAGAGATTTTAAGATTGACGCCATGCGAAGTTGGATGCTGATTATATCAACATATCGTGATTTGTAAATATGTTCACCGCGTGAACCATGGCTAATCGATTCATCTTCTCCTCAGAATCCGTCACTGAAGGTCACCCCGACAAGGTTTGTGACACCATCAGTGACCGCGTTCTCAATGCCTGCCTTGCCCAAGATCCCAACAGCCGTGTGGCTTGTGAAACCATGGTCAAGGACAACGTCGTCGCCTTGGGCGGCGAGATCACCACGGCCGCTGAATTTGACTACCGTGAGGTAGTGAAAGAGGCGATCGTTGACATTGGTTATGTCAATTATGACTGCAAGTTCAACGCCGATAACTTCTTCTTCCTGAACTTCCTGGGGCAGCAGTCCCCTGACATCGCCCAGGGTGTGGATGAAGGTCAGGCAGCAGACAAGACGACCGCGGAACAAGGCGCTGGTGACCAGGGCCTGATGTTCGGTTATGCGGTGAACGAAACGGAGAGCTTGATGCCGGCTCCGATCCTCTGGTCTCACAAGTTGGGCCGTCAGCTGACGGATCTGCGCAAGAGTGGACGTCACTCCTGGCTGCGCCCCGACTCCAAGACTCAGGTCTCCATGGAATACGTGGACGGCAAGCCCGTGCGCATCACGGCAGTGGTGGTTTCCACCCAGCACAGTGCGGACATCAAGACCAAGGAAATCCGCGAGATCCTCGAGAAGGAGCTGATCCGTTCCGTCCTGCCGGAAGAACTGCTCACTCCCGAGACGGAATTTCTCATCAACCCGACTGGCCTCTTTATCATCGGTGGTCCGGAAGGGGATTGTGGTCTGACCGGTCGCAAGATCATTGTGGATACCTACGGTGGCATGGGCCGCCACGGTGGTGGTGCTTTCTCTGGGAAGGACCCCTCCAAGGTGGACCGCTCCGCGGCTTACTTCTGCCGCTGGGTTGCCAAGAACGTCGTGGCGGCTGAACTGGCCGACAAGTGCGAGCTCCAAGTGGCTTATGCCATTGGCCACCCGCACCCAGTGAGCGTGACCGTGGACACCTTCGGCACCGCCAAGGTAGCGCCGGAAACCATCGAGAAAGCCGTGAAGGAAGTCTTCTCCTTCAAGCCGGCGGACATCATCACTCAACTGGATCTGAAGCGTCCGATTTACGACAAGACCACCAACTACGGACACTTCGGAAGAGAAGACCAGGTCGATGCCTTGACCTGGGAAAAGACCAATAAGGTGGACGACCTCAAGAGCGCGGTGAGCTAAGCGCTCCAAGACCCAACCCGCACCTCACATACACACTGAACATGAGTACGGATTACAAAGTTAAAGACATTGGTCTGGCTGATTTTGGCCGGAAGGAAATTGAGATCGCCGAGCACGAGATGCCTGGCCTGATGGCCATTCGCGAGAAGTACGCCAAGGAAAAGCCACTGGAAGGGGTACGGATCACGGGATCCCTGCACATGACCATTCAGACGGCGGTTCTCATTGAAACGCTTGGGGATCTGGGCGCTACGGTGCGCTGGGCCAGCTGCAATATCTTCTCCACTCAGGATCACGCGGCCGCTGCTATTGCCGCGTCTGGAGTCCCGGTCTTCGCCTGGAAGGGCGAGTCTCTGGAAGAATACTGGTGGTGCACCTTTGAAGCGCTCTCTCATGGAGAAGGCAAGGGCCCTCAGCTGATCGTGGACGACGGTGGGGATGCTACCTTGCTGATCCACAAGGGCTATGAATTGGAGAACGGCAGCGACTGGGTCAACACCCCAAGTGGCAGCCACGAAGAGAAGGTCATCAAGGATCTCCTCAAGGAGAAGTATGCCGAGAATCCCACTCTCTGGCATGAAATGGTCAAAGAGCTGAAGGGCGTTTCTGAAGAGACCACCACCGGCGTGAAGCGTCTCGACCAGATGATGCGCGAGGGATCCCTCCTGTTCCCGGCCATCAACGTGAACGACTCCGTGACCAAGTCCAAGTTCGACAACCTCTACGGTTGCCGCGAGTCCCTCATCGATGGGATCAAGCGCGCCACGGACGTGATGATCGCCGGTAAGGTGGCCGTCGTTTGCGGCTATGGCGATGTCGGCAAGGGCTGTGCTCAGGCTCTCAAGGGCATGGGCGCTCAGGTGATCATTACCGAGATCGACCCCATCTGCGCTCTACAAGGCGCCATGGAAGGTTTCCGCGTGATGACCGTGGAAGACACCCTTGGCATGGCGGACATCTATGTCACCACCACGGGGAACAAGGACATCATCACTCTGGATCACATGGAGAAGATGAAGGACCAGGCGATCGTCTGTAACATCGGTCACTTCGACAATGAGATCCAGATCGACGCGCTGAACGCGAAGGTCACGCCAGTGGCGATCAAACCCGAGTCCGAAGGGGCGGTGGACAAATACACCTTCCCGAATGGCAACTCCATCTTCGTGCTCGCCAAGGGCCGCCTCGTCAACCTGGGTTGCGCGACTGGTCACCCGAGCTTCGTGATGTCGAACAGCTTTGCCAACCAGACTCTTGCCCAGATCGACCTCTGGAACAACAAGGACAGCTACGACAAGAAGGTCTACCTGCTCTCCAAGCATCTGGACGAAGAAGTGGCTCGTCTTCACCTGGAAAAGATTGGTGCCAAGATCACCAAGTTGTCTCCGGACCAGGCCAAGTATATCGGCGTTAACGCTGATGGCCCTTACAAGCCGGAGCACTATCGCTATTGATCGGTTTTAACCGATTGGATTGCGAGAATCCTCTTTACGAAGGCCGGGCGAGTGATCGTCCGGCCTTTTCTTGTTGCGAGAGGGTTGAGATCTAGAGCGATTTCAGTAAATCTGTAGCCGATGGAAGAGGTTAGGGATTAGGAAAAAGCGGCTTCGCCGCAAAAGAGACAGACAGCGGGATCTTTCGGGTCTTAGCTGCTTTCTGGCTCGGTCACAGAGCTCGCTCTGCTCCCTCGCCACGCCTTGCTGAAGCCCCAAAATCTCCTCGCTGCATCGGCTACATCTCCACTGAAACCGCTCTAGAGATGGTTCAACCTCCTCATGCTCGTTGGAACCGCTGAACGATTCCGAGGACAAATAGTGCCAGGGTCAGACCCAGAATGACGTTGAGGCCGATGTTTTCCGTCTCGCCGTTGCCCACATTGAGGTCCGGCTGCGCCACCACGACGGAGGGATCGGTGGCCTTTGGATTGCCTGGAACGACGGGGCCAATACTGGTCGCGATAAAGGGGCCATAGCGCTGGATAGCTTTGTATAAGCCCTCGCTCTCGACTCGCTCCACCAGCAACTCGCGGCGCGTTTCATCCAGGGCTTGGGCGGGATGCATGCCGTGCAGGTGACGCTTGTAGAAGCGTTCCATGAATTCCACCGTGGCGGCATCGTCCACCGGCCACATGCTCATCACGACGGTCTCGGCACCCGCCACGGCCAGAGCCCGGCGCAAGCCCATGACTCCCTCGCCATCCATCGCCCGGCCTTCGCCCGTGGAGCAGGCGCTCATCACCACCAGCTTGGTTCCTCGGAGATCCAGGCCCGCAGCTTCCGCCGCCAGCAAGAGCCCGTCGTTATCGGGATCCGGCGTTTCCCGTTTCTGCCAGGCGTCGATCGTGTTCTGAGCCCCTGTCAATGCGAGTCCGGAGCGCAGCATGGGGTCCTGAACCCGCCGTAGATCAAAGGCTGGCGAAGCGGTAGATGAGGCATTGGCGAACTGCACCTGAAGCCCGCGCCTCTCCTCTGGAAGGCTGTCCTGCTTGGGCTCGCGAAGAAAGAAACCATGCGTGGCCAAATGGAGGATGTCCGGTCGTTCAATCGCCGCCCGCAACGCCGATTCGGTCGCGTCGCTCTCGCTGAGTGATTTGACCGCGTAACCAGATGAGGAAAGCATCTCATCGAGCAACTCCGACTCCCACTTGGTTCCCGGCAAAGGCGCAAAGAACATGCCTAGCGTATCCTCATCCATCCCCAAATTCAGATTCCGCGAAAGGCGCTCGTCCTCAACGGAAGCCACCAGCATCTCTTTCCAGTCAGAGGAAGGGTTCCCGACCACGAGCGCCGAGCGAGTCTCCTCGGTGGAGGATTCCCGGGGCTGCTTCACCAGATCGCGTCCCGAGTTCACATAGCGAATCGCGTAGTCCTGACAGAGAAAGCGGGGAGTCTCGCTCCCTGGCTGGATAAGAGTCCCAAAAGGCAAGAAGTGGAGTTGGGCATCTCCACTGATCACCACCGTGTTGACGTTTTCCAGTGCTCCGGCCTTCTCCAGCGGTTCCCAAAGTAGTTGGTAGAGGCGACTGAGAGCCTGCGGCAGGGTGCTTGGATCTTGGCGTCTGGCAAAGAACGCACGATAGGTGGCGATAGCGTCATCAATCTCTTCCGCCGAGCCGAGTGCCACGAAGGAGGGTTTAGTCGATTCGGGCCAAACAACCGTCCAGGCATAGCGTTGCTCAAACCCACGGTTCTCCTTCAGCCTGTGATGATAGCGGAAGCCCTGGAGAAGGCGAACGCCTTCCGGCAAGCCAGCCTGTACCTCTGCCAACTCGACCTGGGAAGGCACCAACTCCAAGGCCTCACCAGAGTCTCCCTGGAGGCGGAGGTTGATTTGCTTGTCCAAGTCCGTGATGCGCTTCTTGAGTTTCTGGGTCGCCTCCGCCGCTTCACCCTCTTGCAACAACAGCTTTTGATACGTGGGTGCGAGCTTTTCGCGTTCACCCAGCAAGGCGAGGCCCTGAGGATCGTCGGCCAGTTCGGACTCTAGGCGACGCCGGTAGCCCATCGCCTCCATGACCAAGCCCTTGGTCTGAAGCTGAGCACGGGCCGCCAAGGCCGGAGCTTCCAATAGCCCCGCCAAGTTGTAGGGATGCCGCTTCTTTGCGTAGGCCAGGCACTCCGCCTCGGTAAAATAATTGAGCACCCGGCGCAAATTCTGGGTCCTGATGCTTGTGCATTTCGCTCCTAGTTGACCGGCTTCCTCGTAGCGACCTAGGGCTTGATAAAGATAGGCGAGGTTGTTCAGGCTGCTGGCGGTATCGGGATGGTCGGAGCCCAGCTGCTCCTCCCGGATCGCCAGGGCGCGGGCAAACAGGGGCTCGACTTCCTCGTAGCGGCCCAGAGACTCATAGAGCAAGGCCAGATTGTTCAGGCTGACAGCGGTATCAGGATGGTCGGGGCCCAGCTGCTCCTCCTTGATGGCCAAGGCACGGGAATATAGGGACTCGGCTTCCTCGTAGCGGCCCAGGGACTCATAGAGCATGGCCAGGTTGTTCAGGCTGCCGGCAGTGTCGGGATGGTCGGAGCCCAGCTGCTCCTCCCGGATCGCCAAGGCACGGGCAAACAGGGGCTCGGCTTCCTCGTTGCGGCCCAGGGACTCATAGAGCATGGCCAGGTTGTTCAGGCTGACAGCGGTATCAGGATGGTCGAGGCCCAGTTCCTCCTCCAAGATGGCCAGAGCGCGGGCAAACAGGGGCTCGGCTTCCTGGTAGCGACCCATGCTTTGATAGAGCTGGGCCAAATTATTCAGGCTGACCGCTGTCGAGGGATGATCGGGACCCAGCTCCGCCTCCCAGATGGTCAGGGCACGCGAAGAAAGGAGCGCGGCTTCTTCGTAGCGGCCCATGGCTTGATAGAGCTGGGCCAAATTATTCAGGCTGCTGGCGGTTGAGGGATGGTCGGGGCCCAGCTGCGCTTCATAAATGGCCAGGGCGCGCTCACCCAGCTCGATCGCTTCCGCATACTGACCAGCCCGATAATCCTGAACCAGTAGTTCGTTCAATTGATTGGCCAGCTGCAACTGCTCCTGGTCTTGAGCGAGCGCGGTGGAAGAACAGGTGCATCCGAACCATATTAAGGCAATAGAGTGGAAGGGAGCGAGAAGGCGAAACGCGGTCACATTTCCAGGGTGAAAGGATTTCGCAGTGCGGTCAAGCAAGGGGAGTCGTCACGAGAGATCGCCCCGACAGGCTTCATTTTGTCCTCTCGATTTGCGAATTGATTCTGATGTCGCTGTGCAACTGGAGGCGCGTGGGCTCCCCGCCTGCCACACAAAACTGAGCCACTTCCAACCGCCCCCTGATCGAACGCCTACTTCACAGGAATCTCCTCCGGAATCAGGCTCGCTGTCTTCGCTTCCGGTCCTGGCTGCACCTTCTCCACATCTACCGCCGTGATCTTGTATTCAGGACAGAGCGTCTCGGCGTCGTGGACGTTGCTGGTGAGCTTGTTGATCATCAATTCCGGGAAGTGGAAGGTCGTGTAGAGAATGCCGGGCTTCACCTCGCGGGAGACTCGGGCATTGAGGAACACTTCACCTCGCGCGGAGAAGACACGGACGCGGTCGCCGGTCTCGATCTCCAGTTTCTTGGCGTCCTTGGGATGGATCGCTAAGAGGTCTTCGCCCACGATCTTGGAGTTGTTGGTGCGACGAGTCATGGTGCCGCAGTTGTACTGCTCCAGGATCCGGCCCGTGGTGAGGATGAAGGGGAACTCGGCCTGGTTCGCCACGAGTTCCGCGGATTCCTCAAACTCGAAGAAGTGGAACTTGCCCAGACCACGTCGGAACTTCTCCGTGTGGAGGATCTTGGTGTCCTGACCACCAGCGCGAATGGGCCATTGCTTGCCCTGATCGCCGAGGTTCTCCCAGGTGGCGCCTTCGAAAAACCAGATGACCTTGGACATCTCTTCCAGAACGCCATCGGGTGTGTAATTCGGCTGCTCGTAGCCCATGCGGTTCATGATATCGACGATGATCTGTCCGTCCGGCTTGGTGCCTTCCAGGGGCTCGATGGCGGCTTGCACCCGTTGGACGCGACGTTCGCCATTGGTGAAGGTGCCGCTCTTTTCCAGGAAGGAGGACGCGGGCAGAATCACATCGGCAAACTGGGCCGTGACCGTCATGAAGATCTCCTGCACCACCAGGAAATCGAGAGCGTTCATCGCGGCAGCCACATGCTCGGAATTGGGGTCTGTCTGCACCACGTCTTCTCCCATGAGCCAAAGCGCCTTGAGTTTGCCCTCGATCGCCGCATCGAACATCTGCGGGATCTTCAAGCCTGCGGCAGTCGAAGTGGGCCGGCCATAGAACTCCTCGTACTTTTGGATGTTCACAGGATTGTCTACGGCGAGATAACCCGCGCCCTGGTGAGGCTGACAACCCATGTCCGCCGCGCCCTGCACGTTGTTCTGACCGCGCAGGGGATTCACACCCACTCCAGGCCGGCCGATGTTCCCGGTCATCATCGCCAGGTTGGCAATGTACATGACCGTCTTGGCGCCCTGACTGTGCTCCGTCACGCCGAGGCCGTGGAAGCTCATGGCCGCTTCCGCCTTGCCATACTCGATGGCAGCGGCACGCACTTTCTCGCGGTCCACACCGGTGATGGATTCCAGCTCGGCGAGGTCCAGACCACGGAGCTTCTCCTGAAACTCGTCCCATTCCTCACAACGCGTCCTGGCGAACTCCTCATCCACCAAGCCTTCATCCATCAGGTAATAGGCGAACATGTTGAGCATCGCGATGTTCGTGCCTGGGCGCAGCTGCAGGTGATGCGTGGCATAAGGCACCAGCTCGATCTCGCGGGGATCGATCACGATCAGCGGAATCCCTTTCATGGCCCGTTGCTTGATCTTGGCTCCCGTCACTGGGTGTCCCTCCGTCGGGTTCGCCCCGATCACCAGCATGCACTTGGTATACTGCAGGTCTTCGATGGAATTGGTCGCGGCCCCTGTCCCAAAGGACTTCTGCATGCCGAACGCGGTCGGCGAGTGACAGACCCGCGCGCAGCAATCGATGTTGTGCGTTCCCACCACGGCACGGATGAACTTCTGCATGAGGTAGTTCTCCTCATTGGTGCAGCGCGCGGATGAGATCCCGGCGATGGAGTCCGGGCCATTTTCATCGCGAATCTCGGTGAGACGCTTGGCGATGTAATCGTAGGCCTCGTCCCAGGTCGCTTCCTGGAAGTGTCCGTTGTAGCGAATGAGCGGGGTCCGCAGGCGATCCGGGTGATTGTAGAACTTGAAGGCGTAGCGACCCTTGAGGCAGGTGTGCGCGTGATTCACCTCGGCATCGACCGGCGCCTGGATAGACAGGATCTCGTTCCCCTTGGTCTTCACCTGCAGGTTACAGCCAACCCCGCAATAGGTGCAGACCGTCCGGGTGGACTCCGTGGCTTCGATCGCCTTGGAGGCAAAGATGTCGGAGATGGCGGAAGTTGGGCAGGCCTGGGAACAGGCTCCGCAACTGACACAGTCCGATTCGGCAAAGCTCTGGTCGAGCCCCTTGATGATCCGGGCATCGAACCCGCGCCCATGCATGGAGAGCACGAACTGCCCCTGGATCTCATCACAAGCGCGAACGCAACGACTGCAGTTGATGCACTTGGAAAGATCCGAAGTCAGGTAAGCACCACTCAGATCCTTCTGCCGATCCAGGTGATTCTTGCCTTCCGGATAGCGCACCTGGCGAATCCCCACCTTGGCAGCCACGGTCTGCAATTCGCAGTTGCCGTTCACCTCACAGGTCAGGCAATCCAGCGGGTGATCCGTGAGGACCAGTTCCACGATGTTCTTGCGCAGCCGACGCACCTTCTGGCTCTCCGTGAAGATGTGCAGCCCGTCCATCATCGGGGTATGGCAGCTGGCGACCACGCGCCGTGGTCCATCTTCCGCCATGGCGATTTCCACCGAACACACCCGGCAGGCTCCGTAGGGCTCCAGTTGCGGTGCGTCGCAAAGGGTCGGCACGTGGCCTCTGCCCAGATGCCGGTCCACGAACTTGAGAACGGTTTCGCCCTCCTGGAATTGCTGCGGTTCTCCGTCGATGTAGCCAGTGAAGCTGTTCTTTGCCTGAATCATCGTTCTATCCGTTAAACGTTTTTCTGCGCGTCAGATTCTTAGATTCTGTTGCCTTAGTCCTTCGCCACGGTTTGGGTGGTTCCTCCCTGGAAGTAGGCTCTCAGTTCGTCTTCAAAGTAGTGAAGCGCGTTCTTGATCGGCAGGGGAACCCCGCCTCCCAGCGCGCAGAGAGAAGTGGCCTCCATCGTGTCCAGCAGATCGTGGATCAGCTCTGGCTCGACCTTGAAGCCCTCATCCGTCCTGGCCTTGGCGACCAGTTCCTGACCGCGCACCGAGCCCAGGCGGCAGGGGAAGCACTTCCCGCAGGACTCATCCGCCGTGAACTGGAAGAGATGCTCCACGTATTCGATCATGGGGAAACTCTGCGGGATACTCACGATTCCAGCATGACCGAGCAGAAATCCTCCCTTTTTGAAAGACTCAAAGGATACATTGAGCTCGCCGATCTTATGCACCGGGACAATACCGCCCAGCGGACCCCCCACCTGGATCGCCTTCACGGGAACTCGAAAACCTCCGCCCAACACATTCACCACCGCATCCAGGGGCGTTCCCATTTCCACTTCGTAAAGTCCGGGCCGGTTGAAGTGTCCATCGAGGGAAATCAGCTTGGGTCCCTTGGACTCTTCCGTGCCAATGGTCGCATACTGCTCCGCTCCCAGGGTCACGATCGAGTGGAGATTGGCGAAGGTCTCCACATTGTTGAGCAGAGTCGGTCTACCATAGAGGCCGTAGTTAACTGGGAAGGGGGGTCGAGTGCGCACCTCGGGTCGCTGTCCTTCAATCGATGCCAGCAGGGCGGTTTCCTCGCCGCAAATGTAAGCGCCCGCTCCCTTGATCACTTTCAGGGTGAAAGAGAAGCCTGAACCCTGGATATCCTCTCCGAGCCAGCCAGCGGCCAGCAGCTCCTTGATGGCATCCTCCACAATGCGGATGGAGTCCGGATACTCCGCCCGGATATAGAGCACGCCAGCGGAAGCGCCCACAAACCACGCCGCGGCAATCATGCCGAACAAGACTGAGTGCGGTCGCTCCTCCATTAGGAATTTGTCGATGTAAGCACCCGGATCGCCTTCGTCCGCATTGCAGACCACGTATTTGGGCGAGCCCTCTGCTTTGCGGCATCCATCCGCCTTGATGGCCATGGGGAATCCCGCGCCTCCTCGGCCTCGCAAACCGGACTTCTTCCACTCCTCAGCCACCGCGTCCCGATCTTGGGCGAAGAGCTCGCGAAGGGGTGCGTAGTATTCTTCGACGCCGGGAAAGGGTGCGGTGAGAAGGGGTGTTTCCAGGCTGGAGCCTACCAGATAGTCATCCGTGGGATCGCCGTGCTTCTTCTCAAACAAGTCCGATAGCTCTTCGCTGGATTTCCCGGAGTAGTTCTTCCCCGCGTATTGGAAAGCGCCGTTCTCATGACAACGACCCAGGCAACAGATGTGCCCGATCTCCTCTTCCTTGAAATACTTGCGCAGGTCCTCCTTCAAGCCCCCTTGCGTGCCGGCACAGAGACAGGCAGATCCATTGCACCAGAACACCTTCTTGCCCTCGTTCTCCTTCTTCAGGAAGTCGTAGAAGGATACCGCTCCCAGAGTCGTCGCGTCCCCCAGCAAATACTCCTCCGCCAGACCATGAAGATTCTCGTTGTCCACAGCGGTGCCGGTCTCTTCCGCCGACTCCACCATCTTCTCGAACAGATTCTTCTCCAGTCCCTTTCGAAAGGACAAGGCAGTGACATTCTTGGACATAGGGATTTCAGAAGGGGGTTTCCGGCCCGCTGTTGGCGTCGCCAACGCGATGTTCCGGCCCTCTAAAAAACACTACAAAACCTGCCATTTCTTGCGAGCATTTTCGGGCAACGGCCCCGATCAAGGGAGCAAACGACCGATTCCTTCCAGCCAACCCCCCAGTCCCTTAAGCATTGCGCCCACTCGCCAAATCCATTATGACTCCGGCATGATGAGGCGCCCGCTACCTTTCGTCATCCTGCTTGGTCTGACCCTGACGCTTCCAGAATGGATCATGGCGGAAGACGCTGACACAGCGCCCATTCCCGAGATCGCCAGCCTGCAACAAGGCCTGGACTCGAAGCTTGCCGAGGTGCGTGAACCATTGACGGCTCTTCGGCAACAACTCCTCGATCAGTTCAGCAAGCTCGAAACCGAGGCGCAGGCTGCCGGTGAACTGGGCGTCATTCTTGAAATCCGCACTCAGCGCGAACTGCTGGAGGGAAAAGACCCGGACAACCCCACGCCGGTGACCTCCACCAAACTGCAGCGATTGCTCGACATCTACGAGAAACAAAAGGCCAGTGCCGAAGCCCGGGTCAACTCGAAGATTGATGGAGTCTACGACCTCTATCTTGAGCATCTGCAAGAGAAGATCGCTGAGACGACGAAGAGCGGTAACCTTGATCTCGCCCTGAAATACAAGGCAGAACTTGAGCGAGTGCGTCTATCTCGCTCTGCCACGGAACTCGCCAATGTCCTCGAGCCCAAAGACAACGAACAAATCGCTTGGGAACTCGAGAAACGCAGAAACATCCGCATCGTGAAAGACTGTCAGGTTGAAGAAACCGAGAAGGGACTTCAACTCACCAGCAATACCATCGGATCCCATTTCCTGACGGACCGCTCCTTTTCCACGCCCTTCCGTTTGGCGGCCCGGGTTGGCACGAATAGCACCAACATTCGCTTCTACACGGAGCACGGCTCCCTGGCGATCTTCAACTGGGAAGTCCAGAAGGCCGAACTCCGTCTGAGTGATCCCAATACCGGCAAGGCTGCCCAAGGATTTCCAGGATTCGGCCACGTTCCAGAGAACCAGCTCCACGACTTCGAAATTGAGATCACCGAGACGGTCTGCATCATCCGCGTCAATGGAATGGAGCGCGCTCGCCGTGGTGGCAATTTCTCCCGCCTGCGGACTCAGCTCGGCATCGGCCCCAGTCACGGCAGCGTGGTGACCGTGGAGACGATGCGCGTGATGGAGGCGAAGTGAGGTTAGCGGCAACTGATAGGAACCTCTTCACCGAAACTGCACCTCTGAACTCACCTTGGCCCCACGCTCATCGGTCAGAAACACAAACCAGGTGTTCGCCTCAGTTGGCAAAGGCCCGGCGGTGATCGTGTTCCCGGAAACTGTCGCCTCGATGGCCTGCCACTTGCGATCTGAGCGGAGCCCTTCGTCAGTCGTGTATTGAAGCGTGGCCGCTGTAATCGGCACCGGTGATTCCACACTCACCGTGACCGTGCCGTCATCAGCTAGCGTTGGCTCGCCGACTTTCGGCAGGGGTTCGCCGCCCTTGCAGTAGCTATCAATGAAGAGGCCAATCTCGATCGGGGCCCAGCCAGGAGGATGGCCGTGGCGCATCATGGGTTCGATCCGGATGAATCGCGGGCCTCTCACGAGGCTATAGGATTTGGCATAGCTATCCAGCGGATAGTGAATGTCGTTCGTACCATTGACCCAGAGGGTCGGAATGGTGCAGCGACCCAGGTGACTGGAAGGATCCCAGGTATCGATCCAGGCCTGGCGACGGTCTCCCAATCCGTCGATCATCTTCCGCTGCACGGAATCGCCATCGGCGAGAAATCCACAGCCATAGACCGGGACAGCCGCCTTGAAACGATCATCTGTTGAGGCCACCAGGCAAGTGGTGTAGCCGCCCCAGCTGATGCCCGTCACCGCCGTGCGTTCCGCATCCACCTCCGGCAGGCTGCGGATCAGGGAATGCGCCCGGATCACACTCGCGACCGCATGATAAGGCCAGTCGTCATCAATCGAGCCACCGATGCTCTCGAACTTCTGACTCGCTCCATGGTCCAGACCGCCTTTCTCCAGTTTGGTCCGCTTTTCCTTTCCCATGTCGTGGGAGACGAAGTTGCCCTGCTCATCAAACACAGGAGCTGGTGGGCGGGATCCGGACAGATCCATCGCGATGGCCGCATAGCCGCGTTTCGCCCACAGATGGACCCATTCGGCAAAGGCCGTGCCGCCTCCACCATGGATGAGCACCACTGCCGGAAAGGGACCATCCTCCACCTTGGCTTCGCCGATCGTCAGCGGTGAGGCGTAGAAAGCGAATACCTCGGTCGGCTGGCCATCGATGGGCTCGCCGGAATAGATTAAGGATCGCACGGCCTTGTCTTCACCTTCAGGTAGCCAACCGTAATCGGGCGACTGGAAAAGGGTATCCAGATTCCAGGGATGATCGGCGGCAGACAGGGTGCCCGCTGCCAACAGGCCGAACGTGAGAAGGAACAAACGCAGGGGCTTCATATCGGCTAAGCATAGGGAGTTCTCCCAAATGTCCAACGAGGAAGATCTCCGTGAGCATCTATTCGGCTGACTGCTTCCAGGTAACTTCCTGCTCAAAGACGACTTGGTCCTTCTTTGACTCTGTATTGAAGGAGTGACGGATCACCAAGGTTCCCTCAAAGGAATCGTCGATTTGGAAGGCGTGATGCCTGGAACGGAGAGCGAGCTTCCCATTCGGATATTCCAGACTGTGTTTCAGCGTAACCCATTTGGATGGCGGAATTACCACCTCAGAGCCATCCTTGGCCTCCACGCCAATCGCAGATGAGACAATGGTGTCCGTCCGGTCCGTGGCACACTGGATCAAGTGGTCGTCCGCGCGAAAGACAGCGAAGTAGAACTCCGGTGTCTCGGATTTATGGAGCAACTCCCAGTCATCAATCGCCACGGACTCCAGCCACTCGGGAAAGCTGAGACTGGCCAGACTCCAGTCTCGCGCCTCGTCCACAGAGGCGAAGGTGAGTTCGACCGTCTTCTCATCCACCTCCCGTTCATCCAATTCAGCAAACATCAGGCAGGGCACAAACAGGAGGGATAGGACAAGTCGGGTCATCTGAACAGAGGTTAGGGGACTGCATTCGATTGGATCCTCCAACAGCGCGACCTTACAACTCAATCCTTTTCTACCGTCCTTTTTGAGGATCCACCGTCTAGCAGGACCTCAGGAAGATTGACGCGAAGAACCGGAGGTGCCCGGTCGGGTGGCCCTCATCAAGGCTGATGAAGTCATTGACCTTCAGCTGGTCTACTGGGGATTCGGCCCGGGCAATCTTCGAGCTTGACCCCTATCTCCGGCCCACCTATGCATGATCCCATATGAAAACCGCTGCTACCATTGTGGTAACTCTTTTGGCTGTCTCCATGACCGCCCTCGTTCAAGCCCGCACCTGGAGTGAAGCGGGATCGGACCGCACCCTCGAAGGTGACTTTGTCAAAGTGGACGGCGACAACGTCGTGATCCGCCGATCCAACGGCACGACGGTCAATGTCCCGCTCGCCAAGTTGAGTGAACCCGACCAGACCTTTGTGAAGGAGCAAACTGCTCCCAAAGAGCTCGAGATTCCCGAGGAAGGAGTCGTGCTATCGGGCGTTCACCTGTGTTGCGGAGGCTGCAAACGTGGTGTCGATAACGCTCTCGCAGACATCAAAGACATCAAGTACACGGTGGATACAGACGCAGAGACGGTGACCTTCGCCAAGGCCTCTTCTTCCTTGATCCAGGAAGCCATGAACGCCCTTGCCGCGAAAGGTTACTACGGCATTTCCGACCTGGAAGAACTCCAGATCGCCGACGTGGAGATCAGCGACAAGAAAGCGGATTCCGTGGAAGTGAACGGCGTGCACCTCTGCTGTGGATCTTGTGTGAAAGCCGTGACCCGTGCCATGGAAAACGTCGATGGTTATGAGAGCCATGACGCTGCCAAAGACGCGGAGACTTTCGTGGTTTCCGGCAAGAACATCAGCCCATCTGATGTCCTGGCAGCGCTTCGTGCGGAAGGACTCTCTGGCACGGTCAAGTAAGCGCTCAGGCTTAACAGGATCGCACGGCTCCATCCCAATCATTCGAGGTCATCGTCTCTCGGAGGAAATTGGGCGAAGAGTGCGCGCATAGGCTCGTCGGCATTGGCGAGATACTCGCGAGCGCTCAGGGCGCCTTGTGGTGAGAGATCAGGATTGGCGCCTCGCTCCAGCAGGAGCCGGGCGAGATGACGCTTGTTGAACATGATCGCCTGGAGAATAGACTACCTCACATCCACTGGTTGCGAGGTCTACTTTGGGCACACCTCCATCTAGAAATCCCCTAGAGCCTGATCACGACTCCTGGGCTTCTCGCCATTCCTGCGATCCTGTAAGTATCCTCCGGCTCTGCCATTCTTAACCCGCTCAGGGCTTTTGCAGCGCGACGGCGTCCGGCCACTCGGCTCCGGCCTGGATCCAGGCTCTCAAGCTGGCGATTTCCGCCTGGGTTAGTGCTGGATATTTCTCGCGTTTGCCGAGAGGGGGCATCTCAAAGTCCTCGAGTGCATCCGTGACACATTCCATCACGAGACTGGCGTCCGGATCTCCGGGCACGATTCCGGCGTCCCCACGGTTCCCTCCGCCCAGCAGTCCTTCCCGTGACTCGATGTGATAACCTCCTTTGGGCCGGTCTCCACTGTGACAGGCCAGGCAAGAACGCTCCAGCAAGGGTTTGATGTCCGTCACGAAATCATGCGGAGCATTTGGATCCACTGCGACCGGTGCCGGCGTTGGATCCGGAGACTTCACGGGGATACTGAGGGAACCGTCCAAGGCTGGCGGATTCTCAGGATCCAGCAAAGCCGCCAGGCCCATCGCTGCCCAACTGGTACCCGCAGCGGAGATCCAGCCATCCGCCCCATAGGGAAAGCCGCTCTCCATGGGGGGTTGGAACGGGAACGCGCGACGCGCGACATGCCAGGTTCCATCCGCGGCCTGCCGTTCGAGCAGGAATCGCGCCCCATTCTTCATGGCCGGATCCTCCAGAGTCCTGCCAGCAGCCTTGGCCAGGGCAAACAAGGTCAGGCCAGTCGCATACGCATCACTATCGAGACCCGGAAGCTGGGCCCAGCCCCCATCTTCCCGCTGTTCGTCCTGCAGCTCATCGGCCAAATCGGCGAACCACTCGGGGCTCACGCCCGCCCAGGCCAACCCGAGGAGCTGGAAGCTACGTTCCTCGTTGGTTTCCACAGAGGCGTTTCGCAGCCAATCCGCGCCCTGTTCAACCTGGGCGGCGAACTCCTTGGCGCGGCCGGGAACTGAATAGGTCTGGAGCCCGAAGATCGCCAGCGCCGTCGCTGTCACATCGCTGCTCTGAATTGGGGGTCGCGGCAGGTTCATGTGCCAACGCCCATCTTTGGTCTGCATCACGGACAGAAAATGGGCCATGGCATCGGTCGTCGCATTGGCGGGCTGCTTCTCAAGATGCAAACCCAGAAGGTGGTAGCCCACGTCAATGGCAGGCTCCGGATGAAATGTGGCCTGAGCGTCAGAGTCCTTTGGCACTGATGGGTTCCCTCGGAGTAGCACCAACTGTTCTTCGGCCGCCTTCTCATCCAGAGGCAGGCCCAGTTCTCTAGCCATCCCCACGGCTCCCATCGGGAGAAATTGCTGGTGACAGGAAACGCAGTTCTGCCGGGAGACGTGCTTTATATAGTTGACCCGAGATTCGGCAGCGGTCTCTTGCAACGGCGGAATGCTTCGGGCCACCGCTTCCGCAATCGCTGCCTCATCCAGGGCAGGCACCGTTCTCCATACCGGAGAGTTCTTTCGCGGAGCCGCTCCCTCAGAATGGCCCGCGCCAGAATCAAGAAGCGCTTTCACAATGGGCGTGTCTCCGCGTTTGGACGCCAGCATCAGGGGGGATTGCGGCACTCCCAGGAATCCATCTACCGAATCTCCACCCAGCATGTCCGGGGTAGCGCCTCGATCGATCAACAGTTTGGCCAATCCCGGATCAGACCGCTCCGTAGAAGCTGCCCAGTGCAAAGGCGTGTAGTTTCCGATGGGATCCTGCGCATTCACGTTGGCTCCCGCGTCCAAGAGCAGTTGTGCCGTGCCGCGACGTTCCGCCCAGACCGCCTGGGTGAGTGCCGTGCCGCCAATGGTAAAGGCGTCGACCTTGGCACCGCGATCCAAGAGCAGTTTCACCATGGGTTCATCGCCTCGGAAAGCCGCCCACATCAGAGCGGTGCGCCCGCCACCAAAGATGAATCCGCCCTGACTCATTTCAGGTGCTGCCTCCAAATCCGCACCGCGATTCAACAAGAGCTCGACGATCTCCAGATCCTCAGCGGCAACCGCCGCCATCAGGGGCGTGGCCCCGAAGATGTTCGCCGCATTCACATCCGCTCCCGCATCCAGCAATCGCTTCACCGTCGTGAGATTGCCTCTCTGGCGAGCTGCCAGGATGAGCGCTGTATTCCCAAGGCCGGAGCGAGCCTGCACATCGGCTCCCGCATCCAGGAGGAGAGCGGCTTGTTTCGGTCGAGTCGCGGCACGCATCAAGGGCGTAGCGCCCACTCCATTCGCTGCGTTGATCTCGGCGCCGGCATCCAGCAACAGCTTGACGATCTCTGCATCCGAATACAAACAAGCCATGAACAAGGGCGTGTTCCCGTCTTCATCCTGCGCATCGACGGCCTCACCGGCTCTTAGAAGCGCCTGGACCAGGGTCCGGTCATTGGAGCGTACCGCTTGAAAGAGATCCCCTTCAGCGACTGGCTGAGGAGAGCACCCTATCTGGACGAGGAACAGAAGGGGAATAAGGCAGCGAAAACGAGTCATAGGATCGCAATACCAAATGGGGGGTTGAGAGGTTTCCGGGGTGGGTAGCCGGATGGATACAATCAGTCGTCCCAGCCAAGGACAACTCACAGTTATCTCTCCGAATTACCCTGCCGTTTGAAAACGTCAAGTGCAGAAAATTACGCACTTCCCCAGCTCGAACTCCTGCGCTTTCATCTCACCATGATGAAACGCCCCCTTTTCTTGCTGGCTCTCTGGAGCTCAGTCGCCCTGGCCCAGGAAAAACCGGTTGAAGGCCCCTATCCGGTCGACCCAGATTCCGTGAAACAAGAGGGGGTTCCGGAAGGAACCGTGAGCGAGCACGTCTTTACGGACAGCGCCATTTTTCCCGGCACCACGCGCGATTACTTTGTCTATGTGCCGGCCCAGTATGATGAATCGAAACCAGCCGCACTCATGGTCTTTCAAGACGGTCGCGGCTACACCAAGAGCGTCTCGACCGAGTTCGACAACCTCATTCACAAGGGCGCCATGCCCGTCACCATCGGGGTCTTCATCAATCCTGGCGTGGTCCCAGAAACCAGTGACGCCGTCCTCCCGAGATTCAATCGCTCTTTCGAATACGATGCGGTGGACACCCTCTATGCCCAGTTCCTTCTCGATGAACTTCTGCCGGTGGCCCTGCAGGGACTAAACGTGACCAGCGACCCAAACCTGCGCGCCATCTGTGGATCCAGTTCCGGTGGCATTGCGGCCTTCAATGTGGCCTGGCAACGGCCTGACGCGTTTCGAAGGGTCTACACGACCGTGGGAACCTATGTGGGCCTGCGCGGGGGCAATGAATTACCGGTGCTGGTTCGCAAGACTGAGCCCAAGCCTTTGCGCGTGTTCCTCCAGGACGGTTACAACGACAACAATCTCTACTGTGGCAGTTGGTGGGTCGCGAACCAGGATATGCTCGCGGCCTTTCAATGGGCCGGCTATGAGGTGAATCACGAATGGGGCGAAGGCGGCCACAATCGCAAACATGGCGGCGCGATCTTCCCCAAAGCAATGCGTTGGCTCTGGGACGGCTGGAAAGAAGATCCGGAAGTGCGGACCCACTGGGATGAGTCCAAGAGTGATGCCGTGACCTTCCTGGCGGAAGGCAAAGACTGGGAGCTCGTCAGCGAAGGTCACGGGTTCACCGAAGGACCTGCGGTCAATGCTGCTGGCGAGCTCTACTTCTCAGACCTGGAGCAGAGCAAGATCTGGAAAGTCGACACCACGGGCAAAGTCAGCCTGTTCCAGGAAAACACGGGCGGAACCAATGGTCTGGCTTTTGCTCCGGATGGAAAGACGCTCTATGGCTGTCGCCGGGAGCCAGGCAGCCTGGTGGCTTGGGATACGGAAACCGGGGAGATGCAGGTCCTGGCAGAGGATGTGAAGCCCAATGACGTGGTCGCGGCTCATGATGGCACCGTCTATTTCTCCGAGCCACGCACCAAGAGCATCTGGATGATTTATCCGGATGGTGGCGAAGCCAGGATCGCGGGAGAGGGCTATTCCGGAGTCAACGGCGTGGTCCTCAGCACGGATCAATCGCTTGTTCACGCCGCGGATTATGCCGGGCGCTATGTCTGGTCTGCCCAGCGCGGTGCAGATGGCATGCTCTCCTACATCCAACCGTTCTTTCATCTCCACATTCCGCCTGCATCTGTCGATACGCGGAGCCAGGCAGATGGTATGTGCATGACTGAGGAAGGTTGGCTCCTGGTGGCCACCGCGATGGGAATCCAGATCTGCGATATGCCCGGACGGGTCCATCTCATTGTCCCCACACCCCAGGGAGAACGCCATCCCTCCAATGTTGCGCTGGATGGAACCACGCTCTATGCCACCTGCGGCAGCAAAGTCTTCAAGCGAGAGATCCAGCTCAAAGGCGCTCAGGCCTGGGCCGCACCAATCAAACCGCCGAAACCGCGGCTTTAGAGGGCATTCCAGTCCCTCACGTAGTGACTCACTCAAATGCTACCAAGTTGCCTCAATGGTGATCCCTCGGCTCTCCAGCTCGGTCATTTTGGAGGTATGCACGTAGGTTTGAGTGAGGATCAGGTGCTTGAGGTTGGGCAACTTCGAGACGAGCAACTCGATCCCCTCATCGGTGACTGGAGAACAGTGAAACTCGAGAGACTCCAGGGTCGGAATCCGGACGATACTCTCGAGCCCAGCATCCGTGATGTGTTCGCTTAGCCCCAGAAACTTGAGCTTCCGCATGTTCTCCAGCGCTACGAGATCTTCATTCTGAATCATCGTCTCCGCGAGGTTCAGTTCCTCCAGCTTCCTTATACTGGCAATCTCTCCAAGAATCCGGCCGCTGATGGAACTCTGGCGGAGACTTAGGAACTCCAGATTTTGGCTCTCTTCGATCACATGTCGAACCCCATCATCCGTCACGCCGGGACAATGCAGTTCCAAATCCTGAAGCCGGTAACAGTTCTTCAGTAACTTCAGATGCTCGTCGCCGACCCCAGACTCCGTGACGGAGAGATACCGTAGCTTTGGCAATTCGGTGAGCGATTCAAAGTCCTCTGGCTCAATCGGATTTGG
>JBHIXE010000015.1:0-368 GCA_041984905.1 Verrucomicrobiales bacterium | reverse complement strand
ATCCAGAACGGGCGCATCCCTGAAGAGCGCTCGCATGATTGTTGGGGTGCGGGGTTTCCGGTCGGGCACACCCACGAAGTAGCTCTCATATTCCCAGATCACCATGCCTCGCGGGCCGCCGAAATTGTAGATGGCGATCTGATTTCGCATGGCTTGGGTCGCGCGGTCCAGTGCCCAGAAGAATGCCAGCGTCACCATGGAGAAGATGACGACCGGAACCAGGACGCGCCGCTTCCGACAGGCTATCTGATCAGGATCGACCGCATCTTCCATGCAACCGATTATGCATCGGGATCGTTGCATGCGCCAAGGCTGGTTCACCATCAGGGAATCACCGAACCGAATCTAAGCTTGCGAGGCGAAGGAAC
>JBHIXE010000014.1:0-27540 GCA_041984905.1 Verrucomicrobiales bacterium | reverse complement strand
AAGTGTTTCCGGCGTTCCTGGCGGCCATGCAGACGATGAACGATGGTGAGCCCGGCAGTCTGCGGATGCAAAGGCTGCGGGCCGGAGGGGTGGATGTCAAGGTTCACGAAGATCAGTCCGCTGATGCAGAGCAAGAACATGGAGGAGAAACCGTCGGCTTTCTGCGGTTGGCTCCGTTAGGTAGCACCGCGGAGGCGGATGCCATGATGGAGTTTGGGGAGCTAAGTCTGGATGCGTGTGGCCCAAACGACTGGGTGACAGTACCCTTTGAGCTCAATACGCACGAAGATCCCATAATCATTGCTGGGATCCCAACTTCGAATGACCCGGAACCTGCTTTGGTGCGGATCCGCAATGTGACCAAGACGAGCTTCCAGATCCAGTTGCGGGAGTGGAAATACCAAGACGGGGATCATGGCGCGGAAACGGTTTTCTACCTAGTAATGGAGAAGGGCGTTTATCACATTGGTGGCAAGGTGTGGGAGGTCGGCAAAGCGAACATTAAGGCGCGTCAATGGGTGCAGGTGCCTTTTCAAACGAGCAATTTCTCGGAGACGCCAGTCGTGTTGGCTTCCCTATTTTCCCATCAAGGGCCTGATCCAGTGACCTACCGCTTGCGGCAGATAACGAATTTGGGGTTCGAAGCAAGGCTGTATGAAGAGGAAGCTGAGGGGCCACATACGGTCGAAACGATCAGCTACATTGCGATTGAGCCTGGTGAAGGGAACCTGTCCAGTTCCTACCCCTTCAAAGTTTGGTCGGATACTCAAGTCAACCAGAACTGGGTCTATGAGGCTTTTAATATGCTGACGGACGGCGAGTTTGTGTTTGGAGCGGTGACAACCACAAATGGTGCCGACACGGTTGTCGCCCGGTCTCAGATGGCTCCAGGAGGAATTCATGTGAGGCTTCAGGAAGAGGAAAGCAATGACTCAGAGACGACCCATGTGATGGAGTCGCTCGGTGGGCTCGTGATCGGAGTGTTGCCCGCCAATCCAGGCCAGGAACTGGTGGAGTGGAGCAATCTTGTTGAGATGGAAGAGGTAACATCCTTTGGGGGGGGAAGCCGGATTGTAAGGAATGTTGGAGATGGCAATTATGATTCCGCTGCAGTAAGTGCCTCCTACTTTGGCGAAGGATCACTACATTTCTATTTTGATACTGGGAGCACGGATTCCACCAAAGGGGTGACTGTAGAGTTTGCGGGCGGTGGCTTGAAATGGGAAGGAGACGGGCGCGTGCGAGTCATGGTGGGGGCGACTGGGGATGACTGGCCGGTAATTTTGACCAACGCTACAGGGGCTGACCTATTCTCGATCAAGAGACTGGGGGACGAGTTGATCTATTACCGCAATGGAACGGAGATCTTTCGTCATTCAGTAGATGGGCCCATGGTTGGACAAGTCGAAGTCAGTGCCTACCGAAATGGGACTGGGATTAAGGACGTGAGATTCAGTGATCTGCTGACAGGAGAAGGAGACCAGGACTCGGATACGCTGCCTGACGGTTGGGAATTCACCAACGGGACAGATCCATTTGAAGACGATGCCGCCGAAGATCCTGACCAGGATCAACTGACAAATCTCCAAGAGTTTCAAGCGGGAACCCATCCTAATGTGGCAGACACTGATGGGGATGAGGTGTCTGATGGGGATGAAGTAGCTGCCCAGACTGATCCGCTGAATTCTTTGCTTTATCCACGACAAGGCGTGGATCCAGGAAGTGGAGATCCGATCATTGGCGAGAGTGGAACACTCGAGGTCACGCAAACATCAGGAAGTCAATGGCACGTGGTGAGCCTTACGCAGACTTACCAAGATCCTGTGGTCGTAGTCGGTGGTGTCACCGCAAATGATGGCGAACCGCTTACGATCCGCGTGCGTGAAATTCAATCTGCTCAGTTCGAGTTTCAAATCGACGAATGGGATTATCTCTCCGACCAGAGTCACCCCGCAGAAAGGGTGAGTTACATGGTGGTTGAATCAGGTGTTTGGAGGCTCGCTTCTGGAGCGGTGATCTCAGCGGGCCAAAGCCAAGCCGGGCTTGCTGGGGCTGATTTGGATCTGACTCAAAGTTTGTTGATTGGGGAAAGGGCCGTGGTGTTGGGAAGTGTGTACGGAGACACTGAAACGCAAGCAACGGCCGTCCGGTTTGAGGATCTCGGAGATCGCCTTTTCAGGGCATATGTCCAGGGGCAGGAAGACTCCGCGGATGTCGGCGTTGAAACCTATGGGTGGATTGCCTGGGGAGAATCCGAGACTTTGAATTGGGTGTCTGGATTCACATCGGAAAACGGAAGCCATCAATGGAACGGTCAACTCTATGGGGGAGGAGTTTTTCCGGTAGGGAGTGAACCGGTTGTGTTCACCGAAATGCAATCTGCCAATGACTTGGATAGTGCGACCACGCGACTGAGACTGATCGCCCGCGAAGGATTCGAATTCGTCATTGCCGAAGAGCAATCGGCAGATATAGAGACGAATCACGATGAAGAGGTCGTTGGTTACCTCGCGATGTTGCCAGGTTCAATTCGTGGCGTCCCAGCTGCACAATGGGTAGTGGATAGTGATGGAGACGGGTTGAGTGACCAAGAAGAGCAAACTCTGGGGACCGACCCCCAAGATTCTGATACGGACAACGACGGCATGCCGGATGGGTGGGAAGTAGATAACGGACTAGATCCCAACCTTTGGGACTCCCACTTGGATCCGGATGAAGACGGATTGCGGAACGGCGAGGAATACGACGCAGGCACTGATCCTTGGCTAGCTGACACCGACGGAGATGGCCTTCCGGATGGATACGAGTTGAATCATGGGTACGATCCGCTCAACGCGACTGATGCAGCTAGTGATGACGATGCCGACAGCTTGAGTCTGCTCGAAGAGTATCAATTGGGAACGAATCCGAGGAGTTTGGATACGGATGGTGATGGGTTGTGGGATGGATGGGAAGCTCTTCATCAGTTGGATCCACTGACGGCCGGTTTTTACAGCGATTCAGACAACGATGGGTTAAGCGATCTGGCAGAACAGCTGTCAGGAACCAATCCCAAGGACGCAGATTCAGATGGTGACGGTTATGGGGACAGGCAAGAACTGCTTGCTGGAACGGATCCGCTAAACCCGAACGACGCTCAAACGGATGCTGATCAAGACGACATACCAGATGTGTGGGAAGCCATTTATGGATTGGATCCCGGGTCTTCGAGTGACAGAGATATCGATGCCGACAGTGACGGCCTAACGAATTGGCAAGAGTATCATGTGGGAACCAACCCCAGTATTCGCGATACCGATCAAGACGGTTTGCTGGACGGTCAAGAAGTGCGAGTGACGGGAACGCATCCTCACCTGAAAGACACTGATGGAGACGGGAAGAGCGATTACATGGAGGTTCACTCCACCTCCTTGAATCCTTTGGGCTGGTCAGGGCAGGGGGGGCTTGCGGATGCTGACGGAGATGGGCTGACGGACGGCGAAGAAATGATGTTTGGATCGAATCCCAATCACGATGACACTGACGGGGATGGAATCTCCGATCTCAATGAGTTTCGTTTGGGGCTGAATCCACAGAGCGAAGAGGGAAATACCTACCTAAGTCAAACGGACTTTGATGGGGACGGACTCAGCGATGCACAAGAAGTCTTCGGCTTCTTTGTCAACTATGACTGGGCCACCTATGACGAGAACGGCCAAGTAACCGACTGGGGAAGTGAAAGTTACTTGGAGTATTCCAATCCTGCTGACCCAGATGTGAATCGGGATGGGAAAGCTGATTCCCTAGGTTGGAATCAGGAATTCGTGAGTGTCGACCCCTATGGGAATGAGAACCACCAATACTACTATCTCAATGAATCGACTCTTCCTGTGAGGGCCGAGGTGAAGCCAATTCCCCCCAAAGTTAGCTACACCTATGCGGTTTTTGGTGATTTTCCATCTCAACCGGCCTCCTCTCATCCGGACCTTGATGGAGATGGGTTCAGAGACAGCGAAGAGGTCTTGGCTGGCACGGATCCCCACGACCTCCTGGACTATCCAGGAAAACCGACAGTAGACCTTGACGGCGACCGAATGGAAGACAGTTGGGAATTGACCCAAGGCTTGGACCCCTCCCTTCATGAAGATGGGGTAGGAGACTTGGACGGGGATCATGTCCTCAACTACGAAGAACATCTGCTTGGATTGACGGTGGACTCGCCAGATCTGGCGGTAAGTCAGATCCCTGCTGGCCGGCAGTCGGGAACACTGACAAGTCCCTGGACGGCTTCAATCACTGGTGGGGAATTGGTGGTGAATTACGAAGATATAGAGCAGTACCGTGTGACCTTAAACCTGGATGGGAATCCAGTAGTGAACGGCATCACCCGGGGAGGGATGGTCTACGGTCGTCACAACAATGGCTCAGAGGTTTTTGTCTGTCGAAATGGCACCCTCACCGATGCTGGGTGTCCTCCAGGAACGAATAGCAGTGGCACTCCGTGGGCGGTCCAATCGATTAAGGGAGCAACTTCGTTTGGCTCAATTCTGATCAACACTCAGTTGCCGGGCTCAAACTATGGCAAGGGATGGTTATACGAACAGGGACGGTGGACGCCATTGCCGAACTCCGGCACGGCAATGGAGATGAATGGGGAGGGCGAGATGCTCTGTCATGAAGCGATCCTTCCCACAACTTCCTGGAACCGGCGGATTGCTAAGGCAGACAAGAATCAGCTGCGGTTCATCGCTCCGGGCACACAAGCCAAGTTGAACCTAAATGGAAGAACTGTTCTTCCCCGATATGTAGGAGATTCCAATAGCTCGTCGATCTATCTTGGAAAGGCGTTTCTCATCGAGGATGGCCGTATCCTGCAGTCCGTTGATAGTGGTGAATACGAGATAACCAACTGGGGAAGCACGAGGTCTGGTCGCCTGAATACCTGGTTCTGGCTGGCCCAATCAGGGAATGGCCAGAGTTACGGTTCCGTATTTTGCACTGAATCGGGCTACGAAACCGTGACCGAGAGTTACGACGACAGTGTGGATCCCGAATCTAGCTATTACAATGTATGGATCCATAAACTCGGAGGGGACGCGGACGGAGATGGGATTGCAGATGATTGGGAGATTCGTTGGGGATTGAATCCCAGCAGCGACCAGGATAGTGACACGGACCTTGATAATGATGGATTGAGTAATTTCCTGGAGTTCTGTTATCTCACCAATCCAACGCTGCCGGATTCCGATTGGGACGGAGGAACGGACTATTGGGAAATCTCCCAAGGCCTCGATCCATGTAGAGGATTCGGAGCGAATCATGATCGTGACGGGGATGGGCTGTCAGACCTTCAAGAAGCAGGCCTGGGTAGTGATCTATTGAACGCAGATTCTGACGGGGATGGGTTGACCGATATCGAAGAGCTAACGGTCTTTCGCACCAATCCGCTGAACCAGGATTCAGACGGTGACGGGTGGTCGGACTTTAAAGAGGCCATGACGGACTTTGACCGGGATGGCATGGCCGACTTCTGGGAACTCCGATACGGACTCAATCCGTTGGATGACTCCGATGCCGGGCAAGACCCCGATGGAGATGGATACACGAACGCGGATGAGTTTGCGGCCGGTACAGATCCTTTCGACTATTTCAATGGTAGACGACCACGTATGATCGTCGCATCGGGTGACGCTTATGTAGCAGACGTTGCTACCCTTTCAGAAGAGATTACAGTGCAGCTGCTTGATCCTGTTACCGAGCAGATCCTGGTCAATGCCACTGTGGAGGTAAGGTTGACACAGGGCGTAGGCGCCTTGGCTCTCGATGACACGGACCCGGGGCGCTTCACGACCTTGTCATTGCTGACAGATGAAAACGGAGAACTGAGCTTCCGTTATGAATTCTCGACTCAACCGGGCATTTCATCCCTCGTCGAGATTGTATCGGGTGGGCAGGTTCGATCTCTGCAGTTTGTAGCGAGAACCGAGAATTTGGCTCCCTCGTCGATTTGGCTATCGCCGTTGGAGTTCAGTCTTGAAGAGGAAGATGTCACCGCTCTGCCTGTCAGTGCGGGAACGGTACTAGCGTCCTTTGGAGGCATGGTTGCCATCTCGAATCCAGTTGATGAGGATGTGGAGCTTTGGGAATGGGACGGATCCGCATGGGTGCTTGAATCGATCATCGCCGTTCCCGCGGACCTGACCGGGAGTGAGTTCGGAGCGGCGGTCGCTCTGAGCGAGAACCACCTTGTGGTGGGCGCTCCTGGAGAGAGTGTCACTGTCTCCGACGGAGGAGTGGTTGAAATCTATGGGAGGAATGCTGAGCAACAATGGGAATCACTGGGGCGGCTGGCGGCACCGCAAGCTGTGGCAGATGATCGATTCGGGGCGGACCTGACAATTGATGGCGAATTACTAGTGATTGGTGCGCCCGGCTCGTCCACGCTTCATACCTACATAGTCGATGGTGGAACATTCCAGGGGCTTGATCCGTTGGAAGTCGATTTCCTGTACCCGAGTCCGGTGCTGGATCTCTCCGGGACAAAATTAGCCGTGGGCGTAAGCGAAGGAGCCAATCCTGCGAGAGTGTTTGCGTTTTCTGGAAGCGGATGGATTGAAGAGGTGTTGGAAGGGCAAACCTACGGGACTTGGTCCCATGTATCGGTAGACCTCTCTAGCGATAGACTGGTGATGGGGGTTGGTTCAGATGACCCTCAGGAGAGTGGGACAGCATTCATTTTCGAACGTGGAAACACTCCCTATTGGGAGTTGGAAACGAGCATTCAGTCGGATGCTGCAAACCCCAATTCGATGTTTGGAAGTCGCGTTGCGATTCGTGGAAACGTGGCGACGATTGGTGATAGTCAGTATCAGAAAGCCCATCTCTATTCCAGCAAGGGTGGAGGGGATTGGCAGAAGGTTTCTGAGTTGAACGTCTCTAATGATGTCGCGAACTTTGGAGGCGATTGGATGTTCCAAAATCAATCGACCGACCTGGTCGCATTCCGTGTTTCAGCTGAGGTACGGGAAGATGCCGCTAACGGAGAGCTGATCGGATGGCTGGAGGGTGCCGATCCCAACCACGATCCTTTGAGTTTGTCTCTGGTTCAGGATCTCAGCGGGAAATTCGAGGTCGTCCAGGTAAGCGGGCATTGGGAGTTGCGCTTCCTGGAAGACGAGGGAGTGGACGCTTCCGATACCAGCTTTGACCTCGCTGTGCGGGCGGATGACGAACGCGGCGGAACTCATGACGAAGAGATGACGTTGGTGGTTGCCCCTGTTAGTGCAGTGCCTGAGGAACTGACGGCCCGTTATGTAAGCGCAACTCAAGTGGAACTGACTTGGCTGGATTCCTTCAATACTGAGTCTCTGGTAAGGGTGTTTAGGGCAGGGAGCGATGGAATCTACAGCGAGATCGCAGTGCTGGCTGCGAATGCAGTTTCTTACTTGGATGAGGCCGTTACCAGTGGGGAAGACTACTCCTACTACATCCGTGCGGACTTGGTGCAATCATCTGTGGATTCCGCGGCAGTCGCGGTAGATTGGGATCAGGATGATGATCAGCTTCCTGCCTGGTGGGAGTCCCTGCATGGGTTTGACGACGCAAACCCGCTCGATGGACCGGCAGATGCAGACCTGGATGGTTTTACCAATCTAGAAGAGTTCCTAGCGGGATCAGATCCGTTGCAAGGTAGAGATTTCCCAGGACGCTTGACCGATACCGACGGTGACTGGATGAGCGATATCTGGGAGCAAGCACATGGACTGAATCCCAATGATCCCGGGGACGCAGATCTCGATCTGGACAGAGACGGATACACCAACCTGGAAGAGTATGATTTGGAAACCGACCCACTTTCCAGACCAACATATGCGATCGAAGTGGTCGGGGATAGTGGCGTATATGGGCAGACTCTAACCAGTGAAGGTGTAGTCTTTGGTATTCAGAGACAAGCGGATGGTTCCTTTGCAGAAGTTAGCTGGGAATCGGGGCAGCTCACCTTGGGGGCGCCCTTGCCAGACTCGGGAGAGATCGCTCCGCCGGAGGCTTATTCGGGAAGCAGCTATCCGCTTTCAGGGACATCCGTAGACCTTGGATTGTTACCGGACGCGCTATCAACCTGGGTTAGCGTACGAAATCAAAGTCCCTCACCTGAGCTTGGAGGTTACTGTGTCGCGCATGCTGACCGCCGCATTCCGATCTTCTGGAGGGATAACGAGTTGTTGGCGCTGAACGGGTTGGTTGCTGGTTCCACTGGTTGGTATGTGGAACACATTCTGGAAATCTCTGAGACCGGACAGATCCTGGCCTGGGGCCACAAAGAGAATACACGGGGGACGCTGCTCCTGACTCCTTTGGTAGATGTGGATGGGGATGGATTGCCAGACGCCTTTGAGCAGGCAGAGGGATTGAATCCCCTGGATCCCACGGCACCTGTCCCGGCGTTGCAGGAAGGCGAGGTGGAAGGGGATTACTCCGTCTCCCAATTGAAGGCCGATCAGGAAGCCCTCTTTGTGAGCCTAAGGACTGCAGATGGGGATTCTGACGGACTAGGTGTCTTGGCGGAATACCTGCTTGGAACGGATCCGGGATCTTCGGATACGGATAGCGATACCATGCCGGACTCTTGGGAGAGAACGTATGGTCTGGATCCACTGGATCCGGCCGATGCGACTTTGGATGCAGACCAAGATGGCGTTACCAATGCGCAGGAATTCGTGGCGGGTACCCATCCCCAAGGAACCTACACGATTGCTTCCATCACAGGACTCAACGGAGATCCATTGGATATTGCTGATTTGAGCGATGCAGGGGCTCTAGTCGGAATACTGAGAGATTCAGACGGACAGCAGATTGCGTGGATCTGGAACGCGGATGGGACCCAAGCGGTTCAGGAAATGGGTTCATCCACAGATTCTTATCTCGATCGGCCTCATGCTTTGAATAACAAGGCATACGTTGCGGGGACCCGCTCAGGTCTAGCTCAGAACATCTCGGATCAGGCCTTCATTTGGAGTGAGAATGGGCTCGCTCAACCGCTGCTGCCGAACAACATGGGAGCTGAAGCCTTCGACATATCGCTCTTTGGTATTGTGCCAACTTGCTACGAAGATACCAGTGGTGACCTGCACTTCCTGCGATATGAACTCGGGACCGCCGCAGCCACCGAATTCACCTTGTCAGGGTTGTCGACTGTGCATTCTGCTAAAGTCAGGCTCAATGGAGACATCTTGGCGACCTGGGCCGACCAAACGGAGAGCTTCGTAAGTCTGATCGAAGCCGACAACACGATCACCAGTTTCGCCGCTTCAACTTTGGGAGTAGAGCAAGTCCATGGAATCCATTTCGGGATGGACGGTGGTGCACTCTTACTGGGCACGGATTCCAATGAAGACGTTTCTCACTACCTTTTCGACGAGGTGACGAGCCAGACGACCCCGATTCAGCTGGATGCCTTCCAAGCATTGGGCTTGGCCCGATCAAATGCCGCAAACGACGTGTTCCGTATGGTTGGAACTTCTTCCACGGGAGGCTTCTTGTGGAGAGGCGAGTTGACGACGAATGCTCAGAGTCTCTTGAGTGAGACCGATCAATCCTCCTGGAAGATCTTGACCGCTGAAGCCATCAATGAGAAAGGGCAAATCGCTGGTCTTGCCCTCGAATCGGGCGTCCTCTCCGTCTATGTGATGACTCCCAACCGCGATCTCAATGGGGATGGGGTCGAGAGTGCCAAAGAGTTAGCGATATTCGGGAACTCGACTGCGGCTCGTCTACTGGAGGATCCAAACTTTGAGCAACTCAGCGTTCAAGATCAATTGAGTCAACTTGCCATCGAGATCCAAAGCAACACCGATCCGGGTGCTGGAGCCGATAGCGACGCTGATGGCTTGCTAGATACTGAAGAAGAAACTTTGGGCCGAAATCCAAATTGGAAAGACCACCCCGATGTGGAACTGGAAGTGTCTAGCACGCAGCTCTAGTCATCCTGGAATTGATCGATTTGTTGCACTTGGAATCATGAAAAGCAATCGGAGCGAAATTCGTTCGTCCTCTTCAATGCGTATGCGCCTGTCAGCTGTTAGTTTGAGATCGACATTAGCGTTTTGCATCGTTCTTTCGAGCATTGGCTTGATGCAAGATCTGAAGGCTCAAAGCATTGATGATGTTGTCGAGGCCTACAAAGAGCGATCCGAACTCTTGCATGCTCACGCGATCCAGCGACTCGAGAAAAAGCATGAGAGGTTTTCAAAGTTGTCCGACTTCACTCCTGCTGATTTGGAGCGTTACAAGGACGGTGTGGATTTCCACGAGCTCCTGGAGCACGTGGCTCAGAAAGAAAATACCGAACTTCCTCCTGATTATTGGAAAGGCTTCGCCCCGTCTGCCGGGACGGACTGGTGTAGTATCGATCAATCTCTCTCCAGCCTTAGTGATGCTTATAGCAATTGGGCATCGGCCAATGAGCAAAAATGGAGTGCCGCGCTGAGCAAGGTGTCTGATGTCTTGGATGAAATCGCTGCCTTCATGGGGGACTGCAATTTCTTTGACCCTGGCTCGTATGGGGCACCCACAGGATGTACAGCAGAGAGCTTCTCTGAAGCCCGGAATGAATACAATGTGTTCAAAACGGATAGCGACGTTCGCAGGGCAACCTGGGAGGCCGAGAAAGAGAATACGTATTGTCCCCAGTTTCTAGACTCCTATCTAGAGAACTGCTCTTACTTCCGCGCAGAGACCGGGGCACCAAAAGAAGAGGAATTCGAGAGCGAGATCGAGTGGTGGAGAGAGCTGGATGTCTGGTTCATGAAGAATGGTGGAAACCTTCCAACTCCTGAATCTCCCTCGCTCGGCGTCTCTTCTCTCAAGAATGCTCTGGAAACACTGAATCGGATTTCGGTGGATTTAGACTTGATGAAAACCCAGTTCTACAATGTCCCAGTCGAGCTCTTTGAGAATGGTTTTGGTGAAGCAGGGGAAGACTTTGTCCTGCGTTACTATGATGAACAGGATCTGCCCTCGGTAGGGTTGATCACGCCGGAGAATATGGCAGCAAAAGTTCCTATTTTGTATTCTTCACTGGTTCAGTTGCGAGTCTTGCCTGCATCCTACGGAAATTTGGATTACCTCGGAGTCACTCTAGTTCCTTCCAAGGAAGATGTTGAAGCCCAGAATGAAGAAGGAAACAGCACAGAAGGAGGGTGGTACGATGAGGTGCAAGAGGCGTTTAATGACAAGTGGCCCAGCGAAGACTCAGTTGATGAGAATGGCAACACGATTGAGTATTCCGGAAATTATTACCAAAGCTCTGGTGAGGGCCAGGCTTCCTTCTCGCGTCCGAATCCGAGCGTGGAAACCAAGACCATTGAAATCCCAGGGGATTACAGAAATGTGAAGGTCTTTCAAGCCTCCTACCCCGACGGATATGCTCCGGGGAGTGAACCTCACGTGGAGGTGTATTCTCACTCGACCTCCGCTGATACCCTATATCACGTTCAATCCTTGGATTGGACGGTGCGACCTGAAGCCACGGTCAATGGAGAAGATTTCCAGTTGCCCTTGGGCGCCCGGGTCATCTCGTCCAAGAAAGGTGGCGGCAAGGTGGTCTTCGGGAAGGAGCGATACGATAAGCTGAAGTCCATTGGAGCAAACGGCAATTATGGCATCCCTCTGAGCCAGTACAAGAGCTACGGCTACGGACTGGGGAGCCTGTTGGGCGTAGTCATCGAGGAGTCGACCTATCAGTTGGAATGGGAAGATAGCGAGGAGAGATATAACTACGATATTTATAGGAGCGTGATCGGTCCTGATGAGGAAGGCCTCTTTGTTTGCGAAGAGTGCGATGAGGAGGACGGCTCCGTCTATGATGTTTTCTTCTCTGGTCCTCCTGCTCCTGAATATGAGGAGGTCGCTTCGGGAGATCTCGGAGTTTCGAGAAAGCTCTACACTCACTACGGAGCTATCGACGAGAATATGCTGCAGTCAGAGGGATCCGCCCCTTTGAATAGTCAATGGCTAGAGTTGGATTCTGTGAAGAAGAAATTCGAATCCATGGGATTTACTGGCTACTCCGATCACGGACATCTCTTCGGCATCCAGAATCACTATGTCCTCATTCCGAAGTTCAAGAAGATCCCGGATTCTGGGAAGAACTACGATATCCCGGCCTCGTCTTCAGCCGGTGAGTTTGCTTGTTCGGCGTTTGGGCAATTCAAGTTTGCACTGGACTTGGGAGACTCCCTTTACGATCCCTTTCTGGGAGGCGTCATCGGAATTAAAGTGGAGTCGGATTCGATTCCTTTTTTGAGCAGTCATCAAGCACTCAGATTCTATGGCCCCACAGATGCCTATGAAGTGATTTACAATTACCAGGAATTTGAACTCCCGCCGCTCTATTTGTGGCCGGGAGGTCCTGAGTCAACAGCCGGAGTGTGGGACGACTATGAAAGTTACCTGAAGGAGCACGCACAACCCAACCTTCGTCAGGTACTGGGCAGTCAGATCCTGGTGGATATCAACTACGTCGACGCATGGAGTTACACCATCAAGGTCTATCCCAGTAGCCAGAAGGGAAGCAAGAACCCAGAGACCGGGCTCTATCAACCAACTGGAGCGCCGCTCCGTACCATCACGGTATCCAATCCTTCCGCCGCGCTCAATGCTCCCTATGAATTGGAAGTGAAATCTGACGAACTGCAGTTCACTTTGAATGGGAGCATCGATTCTCAAAACAACGCTCAAGAGTGGTCGGTCGAACTCAGCAAAGCTGGAGGTGCCGCTTCCCTCGAGGGTGCTACTCGAAAGGAAGAGCTTGAGGAAAGCTACAGCAATGGACGCCTCACCGCGACTGAGACAGTCACCCTGGATGGAACGGAAATCAGTTCAACGGAGACGGAGTACGAGAAGGGAAGCTCCTATTACGGTCTTGGGCGGGCTTTTCCCAAGAAGATCACCTGGGGCAACAGAACCGTTACCTACACCAACAAGGAGCATCCGCGCGCCAATTGTGGAGATCGTTACTATGTTACCGAGAAGATCGCGTATTCTGGTAGCAATTGGGAGAACGATGGCCGTGAGATCGACTATGAAAGTGAAGGATTGGTCCAGAAGATCAAGAGTCCATGGTTGGGCGATAGCACGGCGACAACCACCTACACCGCTTCCGGTAGGAAGCTGGAGTACCGGAAGCGAGTCAGCAGAGGGGTGTTGTCGACGGGTGCCATCAGTTTCTCCAATGGCTTCCAGCAAATGACCTCCACAATGGATGATCTGTCAGAGGTGGTCACCACTTACTTCAGTGAAGGATCAAGCACTCCCTGGATGGTGAAATCCGTGGTTTCGAAGATCGGTAGGACTGCCACTAAATACGAGTATGACGGTGGTGCTTCGGGAACTACCGTAACCATCAAGAGTGGTTTTGGCACTGAACAATCTATTACCCGGGGGACTGAGACAACCATAGAGCTCAACGCTTGGGGCGGCTTGGATTCGCGAACTAACGAGCGAATTGGTGGGGGGCCTAAGCCGCCAGATGTCACCGTCATCTGGAACTCAAAACGGCTTCCTCAGTCTGGCACCATTACCTACTCAGACGGCACTACAGAAAACCTGACAGAGTTTGATGACTTGGGACAACTGACTAAATGGACGGATATCTACGGAAAAAACCAGGAAGCCAAACTCGATATCCTCGGCCGGACCCACCAACGGAAAGATGGGGCGTTGAACCAAACGTTCAATCTTTCGGATCCCTTATCACCCTCTGTCACAGTGACAGGAGGCAATGTGTCCTTCAATGCTTCCGCCGAGCTGAACCAGTATTTCCAGACCACGGAAGTCCAGAGTTCCAAGGATCTCGGCTTCATTGCCCAACCTGCAATCCCGGGCCAAATCGGGAGTTTTGAACATGATAATGCCACCCAAACCACGGAGACCTTCTCGGATGGTTCCATCAAGTCCATTTCCGCTCAGTTTGGATCCCGGGGAAGTAAAGCAAAATATAGCGCTGGCAAGGTTTCCGGGGTGCCGGTCACGGAGGTTTCCGTGGAAGAGACGGTGTCCGGATCGACCACGGTTCGGAAGATGACCTATTGCTACGATCCGATAGGGCGACTGGTTGAAGTCCGGTATCCAGGTGCGGATGGTTCCGAGGTAAAATCCCAGGCCCTCTATGACGACCGCAATCGGGAGGTGACCTATGTCCGGCCCCAGCGAGACAATGTGAAGGTCAATTTCGACGATGAGTGGCGTCCGATCCTAGTGACGGAAGGCAGCCGCAAGATGGATTACAGCTACTCACTCTCAGGCGGCGAAGAGACGGTTACCACCCGGATTTATGATGACAGCGATGGCACTCCAGGTTGGAAGGTCATCAGTGAGTCTACCGCGGCGCTGAATGGTACCAGTTGGTCCCTAGATCCGGAAGGGAAATCCGAGAACGGATATAGCGGGACTCAAACCCCTTTGAGTTCCTCCGTGCAAGGCCCTGATGGCGCATCGGTGTCGACGACTCATACCAGCGACTTCACGCAGACGACCTCTACGATAAACCATCCAGGTGGTGGCTCGACCGTTACGACCGTAGATCGCAACCTCGTTGGAGATACGGAACGAGTGGAAGTCGATCCTTCGGCCACAAGTTCTTATGTCATCACCACAGATGTGAATCACCAAGTCAGCGGCATCACCGGGCCTTTTATCGATGCCACCGTCAATCATAGCCGGACGGGTTCAGATCACACGGTCACTGTCAATGATTCCGCAGATGGGCAGACCCATTCTGTCAAAACTTCCTCAGCTGGCGATCTCTTGCTCCGCACAGGCTTTGACGATCTGGACATCAACATTGCTGTCACTCATTCCCTAAACAAGACCACGATGTCTCTGGCGGGCGGTCCCACCATCACGACCAATGCTTGGGGGCAAATGCTTTCCAAGGTTGATCCCACGGGAAAAGGGAAAAGATGGGTCTACAATCCGGATGGCACACTCGATCTAGAGCTTGGCCCCATTGGGGGCATTGATTACAATTTCAGCAAGGGGGTCCTGAAGGGATTCACTTTTGACTACTACAGCGAGTATGGGGGAGCGAGTTTCAACCAAGCCTCTTTCGATTACTACAACGTAGGTCTGCTAAAAGAGATTACGGATGCCGCGGGATTCTGTGCCATCACCTATCACGAGACGCGCCTGGATGTGGAGGACTACAGCAGTTCCTCTTCCAGCAGTGGTTCCTACCTGGATGGGTTCAAGATCGATCGGAAGTACGATTCCCGGAACCGGCTGGCAGGACTGACGGTCACCAAGGATTCCCAGACCGTTCTTGACGTGGACTATACCATTACCAATGGTCGGATCACTGGGGTCAGCAGCGGGAGTGTGTCCGCCAGCTACTCCAACTTTGTTTCCGGGACTTCCATGCCGGGGACGCTCTCACGGGGAGGATTAACCACCTCCTACAATCGTAATCCGTCGGATCAGCGGCTCACTAGCATCACCACCACGGGAGCGGTGGATGGTGTCGTTTCCTTCAGTAATGGATACTCGGGCAACTCCATCTCCTCCATCACCGACAATCGGTTCGGAACGTGGAACTACAGCTACGATGGTCACGATCAGCTCACCGGAGCTTCGCGAACTGGCCAGAACTTCTCGTATTCCTACGACGGCCGGGGCAACCGGGGTGGGTCGACTTACAACTCGGCCGATGAGATGACGGCGGTCGCCATGCCGGCCTCTACCAACCAGTATCTCATCTTCGGTCAAGCGGATCCTTCAGCCACCATTGAGCTCTACTTGGGGAATGCTACCACCACGCCCATCACCGTCACCACCGATGAAGAGGGGAAATTTGTCTATCCGGTCTCTCTGCCTGAGAACCCAACCGATCAAGCAATGGTCATGCCGGCCCTGGTCCGTGGCACCATTGCTGGTGGCGGCACCAATGGAACGGATGCAGTGGCAGACGAAGTGGAGGTGCTGCTGGTGTTCCCTCGCTACACTGGCTCGCAGCATGATGGTGCTGGCAATTTGGCTGCCGATGAGAAGTGGGTGATAGAATGGGACGCCAGAAATCATCTCCGCCGCATGGAAACGCGCAGTGAAGTCGTCGCAGCAGGCGCTCCGCTTGAGGTTTTGAGTTTCGAGTACGACGCGCAAGAGCGCCGGATCTTCAAAGAATACGAACGGCAGGAGATCAACAGCCAGAGTCAGTCAAAGACAGCTGAGTATCGAACGCACCGCTTCCTTTACGATGGTTGGAACCTTGTCGCTGAATTGATTGATACCACGCTGACGGACATCGAGACCGATGTGGCGACCACCAGCAGCACGATGCGCACCTACACTTGGGGCCTGGATCTGTCTCACAGCTTCCAAGGAGTTGGCGGGATTGGAGGGTTGCTTGCCGTGTACGACTCCGCTAGTGGGGAAACTTGGCTGCCCATCTATGATGGCAGGGGCAACATCGTGCGCGTGGTTGACGGTTCCACGAGACAAACTGTGATCGAGCGCGAATACGGTCCTTTTGGCGAAGTAATCAGTGAGACTGGCGATCCCAATGTAATTGAGGGGTTTGCCTTTGGATTCAGCAGTAAGTATCGGGACCGGGAGACCGGAGATCTCTACTTCGGCTATCGCTACTATCGGCCTGACTGGGGGCGATGGCTTTCGCGTGAACCGCTTGGGGAGTTTGAGAGCTTGAATGCGTATGCATACTGCCACAGTGATCCCATCAATCAATGTGATTACCTTGGGCTTGATGACGAGTACATTCAGCAGCTTGCTGGCAGGATCGACTGGTATGAAGAAAATATATACTATGCCGTTCCCTGGGCTCGCGCACTTGATGAGAATGTTGTAGAGCCATTCAACCAAGCAATGTCGATTGGGAACCCGTTATACGTCCAAAACCCGTTTCATCCTGATTCTCTTCGTTCTACGCTCGAACCGACCAAGGTGCTGTTGGATAGATATAGACAAGATGGGCTCAAAGGGCTATTTCTCGAGGCTGCTGGCGAATACTCCGGCTACAATTTGCTCTACGGCGCCATAACAGATAGTGACCGCACCCTGAACGTTGAAACAGGTGATCTTGTCTTTGAGCAATACGAAGGCTGGTACTCTCGGTGGTTAGATGGATCCTGTGGGGCGGCGCGTCTTGCTCTCACCATATATGGTGGTCGAGCCTCTGCTAGTGTTAAGTCCACTGGAGGGGGCGGAAGCGCGCCTTGGACCTTTAAGAGAAGTTTTGGACAGCTATATGATGATGCCATTAATCTGAAATACTATGGCGGAGGGCCTTCCAAAAAGCCCCATTTTCGTACATCTCGCGGCGCTCGTTATCTGGACAATTTGATCAATGGGCTTAAGTCCATTGGGGTAGAGAACAAATGTGGGAGCGTTGATCGGGGCGTGCGAAAAGGAACGATGAAACGAAAAAAGCTAGCGGAAACTCTCATTCGAGTCCGCAAGCAAGCTCGCAAGGATCAAGAGTTAGTTCAGACAGGCCAAGTCGGGAAGATCGAGTGGAATCTGAGCGGAAGATATCCGAGGTTGCAAAGTTGGCTCGAGTCGTTAGGGTTGGAGGTTTTTGTAAGGCCGATGCCCTGATCAATGGAAGAAAAGAATGTCGATTCTCAACCAGCTCAAGCTAATTCCTGACCGACAGCAGCGTCTCTTGGGCTGGCGGCGCTTTGTGGAAACTCCGAATGCATCCGAAGAATGTTTAAGCTACGTTAAGAATAACTTGTCTGTGGCCAACTTAGATTTTATCGTCGAGTTGTGTCTTGCAATGCCTTCTGACTTCACCCTTCCAAATAATGAATTGTTGGGATTTGTAGGTTTTATGAGAGAGGCTGAGATAAATGGGATCGAGTCGGATTTCTTGAGGGCAACGAAGAAAATGGTTGGAAAACGGGTCGATGTGGTAGAGGAAATTTATCTTCGATTTGTGATTGAGTGCGAGCCTTGTGATATTCTGGAGCAATGCCTATATTTGTTTCCGGATTTCCGAATCGAGATTTCCAATCTACACCTACTGGGAGTAAAGCGATATGTCGGGGGCGAGAGGGGCGGGAAGGTCTGGTCGAACGTGTTATCGGCTGGAGTAGTAGAAGCTCCCCCAGAGAGTGATAGTAGAGTGCGACAATATGTTTCGTATGCACTTGGGGTGTTTGGCGATAAGTCCTGGTGGTCCAGAGTCTCCATTCCGGTGAGAGCGGAACTTTTCAAAGGGGTGTTCGTTATTTCCTGTGTTCAGCTGGATAGGGAGTTGGTTGAAGACTGTTTGCGATTTGGATGTGAAACACTTCATGACAGCAACGACGGACTCTGTTTTGGCGGTATTGTCAAAACTGGAATTGATGCTATTGGTCCCGAGATTGACAAATACGCTCCGTGGATGCGAGGGGTGCTTGAACGTGAATTACGAGGGGCATCGATAAGGTACCCGAACTCACAGGTGTTTGCTGTGGTATATTCTTTTCTTGCAAATGGCGAGTATTTTGAGGACTTGGAGTCATCTTTCGGCAATGGGAAATTAGCTGTCTGGAGAAAGTTCTTTGAATCGAGACTCGGCTCATGACTTACTCCCAATGGTTCGCATTGACTCAATACAGTGCTATATACTCTGCCACTAAATGGATCAAAGAAGAGAAACGCATTAAGATACAACTTTGCATAGGTTAGAGAACGCCTGTCTTCTGTGGTTAAAATCTATCAAGATGAAAGCCGTCAATTTCTTTTTGTGGGTAATCCCTGTTTTGGCGATATTGTCAGTGACTGAGAATTCTGCACAAGAGAGGCCATTAACCACCATCCCGTCGCTTAGTGATTTGTATCGTGGGAAACAAGGAATCGAGGTGAATGAAAAAGCCGCTTCAATGCCCAAAGGATTCCAAAGGCGACCATTAGAGCCGCCGACTCAGGCTCCGAATAAAGGATTAAAGGGTTCGGGCGGACTAAACTTTGTTTCTCGAAATAGCTTTGAGAAAGTCAACGAAGGCGCGGAGACAGTGGAGGTCACCTACGAGTTTTCGAATTCGCAGGACCAGCCCATTCGAGTGGTCGAAGTCAAGACGACCTGCGGGTGTCTTCAAGCCAAGGCGGACAAAGCCGTCTATCAACCTGGAGAGACGGGAAAGATTGAAGCCATGTTTTCCCTGGAAGGCCAGAGAGGCAAGGTGGTGCGAGGGATCATTGTGAGAACGGATTGGCAGGAGGACCCGGAAGCGATTCTCTCGGCTGCGATTGAAATCCCGGCCACAATGATCATCGAGCCAAAAATCGTCCGATGGTCACCCAACGATGCTCACCAACCCAAAATCATCACGGTCCGCGCCATCGGCACAGAACCACTCCAGATCACCAAGATCCAATCATCCCGAGAAGGGGTCGACGTCAAACTGGAAACAGTGGTAAAAGACAACTACTACGAAATCAAAATCACCCCCCAATCCTGGGACGCCCCCGTAGTCGGATCTGTCAAGATCGAGACAGAAAGCGGAAAATCAGAATTGGCCTACTACAGGATTGAGACGGAGTGAAGTAGGGGCCTTACAACAAAGAGGCACCTTCAAAAAGCGCCTCCCATCTCGCCCAGACATTTTCGCTAGATTTGGGGATTAGCTTCCCGATTTTTACGGAGCGTTCATAGGTATCTTTGAGTATGTTGAGAGACGCAAAGGATCTCTTACAAGTTGTTATTGGCGAGGGGCTGACTGAAGATTCTGGTACGTTTCAAGTTCGATGGGTGGCGGGGCAGTTGTGGATTATTCGAACCGAAGGGCACAATTCTAATACAGTATACGCTATCCAGAGAGATGGCTCCTGGAAGAAGTGTCAGATCGAGATCTCGCTCCCAGGCCATCGTGATTCGGACCTTGAGGAATTTTTCATGGGTCTAGTTAGCAAGTGGCAGGAGCTTTTCCCTCCATCGGAGTTTGACGTGGAAACCTCTGATCCCTGCCTCATGCGCTTCACAGGTTCAACCGGCCTTCCCGTTGAAGGCATGTCTGGCCCCTAACAGATGATGCGATGCTTCAATATAGTTGTCGGACGGGACCCTAGCGCACGACTCGTGCGCTGCCGCCTGACATGAGCTTTTCGACTTCGGAGAGGCTTGCCATGGTGGTATCCCCAGGGGTAGTCATCGCGAGTGCTCCGTGGGCCGCGCCGTAGTTGACGGCCTTGTCGGGATCATTGTGCGCCAGGAAGCCGTAGATCAAGCCGGAAGCAAAGCTGTCGCCGCCGCCGACGCGGTCCATGATCTCCATTTCATCCCGTTGAATGGCTTGGTAGAACTCGCCATCATGCCAGCAGATTGCGCCCCAGTCGTTGATGGTCGCGGTGTGAACTTCGCGCAGGGTCGTGGCGGTGGCTTTGAAGTTGGGGAACTCCTTGATCGCGCGCTCAATCATGCGCTTGAAGTTGGTGACATCGATGCCGCGAACGTTCTCGTCCACGCCTTCGACCTCGAACCCGAGGGAAGCGGTGAAGTCTTCCTCATTGCCGATCATCACATCGACATACTGCGCGATCTCACGATTCACTTCCCGGGCCTTGGCCTGACCGCCGATCGACTTCCACAGGGAAGGGCGATAGTTAAGGTCGTAGGAAACGATGGTGCCATGCTTTTGAGCGGCCTTGCAGGCTTCGATCGTGACCTCAGCGGTGGACTCGGAGAGGGCTGCGTAAATGCCACCCGTGTGGAACCAGCGCGCGCCATGTTCTCCAAAAATCTGGTCCCAGTCAAAGTCACCGGGCTTCATCTGGGAAGCGGCCGTGTTGCCACGGTCCGGACATCCCACCGCTCCGCGAATCCCGAACCCGCGCTCGGTGAAGTTCAGTCCGTTCCGCACATCCCGGCCAATGCCATCATAAGGCATCCACTTGATGTAGCGGGTGTCGACGCCTCCCTGGAGGATGAAGTCCTCGATCAACCGGCCCACGGGATTGTCCGCGAAAGCGGTGATCGTGGCGGCACGAAGTCCGAAGCAACGGCGGAGTCCACGAGTGACGTTGTATTCACCGCCGCCTTCCCAGGCTGCAAAGTTGCGGGCGGTGTGGATACGTCCTTCGCCGGGATCCAGGCGGAGCATGATTTCGCCGAGTGAGATACAATCGAAGAGACAATCGTCAGCAGAACGGATGGTGAGTGCCATGGTGGTGGTTTTTGTAAGAGGGAGAGACAGTAGGCAATCTGCGGTTATTGCAAGAGATCCGTCACGGAAACCTCGGAACCGGGTTTCGCCAGGCAGTCGATAGAACCGCCATTGAGGATCAACTTTTCCAGGTAGTCGTCTCCCGATGGTGCGCGATAGACTTCCAGTTGCTGGTCGGGAAGATTCAATATCCAGTATTCCGCAATGCCGTTCCGGGCATAGGCCGACTTTTTGGGACCACGATCTTTTGCTAGAGAGGTTCCAGAGATCTCTACAATCAGGGTGGCCTGAGATGGGTGTTCGTCCTGATAATCTTCAAAACTCCCTTCCACTACGGCAATGTCTGGTTCCGGTGCGGAAAGGTCGTCCAGTGCGAAGGGGGCCTGCTCCCGCACATCGAAACCTTCCCCGAAAACCATTCGAAGCGCGTTGGCCATGCGACGCAAGGCCCGATAATGGGCAGGATTCTGAACCGGCATATCAAGGATGATTCCGTCGAGCAACTCCACGCGGAGCCCTTCTTCCACCACTCCAGCAGTGATCAATCCCTCATACTGGCGGCGAGTCCAACGGTGCAGCTCCGAGGGCGGCGACTCGAGAAAGGGAACGATGGAGATGGGATCGGGCATTACCGAAGTTAAAACTTATTGGCCTGGATGAAATCGCTTTCGCCCTTGAGGTAGTTGATGAGGTTGTTGGTGGCCCGGGAAGCCTGGCGCACCACGCTTTCATAGGTCCGGGAACCGATGTGAGAGGTCACCACGCAATTGGGAGCGTTGAGCAGGCAATGATCCGCCGGCGGTGGTTCCTCATCCAGCACGTCCGTGCCATAGCCGCCGACCTTGCCGGAAGCCAGCGCGGCCGCCATGTCTTCGCTCACCACGAGCTCGCCTCGGGCGCAGTTCAGCACCACGACGCCGTCTTTCATCTCGGCGATCTTCTCGCTGTTGATCATGCCGCGGGTTTCATCACTCAGGAAGCAGTGCAGGGAAACCACATCCGCCTTCTCGAGGACTTCATCCATGGTCTCGCAGCGAGTGACGTTGTGAGCCTTCGCAAAGTCCTCATCCCAGTAGATGTCATAAGCCATCACCGGCATGCCAAAGGCATTCGCGCGAATGGCGACTTCTTTGCCAATTCGGCCGAGACCGATGATGCCCATGCTGCGGCCGAGGATTTCGTGACCGGTGACGCGTTTCCACTCGCCGTTGCGAGCCGCGGCACCCACGGTGACGAGGTGCTTGGAGAGGCAGAGCAGAAGGCCGAAGGTGTGCTCCGCGACGGTAGTGTGATTAACCCCAGGCGTGAAGAGCACCGGCAACTTCTGACTGGTGGCGTATTCCACATCGATCTTGTCGAGACCGATGCCGTACTTGCTGATGACCTTGAGGCGGGGGAGTGACTTATCGATCACAGCCTGGGTAATGGCGTCGTCCCCACAGAGAAAGGCATCGAACTCGCCAGCGAGTTCCAGCATGCGGGATTCGGGAAGGGGACCACGTTCGCGGACGATTTCCCAGCCTTGGGATTCGAGGAGATCGTGATGGGGACCAGGAGTGTCCTGGTAGGAGGTTGTTGTCAGAAGAATTCGGGTTGCCATAAGCGGGCCTTAGCTTTAGCGATGCGGACTACCCTTTCAACTTCATAATGCCTGACCCTTCTTCCCCGATGGAACTCGGCCCGCAGCCGCTCGATGCGTTGCTGGACGAACTGAACGTGAGCAACCACGAGTTGGTCGCCGCCTCGACTGAGCAGATCACGCACAAGATGGTGGCCAAAGGACGGAAGGGCCGTCGCCTGACCTACAATATCCAGGGCAAACTCTTGCGGGCGGTGAATGCGCTGGGCAAACGGGAGGAACCTTACGTGTTGGAGGATCTCTTCAACTACCGGGGGAAATAGCGCGGCGTGTCGGAGTCAACCGCCAGGGAAGTCGATTACCTGATTGTCGGTCAGGGACTGGCGGGAACGGCCCTGGCCTGGACGGCGATTCGGGCCGGCAAACGGGTTTTGGTCGTGGACCGTCAGGAACCCGTCACCAGTTCCAAGGTCGCGGCGGGCATTCTCAATCCCATCACCGGCGACAAGCTGAACCTGGGATGGAAAGTCGAGGAACTCTGGCCGGTGGCGAAGTCGTTCTATCGGAACTGGGAGCAGGAACAGGGAGCATTGGTCTTTCACGAGACGCCCATCCTGCGGCTCTTCACGAGTGCGCACCAGGCCGCTCTATGGGAAACCAAGAAAGAGGCGATGTGGGACTACTGGCGCCTTCCCGAGGAGCAGCGGTCTTACCGCGCCGAAAATGGAGGGTTTGAGACGCTGAACGCAGGGTGGCTCGATACGCGGCGGTATCTGGACCTGTCCTGGCGGGCGCTAGAGATGCGAGGGCAAGCCTGCCAGGGAGAACTGGATTTTGAAGAGCTGACTTTGGAACGCGGGAGCGTGACCTGGAACGGAGTTCGCGCCAAGCACGTCGTGTGGTGTCAGGGACACGAAAGCCGCCTGGCTCCTCCCTTTGACTGGGTGTCGATCCGGCCGGGAAAAGGGGAGATTCTGCATCTGCGAGTCCCGGACCTGAACGAGTCCCGCATCATCAATCGGAAGAAGTGGCTCTTGCCGGCCGAAAAAACCGGCGTATTTCGGTCAGGATCCACTTTTGATTGGGAACACGCCGATACCAAGCCGACTGAAGCTGGAAGAGCGGAGATTGAAGAGGGACTTCGAGTCTATCTGAAGCGGGACTTTGAAGTTACCGGGCAAGAGGCCGCGGTGCGACCGATGGCCAATCAAGGTCGGCCCCTGCTTGGGGTGCATCCGGAGATGCCGCAGTGTGTCTATTTCAATGGGCTGGGCGCCAAGGGGGCACTATTGGCTCCCTACTATGCGGCCCAGCTTTTGGATCATCTGGAGTCGGGGGCACCTATCGACCAAGAGGTGGATATCTGCCGCTTCTGGAAGTGAATGCCCTTTACCCCTCTGGCAAAGTCCAGAGGAAGAGGGGCGGACCGCGGAAATGGGTTCCGGTGACCAGCACGGCCTGATCGTTTGCCGTGAACTGGACGCCGTTGATCGAATCATGACCTTCGTTAAACCGGAAGAGAACGTCTCCAGAATCCATGGCGATCACGAGCGCTTCCGCATTTCCTTCCCCAAACCCCACGCCGGCGACTAGCCGGGTGCCGTCGCTGGAGATGTCCAGGCACTGAACCCCGCAGAACAGCGGTAGATACTGAGGATCGAAATCAGGGCTGCGAGGAAGAATCTGGATCTCCTTCACTTGCTGGAGCGAGTCCGCATCGAGAACTCGGATCATATCGAGCTTGGTCTCGTCCCTGGTGGCGAATGCCAGCTGATTGGTCTTGGGAGAGAGAGCCAAAGACTCGGCGCTGCCGGGAAAGTTCGCGACGGGCTTCCAGGTGCGAGTGTCAAATCGGGTGACTCCGCCTGTTCGGTCTGCGCTCCAAAGCGAGGCTCCCTCCGCACTGAATTGCATGGCCCTGGGTTCACCTTGAAGCGTCAGTTCCTGTTCCACGTTTCCACCTTCCCCGAGGATCTGGATGGCGCCGTCTGCGGAGCCGATGGCCAGAAGCCCACTGGAGGGGGAAGTGGCCATTGCCCAGACTTCATCCGGCACCTTGGTTGGAACTGGCTGACTCTGCTCAGTGCCGAGATTCAGAGCCAAGACTCCGGCCTCGCGCTCCCGCCCGCCAAGCGACTTCCTCCAGGCCAAATAGAGCTGGCTTCCGTCGGGGCTATAGGTTGCTGCAGTCAATCCGTTCTCAAACCAAATCCGGTGAACGGGTTCCTCCCAGGCTCCCACCTTCCAGACTTCGCAGACTCCGTCCCAGGAATGCAGAGCCAACTGGTCTGCCGTTGGCGATAGCATGATGGACTCATAGCGGACCATCCTATGAGGGGGACCGATCGCCTGAACCTTTCCTTCGGTGATTTTGGGCGGAGCGAAGCGTTCTGTCCATGGCGTTCCCGGATTCAACTCTGGTATGAGCGCATGAACGTGGGCTTCCGAGGGGAAATCTCCCGGGTGCAGGAAGAGACAGATCTTGGCTCGATCGGCACCGGTCCCGAAGAGCCCTTCCTGATCCAGCTTCTTCAGGACTCGAAGGCAAGCGGCCTCATAGTGGTCATGCCAGGTTTCGAAGGCCGGGTTCTCATAAGACAGCGGAATGGCATCCAAGGCTTCCTGAACCGGTTCGAAGAGCGGCTGATACTCGCTCATCCAATCGAAATCGGGAGGAGCCACGACATAGTCCGGGAGCTTGTCAGGAGTGATAGGCGATGTGCCGTCGCTCCACTCTTCCGCCATCGCTCTTAGAGAAGTCTCGTTGTGGGCGAAAGGCTCGATGGTTCCGCTGTCCTCACTGGCATAGATTCCAAACGCAAGAATGGGGAGCAACTCCGGCATGCCTTGAAGCTGGCCCCAAAAGGCCTGCAGGGCTTCTGTGAGGACGCTCTCAAATTTTGACCACTCTTCTCCGGGCATGGTAGAGACGTTAGGGAAAAGGCTCCTTTTGTCGAATCCCATCCAATGCAAAACGGCCCAGCCGCGAAGAGCGCGACCGAGCCGTTACTGCACGAACAAAGTATGCTTGTGGAGAGCTGAGCTTTACTCAGCGGAGAATTCGTAAACGGACACCGTGCCGCTGACCTCGTTGCCCACGATGATGAGGTCCTTGCCGTTCCCGGAATCCTTGGCGGGAACGAAGACGATGCCTTCCGGACCCAGGTCGCCAGCTTCCGGCGTGGTCGGATCTGCCGCAAAATCGCGGTGGTTGGCGTAGTCCACGAACTTGGGATTCTTGGGGTTGGAGATATCAAACACCATGACGCCGCCAGCGCGTTCCAATCCAAGGAAGGCGTAGGTCTTCTTGCCAATCACTCCCACGGTAATGGCTTCCGGCTCAGGCCCCTTGTCATCGGAGCGATCCTTGAGTCCGCTCTCGTCGTTGGTGGCATTGAATCCGTCACCCAGCTTTTCCGAGGTGATGCGCTCGACCTGATCACCGCTGTCCCAGACGAGGTTCAGTTCGGTATCCCAGATAGAGAAGGAGCGGGCGCCGTAGCTGTAGATCACGTCGTGATCGCCGTCTCCGTCCGTGTCACCAGTCGCCGTGGAAGTCTTGAGACGGCCGAGTTGTTCGTCGGCCTGGAGTTCGGCGGCATTCGGGAACTTGTCCGGGTCCAGGGTGAGGTCGGCCACACGGGTTTCCTCGCTGTAGCCATCGTAGTCGCGAGAGTCGCCTTCGTTGGCGGTCAGAATGTAGGTGGCGCCATTGATCTCCACGGCGACAGCCGCGTCAGGCATATACATGCCCATGGTCGGCCAGGTCTTGATTTCAACCGTGTCGGTCTTGTCGCTGGCATCAAACCCATTGCCTTCCTTGCTGTGGTCTTTGAAACCGAGGGGCTTGATCCCCTTGAGAGAAGGTCCGGCGAGATCGATCACAGCCACGGCGTTGTTCTCCTGGCACATGACGTAAGCGGTGGTGGAATCCGGTGAAATGGCCACGTATTCCGGTTCCAGATCCTGAGCGAAGGTGGCGTTAGGGCCGAAGATGCGGACGCCTTCCGGCACGGAGGTGAGGTCGGAGAACTTCACTGTCTTGGCATTGGCATTGCTGCCGTCACCCACCGTCACCACGGTCACGGATCCTTCCGGATCATTGGTGTAGTCATCGCTGGGTTCTGCTTCATTGGCCGCGACCACATACTTGCCGTCGGGAGAGAAGCTCAGGTTATCGGGGAGCGCACCAGCGGGCACCACGCTCTTCACGTTGCCCTCGGTGTCCATGATCACGATCTTGCCGAAGTCTTGCTTGGACTCAGCCACGGCGGTGACAGCGATGAGATCGCCACCCACAGCCACACAGGTGAACTCCTTGCCATGATCACCCACCGGGATCTCGCCCTTCACCTTGATGGCGGAAGGATCACTCACGTCCAGGATGGAGATGACAGCTTTCTCGCCGTTGACGCAGTAGGCCTGCTTGGTGCCGGCGTGATAGGCCACGATCTCCGCGGCGCCTTCGTCAAAGCCGCCCGTTTTGGCAGTGGAAAGATACTTGAGAGTGAAGGCCTTGGGTTTGGCAGGTTTCTTCTCTTCGGCTGGCTTGGCAGCGACCGTTTCCTCAGGTTGGGGCTGGGGCTTGGGTTCCGGCTTTGGCTCGGGTTTGGGCTCAGACGTGGCTTCCGGAGCGGGGGCTGGCTTCTCTTCAGGCGCTTTGTCTGCCACCTTCTCCTCAGGAGCAGGCGTTTCTTTGACTGCGGCTTCTTCCGTTTCGGCCTTGTCACCAAAGCAGCCCGCCAGCGCGATAGCGGCAAAGGCGGGGATCAGGAGTCGTTTTTTCATACTGGGTTGGGATAAATTCTGAATCCTTTGTTAGGA
>JBHIXE010000013.1:0-28407 GCA_041984905.1 Verrucomicrobiales bacterium | reverse complement strand
ACGCAATCGCGTTCCCAATCCTGCGCCTAGAACGAATGCCTTCATGGTGCCCGATAGGTAAGGTGAGAGTGGGCACATGGCAAGAAGCTTGCCATCTCCATTTGAGGATAAGTTATGCGTCTGGTGATCGGGTGATCTACCGAGAGGGCGGCGCCTCCAGAAAGGCAATCAGATCCCGCAATTCACGGTTGGTCATGGAGTAGATCAAGGCAGGAGGCATAAAGGACACCTGAAGTTCCTGCATGCTGGCGATATCATCCCGGGAGAAACGGTGACTGGTCCCAGTGGCGTCCTGCATTACTTCCGTGGTACTGGAGCGCAGGCGGAGCCCCGTGAAGGTGGTTCCGTCCTTTAGGGTGATCATGCGAGGCAGATATTCCGGCGCGATCTCGCGATTGGGTTCGAGGATGGATTCCAGGAGCCACTTCCGGTCTCCCCGGTCACCGATTGCACTGAGGTCAGGGCCGACGGTCTGGCCGCGGCCACCATGCCGATGGCAATTGGCGCAGAGGGAGAGCCGGGAGTTCAGGAAGAGCCGTTCTCCGGCGGCGGGATCGGCTGGCGAATCGATTGCATCCAGGGCGGCTATCCAGGCCTCGGTATCTTGAAGCGGAGGGCGGTTCTGCTTCAGTGTGCCTCGATCCAGGATGGCTCGGACCAAGGGGGCAGATTCGGGGAACATCGTCGCGATCGTTTCAATTCTGGGAAGGTGCTCGTCCGGCACGGAGGTGAGGCGCAGGCAGCGGAGCGCCTCTTCACGAACGGACTGCGAACTATTTTCTGACAACTCCAGCAACAGCGGAAGATGGCGCTCGGCGCCAGCGGCCAAGGCGGCGGTGGCCTCGGCTCGCAGAAGCTCGCTGTTGCTTTGGGATTTCGCTACGTCAGCCAGGAGTGACTCTCCTACTTGAGTGTTGCCTGCCAAGGTGCGGACAACTTCCAGAGAGAGCGCTTCATCTCCCACCTTCAGTAGTGATCGCAGCAGGGGAATGGTCAATCCGCGAGCTTCGTTTCGAGCATCGTAATCGGGAAGGATCCGGTCCCGTCCTCGGTTGGGGAAGAGTCGCAGGGCATAAGCGCGCAATTTGGGCGGACTGTCAGGATCCTCGATCCTCGCGAGAAGCAATTCCTTGTCTCTCACACCAGCTTCGGGTTTGCCTTGGAGGGTGTTCCAGGCGGCGATGCCAGCCTCAAATCGGGCAAAGTCCAGATCGCTCCGGCTCAACAATTCTTCCACTTCCGGCAAGAACGGCTTGAGATCGGAATCGGCGATCCAGCGCAGAACCTCGAACTGTACCTCTGGCGAGGAATCCTGGAGAAGTGGGCGAATCCAGATTTCTGGATCGGCTTCCGCAAGCTTGAGAGCAATGGCGGCCCAGGGACGATCTTCGGGGGACCAGGCGGCGACCGTTTGCGGCGTCCAAGAGGCGGTCTTCCTCGCCAAATTCAGCAGTGCCGCTCGTGCCAGGTAGGGATCCTCGCCCTTGACCAGATTGAGGAGGGCCGGGAGGTCGGGCGTGGCCGTTCCATCCCGGAGGGATGCCGCAAGTTTGGCTGCCTCATTGGACTCCTCCAACTCCAAGGGGCCAATCCAGTCTGCCGCTTTCAAATCAATCTCCAATCGCCAGAGCCGGCCAAAGCCGTGCACCTGATAGTTGCCATCCACCCAGTCGGTGAGATACCAAACTTTCTTCTCCTCCGTGCTCAGCGCTTTCGCAGGTGCGATCCCGACCGGACGGAAATACCTTTCTCCCGTGATCAATTGGATACGGTCCGCCTCAAAGCTGGCTCCCGCGCGGCGGAGGGAGAAGAAATCCACGCGATTGTCACTCCAGGAAGTCGCGATCAAGCCATTGCCAAGCGGGGTGACCCCACAGGGTCCTTCGCCAACCGGGTGCACCATGGGCAAGGTCCCTCGCAGTTCTCCATTCCAACACACAAAAGGGTGGTGGGATTCCGGGCCATAGACCCTCTGATAGCCATAGTCCGCGCCATCCACGATGTGGAGTAGCCGACAGGGAGGGCGTTCTCCGGGATCGTTTTCCACGGCAAACATCTCTCCGTCTTCGCGAACGCAGAGACCAAAGGGATTCCACATCCCACGAGCGAACCGGTGCAGGGCCTTTCCGTCGGTCTGAAGGCGAAAGACGCCACCTTCGCCGAGCCCTTCAAAGGTCGTGCCCTCGTTGTCTATGAGCGTCCAGGCCTTGGCGAAATTCTCCCCCAGACCAAAGCACAATTCGCCCTGAGGATTCCAGGCCAGTCCCGAAAGGCCGTTGTGAGGATAGTCCGCTTCGGTGGTGAGCTCGGCCAAGGTCTCCTCAGTGTCCGCAACGCCATCTCCGTCCGAGTCTTTGATGCGGAGAATGCGGTCTCTTTCAGCCAGGTAAACCCATCCATCCGGTCCCAGCTCCAGGTCCATGGTATGAAAGGTCTGGTTGTAGAATACGGATCGGGTTCCGTCCGGGGAAAAGACCAGGATTTCGTCCAGCTTCGGTCCTGCATAAGTCTCCGGCGGAAAGTGGGTATGACAGGCGATCACCCAAACCCGGCCTTCCGCATCCACATCCACGCCGGTCGGCGTTGCCAGATCTGGGTGAGAAGCGATCTCGGTCAGGGTCACCCCGAGTTGAGTCGTTTGGACGCCAGGTTCACGCTCCTGGGCGAATGCAAGGGAGTTCGTGAGCAGGGTGAGGAGAAAGGGGAGCCGGGGATTCATTCCTGGCAAATCCTGAGGATTTCCCGGCGCCCTTCAAGCCTCAATTCCTAGTCGGGCCGCTTCAAGGTGAAGAAATCCCGGGTGCGGCAGTAGCCATCTGCCCCATACATCCGTCCCACCGTGTGGTAGGCGTCCGGGTTCAGGCGCAGGGTTTCGGGATCCAGCACGCCGTCCTTCACGTGAAGGTGTTGAATCAATCCAATGATGAGGCGGTTCCCGCCGATCTCGATCGTGGAATGCTGGGTGCATTCCAGGTTGACCAGGGCTTCGGCGATCCGGGGCGGTTTGACCTTCAGGCTGGGTGATTCCGTGAAGCCGGCGTAGTCCATCTCACTTTCGCCAGGAGGGAGTTCCGCCGCACACTTGTTCATGCCCTCGGCGATTTCTTCAGTGACCAGGTTGACCACGAATTCGCCCGTCCGGCGAATGTTCAGAGCGGTGTCCTTGGGAACACCCGGTTCACGATCGCCCGGACAAATGCCGAGAATCGGCGGTTTGGAGCCGAATACATTGAAGAAGCTGAAGGGAGCTGCGTTCCGATTGCCGGCCGGGTCCATCGTCGTGACCAAGGCAATGGGACGAGGGGTTACCAGGGATGCGAGGAGCTTGTAAGCGAGCGGTTGATGTTCTCCAGGGAGGTCGAATTCCATGGAAGAAACGATGGAACCTGAAGGGGAGAATGCCAGAGCGGGTTTTGGGCAACTCCTGAAAAGGTCCTGAAAAAGGTGATAGCCCCACCGACGAATCGGTGAGGCTATTGTTCCCCCCCAAAAATCAAAATACTAGAAATTACGGGCCCGATAGTGAGCAATCGTGTCCGAAATGGCAAGCCTAAAAAGTGAAAACTTGCTAGAATTTGTGGTGATCTAAGGATGTTCCCTAGGCTAAACCTTGCTCAGAAGCATCTTGACCCCGACGACGATCAAAAGAATCGCGAAAATACGGGTGAGCGAGGCATTGCTGAGATTTCGCATCCAGTCAGCGGCAAAGAATGCGACGACCATCGCGCCCAATGCGGCGGGGATCACGATGCGCCAATCGATGAGGGATTCCGGACCTGTGGAGTTCCGCAACGTTGCAATGAGGGCCGTGGGAATGATGACGGCCAGAGAAGTGGCGACCGCCTGTTTCTGATTGAGAGCAAGCAATCCGGTGAAAGCGGGGACCATCACCACTCCGCCTCCGACACCGCAGAGGGCAGCAATGAGACCGCTGATCGCACCAGTGAGGAGGGCCAGGAGCGTGGTTTTCATTGGCTGAAAAGAGTCAGGGCGTGTTCTTCGCCAGGATTTGGGTGACGAGCTGGCAGAGGACGGTGCGGGGCTCCATCTGGGTCGTCACCAGCCGTCTGTTCGCTTTCATGCAATCGATCAGCCCCTGTTTGAGTTCTTCCAGGGTGAAGTTGGTGCATTTCTCCGCCGCCAGGAAGATGGGGTAGGCACTCAGGCCGCCATCCTTCTTTCGGGGGAGGTGGGCCGTGGCGGTATCGGGGAGGCGATTCAGTTCCGACTGGTAAGCGCCATAGTTGCGGCTGCGCACCCCGTGATTCTCCTGGAGATCTCTGGCCTGAAGAAGGTTGCGAACCCGGGGCACAATAGCGGCCAGCAGGATCCCAATGGCGGATTCTCCCCGTTTCAGCTGGTAGTCAATCAGGTCGATGGCCCGCGGCAGATTCCGGTCGGCGATCGCATCTCCAATTTCGAAGATGATTCCCGCCCGGGTAGTGGCCACCACGGCGCGGACATCACTCGTGGTGGCCTTGTTCCGGTCGCCCAGGTAGAGAGATAGCTTCTCCAACTCACTGTCCAGCTGCAGGGTGGTTTCTCCCGTCATCATCACGAAGAGTTCCAAGGCTTCCTGCTCAAAGGCGAATTGCAGAACGTGAGCGCGTTTCTTGGCCAGACTCATAATTTCCCGCTCCCAGCCCGGGCGGGAGGGGTCCGGCAGATCGATGTGGGTCACAGTTCCAGCCTTGCCCAGCTTCTTGTAGAGAGCCCGGCGCTTGTCGATGGTGGTCCCGCTGATAACAAGGTAGATGCCGGAGGGGATGCCAGCCTCGATCATGTCCCCCAGTTGCTCGAGAGCGCTTTGGGTAGCGGCGGCCCGTCCAGTCACGGTGTCGCCGAAGAAGTTGGCGCTCTGCAGCCACACGGTCTTGTCTCCACCAAGGAAGGGGAAGGTCTGGACGGCTTCGATAGTGCGGGCGACCAGGGTCGCTGCGTGGTCGGAGGACTCGGCGCTCCCGTTGATGATCTCCAGGCCAAATTCCTGGTTCTCCTCGGGAACGAATTTGCGGCAGACGGCCAGCGCTTCTTCTTTGACGCGAGCTTCATCACTGCCGAAGAAGGCAAAGAGCTGTTTGCTGGGATCAGGCATGGAAGCCTCACCAAATCCCAGACTCAAGCCGGCTGCAACTCCATGCTGAATCGTTTGGATCAGGAGGCGAGGTCAGGCCTCGAGGAGAAAGACTGATCAGGCGGCGACGGCTTCTCCGGCCATCTCTTCCTGTGGGTAGAGAACGAACTGGATGGCGTCGTGCAGATCCTTGCGAGAAATGGGTTTGGAGAGCAGGTAATCGACTCCCTGAGGTTTTTCTCCCTCGTTGAGCATCATGTCCCCGAAGCCTGTGACCATGATGACAGGCAACCCCGTGAGTTCCTTGGCTCGGATGGCCAACTCGTCGCCGCACATCTCCGGCATGGAGCGGTCCGTGATAACCAGGTCAAAGTTGGAGCTGGCCTGCTTGAGACGGTCCACCGCAAAGGCGCCGTTGGTGACTACCTCCACTTTGTGACCGTCAAACAGGAGAAACTTTTCGGTGATCTGAGCAATGACAGGATCGTCGTCAGCGAGAAGGACCCGAAGGCTTTCGTCGTGACTCTCTTCCGCGATTTCGTCCTGATTATTGGCGCCGTGGTTCTCTCCCTCGTAGCGAGGAAGAAGAATGCTGATGGTGGTGCCTTCTCCCGGCGAGGACTCAATTGAGAGCGAGCCGCCAAACCGCTTGATAATGTTGGCAACGCTGGAGAGCCCCAGCCCAGTGCCGTGATCACCCTTGGTCGTGTAGAATGGCTCCAGGCACCGTTCCCTGACCTCGTCCGTCATTCCTATGCCATTGTCCGCGATGTGAACGACCACGGCATCCTCCGTGGTTTGCCCAGAAATGGTGACCTTGCCGCCATCCGGCATCGCATCAAAGGCATTGAAGAGCAGATTGGTCAGTGCCTCACGCATTTCAGGCTCATCGCCCTGAACCAGATTCTGTGGTCTTCCTTCGACCACAATTTCGATCGGCCGCCCGTTGAGTTGGCTTTGGTCCCTCCAACGGGGCCGGGTAAGTTCAACGGATTGGTCGATGACCTTGCCTAAATCCATGGCGCTCAATTCGGCGTCACGTTGGTGATCCTTATAGAAGACCATCAGTCTCCGCACGACACTGGTTCCGTCTCCAATGAGCGTCTTCAGTTGTTCAATGGAAGGAGGACGTTGGTCTGTCTCCATCTCCATCAACTCCACGGTTCCCAGCATCTTGCTGAGCACGTTGTTGAAGTCGTGGGCAATCCCGCTCGCCATTTCTCCCATCACCTTGAGGCGCTCCGAGCGAATCAGGTGGCTCTGTGTTTCGGCGATGGTGTTGAGGGCATCTCGAAGGTCCCGGTTCGCCGTGATCAACTGCTGCTCGAACTCCAGCCGTTCCTTGCGAACCTGTGCTTCCCGACGCTCCCGCTGAATTGCGGGTACCAGGCGAGTGAGATCGTTCTTGTCGATGAAATCGTGGGCCCCTGCCTTGAGCGATTCGACGACCGCCTGCTCACCAATGGCGCCGGAGACGACGATGAAGGGAAGCTCTGAGATCAGACCATTTCGTTTGATGACCTCCAGCGCTTTCAGGGAGCAAAACCTTGGCAGGCTATGGTCACTTAGAACGACGTCGAAGTGAAACGCGGCCAATGCCTGTTGCATGGCGCCTTCTGTCTCAATTCGATGGCAAGTGACTTCGAAGCCTGCCTTTTCGAGGTGGTGAACAATGAGAAGGTTGTCGTCCAGACAGTCCTCAATGTGAAGGAGGTGGATCGATTGAGACATAGGGGGAAAAAGATTAGTTCTAAGAGAAACTACCCGTAGAACTTAAGGATTGGATTGTGGTAATTATATTAGCAATGGAAAATAAATCAAACGCTGTCTCGTTTTGGGGGCACCCGTCCCGGAAACGCCCCTAGACAGGGGGCCTCTGCTGGAACCTGATTCCCCCAGGTTTAGGGAAAGTGGGGCGACGAAAGTTTCGGGGTAGCAGTTGCGACTTCTCCAAGATGACCGCAGCTCAGATCTCCCTGGTGGGAGCCGTCGACTCCGAAGGGGAAGGTCCGAAGTTCCACTTGCGTCCCGCGAGACTCTGGATGCTAATGATAGGGCAAAATGCCGGATTACATCACTGAGGTCGAAGAGGTCGCCCGTTGGAGGGACGAGTTGGATCACCAGGGCAAGAAGGTGGTCTTCACGAACGGATGTTTTGATCTCCTTCATGTCGGTCACGTGCGTTACCTGAGAGAAGCCCGGGAGTTGGGAGATGCGTTGGTCGTGGCTCTAAATAGTGATGCATCCGTGCGTAGACTGAAGGGAGAAGGACGGCCCATCAATACTGCGGAGGACCGGGCGGAGATTCTTCGCGCCCTGGAATTCGTCGACCGAGTGGTGGTGTTTGATGAACCCAGGGTAACCCATATCCTCGAGAAAGTTCGCCCCCATATCTACACGAAGGGAGGGGATTATACCGTGGAATCCCTCAACGCGGAAGAGAGGCTCGCCCTGGAGAGCATCGGGACGAGGATTGAAATCCTCTCCCTGGTGGAAGGGAAATCCACGAGCAAGATTCTTCGTCGACTGGAACAAGGGGATCAGAAGTGTTCTCGCCTGCGCCTCGCGGTGTTGGGCTCCGGGAAGGGCTCAAACTTTGCTTCCATTGCGGAAGCTGTGGTGCGGGGAACCCTGGATGCGGAAATCCGGTTGGTGATTTCTGACGTGGAGAACGCTGGCATTCTCACGCTTGCGGACTCGTATGGCGTTCCCTCGCAGTTCATTCATCCGGGCGAGAAAAAGACGACCCTGAGCAAGGCCGCACAGAAGGAGATTGTCGATCGGCTGAAGGCGGAAGGAGTGCATCTGGTGGTGCTGGCGGGCTTCATGCGGGTGGTGAAAGAGCCGCTTCTCTCAGCCTTTGAGGGGCGCATGATCAATATTCATCCTTCCTTGCTGCCCCACTTCAAAGGGCTCGAGGCCTGGCGTCAGGCGCTGGAAGCGGGCGTGCCGGAAACGGGATGCACGGTGCACCTGGTGGATGCAGGCATTGATTCGGGCCCGATCCTGGCCCAGGAGCGCGTTCCGGTGAAAGAGGGGGACACCGCCGAATCCCTGCACGCTCGGATTCAGGAGGCGGAGCACCGGCTCTTCCCCAAAGTGATCGCCGAATTTGGCGCCAAAGTCCTGGCGGGAGAGAGGGACAGCCAAGCCTAGCTTTGGGGCCGATCGTAAGCCTGTCTCACCACTTCCAATGCGGGTTTGCCCTGAATGGTGTAGCCGGCATCGCTGGCGCCTCCAACTCCTTCCCGCAGTTTCCATTTCCAGAGAAACCCACCCGCAAACCACTTGGGAGGATCCGCCCAAAAAGACGCGAATAATGCTTCCAGGGCCTCTCGCTGGGATTCGGTGGAAACGGTCCTTCCATTGGGCTCTTCCCAGGGCTTCTGCAGGGTGCCTTCCACACTTCGGTAGCCAAACTCGGTGAAGATCACGGGCTTACCGGTTCGCCGGGAGAGCCCGCTCAGCATGGATTGGTATCCAGCCCAGGCCCGCTTGGCATTGCCGCCGCGGATCGGGAAGTAGGCATTGACTCCGACCGCATCGAGCTGGTTCCAGAAGCGGGGCTGCCAGCAGGTGTCCCAGTTGGCGGCATAAGTGAGCTTGCCGGAGTAGCGTTCCCGGCACTTGAGGATGAGGGTTTCCCAGAATTGCGGCCGTTTCCGCACGCTGGCACAGAGTTCTGTCCCAATACAAAAGGCATCTACCTTCTCCTGGGCGGCCAATTCCACAAAGTCGAGGATGTAGGCCTCATAACCCGCCTCCCAGGCCTCCCATTCCGCCTGGCTTCTGAATTCAAGGTGCCCGGTAAAGAGTCGTGGGACCCAGAGTTGAGGCTTCAGCATCACTCGGAGTCCCGCCTGATGAGCCATCTGGATCTGGGCTCTGACGCCTTCCTCACGCTCTCCCCACCATTGGCGTTCGGTGTTGTAGTGCACGGTCGTTTCGCCTGAGCGACAAAAGGCGTAGGGAATGACGGCTACCCACTGAGCACCCGTCTGTTGCGCCATGGCATCAATCTGGTCTCCGCTGACAGGTCGTGGCGGCGCTTCCAGGGAGAGGCCGTGAACCATCTCATGCTGAGCGCTTAAGGGCGCAGTGAGGGTGATCAGCATCAAACTGGCGATGCCGGCGAGGGTTGGATAGTGGGGAGGAAAAGGGCCCATGAGGGGTGCTGGAGACAAGATCCGGGATGCTTGAGGGAATGGCGAGGGGAAATTTGACAGCTTGCCCGATCAAAGGGTGAAAGCGGTCGCAAAACCGTGCGAAGAGGTTGCAAGGACACCCTGACTGATCTACCAAAATGAAGTGTCTGACAGTGATCCAGAAACCACCTCCAAAGCCGGGCCGGATCCGTCCGGTTCCTCGGCGGCTGCAGGGGTGGTGCAGCTTCCGGAAGAGCAGGCGCGCAAGATGGCGATGGCCTGTCACCTGCTGTCTTTTCTGGGGTTGACTGGAGTGCTGGGCATTTTCACCCATACCCCCATCCCCATCTTGGGACTCCTTGGGCCCATGGCCTTGTGGCTTTGGAAACGGGACCAGTCCGAATTGGTCAACCGCCATGGCCGGGAAGCGGTCAATTTCAATCTCACGCTGCTGATCTACAGCGTCACTTTGTCCGTCTTGTCCGGGATCGGAATATTTCTATTGGTGTTTGCTATCGGTATTCTCCTGCTGATTCCAGTGGCGATTGCGGCCGTGGCCCTCTTTGTCTTCTGGTTCATCGTGGTCATCCAGGCAGCGGTAAATGCCAGAGATGGGAAAGATTATGATTATCCAATGACGTTTCGTTTCATAAAATAAGCATCACAACACAATCACTAGTTTTGTCCGCCTGGATAGTATCCAGGCGTTTTTCTTGAAGAGCACATGAGAGGTTTGCAAGGTCTAAATGAGCCGCAGCGCGATGCGGTTCGTCAGATAACGGGGCCAGTTCTAATTCTGGCAGGAGCGGGAACGGGGAAAACACGGGTCATTACCACCCGCATCGCTTATATGGTGGCACAGGATATTCCGGCAGAGAATATCCTGGCGGTGACCTTCACCAATAAGGCGGCCAACGAGATGCGGGAACGGGTAGGGGGATTGATCTCCACGGAAGACTCCAAGGCGGTGTCGATTTCTACCTTCCATTCGCTCTGCGTCAAGTTACTACGTCGGAATATCGATCGTCTGGGATATAAGAGAAATTTCGGGATCTATGCAGGTGCGGATCAATTGGGATTGGTGCGAAAGATTCTGACCCGGATCGGAGGGAAGGACTGCTCCCTGGATCCCAAGGTCGCGCTCTCGATGATCGGCAAGAGCAAGAATATGGGAACGCCGCTTTCCAAGTTCTCCGCGGATCTCATCCATGACGTCTATGCCGAGTACCAGGATCAGCTGAAAATGCTGAATGTGGTCGACTTCGATGACCTGCTGATTCTGGCCACCAAGCTCTTGGACGAACAGGTGGATGTCCGGGAATACTGGCAGGAAACCTTCCCCTACATCATGGTGGACGAGTTCCAGGACACCAACAGTCTCCAGATGAAGCTTCTGCGCAATCTGGCAGGCACCCGGAAGAACGTCTGCGTGGTGGGGGATGACGACCAGTCCATCTATGGATGGCGAGGGGCGGACATCTCCAACATCCTGGATTTCGAGCGATTCTTTGAGAATCCCAAGGTCGTGAAACTGGAGGAGAACTACCGCTGCCCCATGCCGGTGCTCCAGCTATCCAACAGCATCATCAAGCTGAACAAGAACCGCCGGGAAAAGACCCTGTGGAGTGCCAAGAAAACGGATCAACGGGTACGGTTGATCGGCTTGCCTTCCGCGGAGGAAGAGGCCCAGATGATTGTGGAGGAAATGCTGGGGATCAGTCAGTCGGAGACCAGGCCCTGGGAAGACTTCGCCATTCTGTTCCGGATGAACGCACAGTCCCGGATCATGGAGCAAGCCATGCGGGAGCAGGGGATTCCCTACCGGGTCGTGGGCGGCATGAGCTTCTTCGACCGGCGAGAGATCAAGGACTTCATGTCCTACCTCATGGTGCTGCTCAATCCCTCTGACGACGTGAATCTGCTGCGGGTCATCAACAACCCTCCCCGAGGAATTGGCGCTTCCACCATCAAGGCGGCGACCGACTTCAGCAAGGAACACGGGATCAGCGTGTGGGATGCGCTGCGCAGTGAGGACTTTCAGGCGACCCTTTCCAAAAAGGCGCAGGAGGCGATCGCCAAGTTTGCCGATCTGCTCAAGACCTATGGCCAAATCGCGCAAACGCCCTCCGCCGACTACGCGGAAATGGCCAGCAATCTGGTGAAGGAGATCGAGATGGTCGACTACCTGCGACGCACCTGCAAGACCGCGGAGGAGGCGAACATGCGAGAGCAGAACCTCTACGAGTTCATCGAGAGCATCCACGATCACCGGGCTCGGCGGAAGAAGGCCGGACTGCAGCACTTCCTGGATGAGGTGGCTCTGACCAGTGAACGGGAAGATGACGACATCAGTAAGAAGAAAGGCGTCTGTCTGATCACCCTTCACGCAGCCAAGGGCCTGGAGTTCCCGATCGTCTTCCTCATTGGTCTGGAGGAGGGGATTCTCCCTCACAGCCGATCCCTGGAAGAGGGCACCAAGGATGAAGAGCGCCGCCTGCTTTATGTGGGGATGACCCGCGCCATGGAGCATCTCACCTTGAGCTATTGTGTCACCCGTAAGCGCTACGGAGACCTGGTGACCTGTGAGCCGAGTTCCTTCATCAAGGAGTTCGATATGGAATACGTGGAGGAGATCAACTACGACGAGATTGCCAACGAGCCTGCCACGGAAGAATCCGCCGCAGATCACTTTGAGCGTATCAAGGCTCTGCTGGCGGCAGGGAGCAAGGGCTAGAGCCATCACTTGCGGTTGTCCGGCTTTCCCGGTAGGATGAATCTAATGAGCGACTCCTTTGAGGACAAGGTCCAGAATGCCATCGCCAATCCCAAGAACATGGGAGAGATGAGCGATGCCGATGCGGTGGGCACCGTGGGAAGTGCCGACTGTGGGGACATGGTGCGGATGTGGCTGAAGTTTAAGGATAAGGACGGTCAGAAAGTGATCGACCGAGCTTCCTTCCAGAGCTTTGGCTGTCAGACCGCCATCGCGGTGGCCTCCATGGCCACGGAAATGTTGGAAGGCAAGACGGTGGATGAGGCGCGCAACCTTTCCGCGGAAGAGCTGAGCCAGCCCCTGGGGCCTCTTCCGCCCATGAAGATCCATTGTGGCCAGATGGTGGAGGGAGCGCTCAGGCATGCCTTGGAGGCAGAGAAAGAGGAGCAGGAGCAGCAGACTGCCCCGGCGGCGCCGGCTACGGGACCGACCCTGGCGGAGAGCTTTTCCGGAGGGGCGCCTAAAGGAAAGAGCATCAAGATCGTGAAGCTGGAGGAGTGAGGTCCCTGGGTAAGCTTCACCCAAGGTCGGCAGACGAAAGAAACTACTGATGAACGAACGAATCAAATTGGAGCGGGACGTTACCGCGGTGCGCATCCCGCAAGGGGATGAAGTCGAATTGTCCAAGGGCAGCGAGGTGGTAATCACCCAGTCTCTGGGCGTCGCTTACACTGTCGTCTACCAGGACGCCTTCCTGGCACGCATCATGAAGAAGGATGCCGACGCCCTGGGGCTGGATGAAGAGGCGGAAGCCGCGGGTGAAAAGACGGAAGTCGAAGATGGCGATCTGGAAGGAGCGGTGTGGCAGCAACTCAAGACTGTCTATGACCCGGAAATCCCGGTGGACATCGTCAACCTGGGGCTCGTCTACGACTGCCAGATCCAGGATGTCGAAGGGAAAGTCTTTGTGAATGTGAAAATGACCCTGACCGCGCCAGGCTGCGGGATGGGACCGACGATTGCCGCGGATGCTCAGGGCAAGATCATGAGCATCGAGGGAATTCACGATGCCAAGGTGGACCTGGTTTGGGATCCCCCGTGGAATCAGGAAATGATTTCCGAAGAGGGAAAAATGAAACTGGGGATCCTCTGAGATCGTTGTGCCTGCGGCTGAACCTCATCTGAGTTCCCCGGGGATTTTCACTACGAAATTCGGAATTGACGGTGGGGCAAAAGAGGCGTTTGTCCCGAGCCGGAAGTCCATTTCCACATTTTTTTCACGATTGGACAGGAACAAAAGAATTCTTTGATAAAGAGCGGAGAAGCTCCGCGTGTTTGAGGTAGGTAATCAATGCCCCTTCAACAAGCCGGGCGAACCTGCTTACCCAATCCACCACACCCACCCAAATCCAGTTTCAGAACGCACCCATGAAAAAAGCGAGAACTCACTGCGGCGGCTTCCTTCAGCGTCGCCAGTTCATGTACGTCGGGCTTGCCGGCGGTTTGGGCCTCACACTACCTGAACTCCTCAAGGTTGAAGCCCGGGCTGCAGCTAAGCATTATCCCACCCGCGAAGGGGTGGCCAAGTCCCTGATCCACATCTACCTGCCCGGTGGGATGGCTCACCAGGAATCCTGGGACCCGAAGCCTTATGCTCCCGTCGAATACCGCGGACCTTTCAACGCCATCAAGACCAAGTTGGATGGTGTACAGTTCAGCGAGAACATGAAGGAAATGGCCAAGATCGCCGATAAGATCACGGTGATCCGCTCCATGACCCACCGCGAAGCCGCTCACGAGCGTGGCACGCACAATATGTTCACCGGTTACCGTCCCAGCCCGGCCATCAGCTATCCGAGCTTCGGCTCCGTGATCAGCCACGAGCTGGGTTCCCGGAATAACCTGCCTCCTTACGTCTGCGTTCCCAATCAACCGAACGAATACGCTGGAACGGGTTACCTGAGCTCCGCTTATGGACCATTCAGCCTGGGATCTGACCCGGCTTCCAGCAACTTCTCCGTGAAGGACCTGACGCTTCCGAATGGCGTGGACGACGAGCGCTTTGGCCGTCGCCGTAGCCTCCTGGAAGCGGTCGATAGCCACTTCCGTTCCATGGAGAAGGATGACAAGATCGAGGCAATGGACAGCTTCTATCAAAGCGCCTATGGCCTCGTCAGCTCCGAGAAGGCTCGCGAAGCCTTCGATATCAGCAAGGAAGACAACAAGCTGCGGGATCGCTACGGTCGCAATCAGGCTGGTCAGCGCATGCTGATGGCTCGTCGCCTGGTCGAATCCGGCGTTCGTCTGGTGACCCTGACCTACGGAGGCTGGGACCACCACAACAACATCAAGAGCGCCTTCGGTAAGGCTGGTCCGGAACTGGACAAGGCTCTGGCAACGCTTATCTCCGATCTGGATGAACGCGGGATGCTGGACAGCACCATGGTGATGGTGTCCTCCGAATTCGGCCGGACTCCCAAGATCAACAACACGGATGGTCGTGACCACTGGCCCCGTGTCTTCAGCACCATGCTTGCTGGAGGTGGGGTGAAGCGCGGCTTCGTCTACGGTTCTTCCGACACCCTGGCTGCTGAGCCGGAATCGGATCCGATGACCGTCATGGATTTTGCAACTACCGTCTACAACCAACTTGGCATCACTGCCGACAAGGAGCTTGTCGCTCCGGGACCTCGCCCCATCGAGATTGTCGATGGCGGTAAGGTCGTTAAAGAACTCCTCGATAAAATCGCTTAATTGAAATGATGACTAACAGCTGCTCCAAAAAAGTGGCTGGGAATCGTTTTCAAGCTCACATGCTCACAGCGCTCGCGCTGTGGGCATGTTTGCCAATAGGAAGCATTCTCCACGCCGCCAGTCCCGATCTCTCTTACTGCGAACCTCGCGGAGGCCAGCGAGGGCAAGAGATCGAAGTCAAGATGGTCGGAAACCGTCTCTCCGATGCTGAGGAAATCCTGTTCCACCAGCCCGGCATCACCTGGAAAGACATCAAGATCGACGAGGAGAAGAGCAAAGGGCGGTATTTCACCGTGACCTTCGCCGTGGCGCCAGATGCGCAACTGGGAGAGCATACTTTCCGGGTTCGCACCAAGTCTGGGACCACCTATGCCCGTCGTTTCTGGGTTTCCCAATTCCCCAATGTTCTCGAGGATGGAGACAAGAATAACTCCTTTGATACACCTCAGGAGGTTCCTCTGAACGTGACCGTGGACGGAACCACCAAGACGGAGACGGCCGACTTCTTCAAGATCACGGCCAAGAAAGGTCAGCGGATCAGTGTGGAAGTGGAGGGGCTGCGGGCCAACTCCATCAACCAGCGCGTCGCGGTGGACCCATACTGTGCCATCCTGAATATGGACCGGTTCGAACTGGTTTCCTCAGATGACACCGCCTTGCTGCGTCAGGACTGCTTTGTCTCCATGATCGCTCCTGAAGACGGAGATTACATTGTGGAAGTGCGGGACTCCGCTTACGAAAGTAACAACGCCCGTTACCGGGCTCACATTGGAACGTTCCCTCGTCCTTCCGGCATCTATCCTGCCGGTGGCAAAGCCGGTAGTGAAATCGAGGTCAAACTGCTTGGCGATGTGAAGGGGGCTTACACCGCGAAGGTCAAGCTGCCTGATACTCCGGAATCCACTCACACGGTGTTTGCCGCCCATGAAGGGGCCACTCCTCCTTCCGCCAACATCGTGCGGGTGAGCGGTTACGACAATGTCCTGGAAGATGAGGAAAATAACGACAGTCAAAAGACTCTCGAGAAGAGTTCTGGAACGCTTCCGCTCGCCTTCAATGGCGTGTTGCAGGAAGACAATGACTACGACTACTTCCGCTTCACCGCGAAGAAGGGACAGAAGTTCCGGGTTCGCGCCCTGGCCAAGGCCATCAACTCTCCGGTGGACCCCGTGCTTCATGTCTTTGACATCAATGGGAAGACCATTGGCGGCAATGATGACGCGGATAACTCTGCCGATGCCCGCTATGACTTCACCGCGCCGGCGGATGGGGACTACTTCGTGCGTGTCTACGACATGCTGAAGCGGGGAGGTGAAGACTTTGTCTACCGGATCGAAACCGAGGAATACACTCCGGAATTGGTCGTCTCCATGCCGGAATTCCAGCGCCGGGACATGCAGTTCCGCAAGACCATGGACATCCCGCGCGGCGGCCGCTATGCCACGGTGGTGAACGTTTCCAGAAAGAACGTCCGCACGGATGGGACCTTCGAAGTGAAGGGCCTGCCTCAAGGTGTCAGCTTTAACGCTGATGTTCTTCCCTCTAACGTGACCTCTTTCCCCGTCGTGTTCTACGCATCCCAGGATGCCCCCATCGGAGGTAAGCTCTCTGAGTTGTGGGTCCATGGCATGAATGGAGACAAGAAGATCAGCGGGAAATACACCCAGGACGTCGACTTCGTCCGCGGCAATCCCAATGGAACGCTTTACTACTCCAAGACGGAGGAGGAGCTTCCGGTCGCCGTTTGTGAGGAAGCCCCTTACACCCTGGAAATCGTCAAGCCGGAAACACCGCTGGTTCGCGATGGGCAGACGAAGCTGAAGGTCCGCGCCAAGCGCAAGGAAGGTTTCACCAAGCCTATCACGGTCCGCTGGCTCTGGAATCCTCCGGGAGTCAGTTCCAACAGCACCGTCACCATCCCTGAAGGGAAGGACGAGGCGGAATTCTCCGTCCAGGCCAACGGAAATGCAGAAGTGCGCACCTGGAAGGTCTGCGTTCTCGGTGAAGCAGATGCCGGCAGCGGCATTGTGCGGACTGCATCCGACCTGACGGACCTGCAGGTTGAGGATCACTTTGTGAAGATGACCATGAACCTCGCGACCACCAAGCAGGGGCAACCCGCCGAAGTGCTGGTCGACGTGGAGAAGATTCGGGATTACCCGAATGCCAAGGTCAAGTTGATCGGTCTTCCGGCCAAGACTGAGGCTCAGGAAGTGACTCTGACGCCTGGCCAGGAACAGGTTCGCATTCCGGTGACCACGAATGTGGAGACTCCGGTTGGCCAGACCAAGAACGTCTTCTGCCAGCTGGAATTTGATTCCAATGGCAAGACCATCCAGCAACGTGCGGCCATGGGCGGAGTCTTCCGTGTCGATCCGAAACCCAAGGAGCCCAAGCCGGAACAGGTCGCCAAAGCGGACGACAAGAAACCGGCTCAGCCTACCGAGAAACCACTCTCCCGTCTGGAACAGCTTCGTCTGGAAGCCCAGAAGCGGGCTGAAGCCGCTCAGCAATAACTCTATTGAAGAATCTTCAGGGGCAGGGGTTGAGCTTACTCCTGTCCCTGAAATTCTGAACTTTTCCCCCACTCGATTCTCTAACGTAGCAAGCTTATGAAACGCTTCGTCACCACATTGCTGCTCTTGGGCAGCGTCAGCCAGTTTTCCCGAGCCGCCGAAGGAGGCGGAATTGACTTCAACAAGGACATCGCGCCGATCCTGGAGTTCAACTGTGTCGAGTGCCACCGCGCTGACAAGATCAAGGGTGAACTCCGGATGGATACCAAGGACTGGATCTTCAAGGGAGGAGATGTGGATGGACCTGGCGTGGTCGCGGGCAAGCCGGAAGACAGTTCGATTCTCTTCCGTGTGTCTCTACCCAAGGATGACGTGGATGTCATGCCTCCGGAAGGGGATCTGCTGACCAAGGAAGAAATCGACCTGCTCACTCGCTGGGTGAAAGAAGGGGCTCATTGGCCCGAAGGTAAGCAACTTATTGCCAAGAATAAGGAAGACTACATGGGCCCACAGCCGCTTCCAGATCGGGGCAAGAAGATCGCCGAGGTGACCGTTTATCCTCCTCAGGTTGTCCTGGAAACCAAGAAAGACCGGCAAGGTCTGGTGGTGAAGGCTCGCTACGAAGATGACACCACCTATGACGTGACCGCCAATTCGGAGTTCGTTCTGGAAAACGCCAAGCTCGCTGAACGGCGCAAATATACCTTCTATCCCTTGGAAGACGGAGAGACCACCCTCAAGGTCAAGGTGGGAGGTCAGGAAGTGAAAGTGCCTTTCCGTGTGGGTGAAGCCAAAGTTGAGAAGCCGACCACCTTCGCCCTCGACGTGATGCCCGTCTTCATGCGGGAACACTGCAACATTGGGGAGTGTCACGGTTCTGCCCGTGGTCAGGACGGCTTCATGCTTTCCTTGTTCGGATACGATCCCGCTGGGGACTACTTCCGAATCACTCGGGAGATGAATGGTCGCCGCATCAACCTCGCCATTCCGGAAGAGTCCCTGTTGGTGGAGAAATCCGTCGAAGCGGTTCCTCACACCGGAGGCAAACTCTTTGAGAAAGGTTCAGAGAGCTACAAGACCATGGTCGACTGGCTCAAGGCTGGCGCGCCGGAAGATCCCAAGGACCTGCCTGAGGTCACGGGAATCGAAGTGCTGCCCAAGCAACTGCTCCTGGAAGGGGATGGCACCCAGCACCAGATTCGGGTGCAGGCCAAATATTCCGATGGAACCGATCGTGACGTGACTCACCTCGCGGTATTTGTGACCAATAACGAGCCGACCGCTGCGGTGGATGAAGAAGGGCTCATTACCGCTGGGAAGCGCGGTGAAGCTTTTGTGATGGCGCGCTTTGACACCTTCACGGTGGGCAGCCAGGTCATCGTGATTCCTGAAGGACTGGAATACACCCGGCCCAAGATTCCTGCCAACAACTACATCGACGAGTTGGTTCATGAGAAGCTGCATAAGCTGCGCATGGTGCCCTCTGAAGTCTGTTCTGATGACACGTTCCTGCGTCGGGCCTACATCGACATCGTCGGTCTGTTGCCCAGCTCTGAGGACTACAAGAGATTCATGGGCAGCAAGGATCCCAACAAGCGGGAGAAACTGGTCGATGAGCTGCTCCAACGGAAGGAGTTCACGGAGATGTGGGTGATGAAGTGGGCGGAACTGCTTCAGATCCGCTCTGGCGACAACGCCAATCAGGGTTTGAGCTACAAAGCCTCCCTGCTCTACTTCAACTGGCTGCAGGACAAGATCGCCAGCAACACGCCGATGGACTCCATCGTCACGGAGTTGCTCTCCTCCAGCGGTGGGACCTTCGAGAATCCTCCGACCAACTATTACAATACGGAGACGGACCAGTTGAAGGTCGCGGAGAACGTCGCGCAGGTCTTCATGGGCTTCCGCTTGCAGTGCGCTCAGTGTCACAACCACCCGTTCGATCGCTGGACCATGGATGACTACTACAGCTGGGCGTCCTTCTTCACCCAGATCGGCCGGAAGCGGACCGAAGATCCCCGGGAACAGATCATCTACAATCGCGGAAGCGGTGAAGCCAAGAACCCAGTGGGTGATCGGGTCATGAAACCCAAGTTCCTCGGTGGAACGGAGGCCGATACCTCTGGCAAAGATCGCCGGGAAGTTATGGCTGAATGGTTGACGGGTCCCGACAACCCCTACTTCTCCCGGAACATCGCCAACATCACCTGGGCGCACTTCTTCGGGATTGGCATCATCGATCCTGTCGACGACGTGCGGGTCAGCAATCCGGCAACCAACCCGGAACTTCTGGATGCGCTGGGCGAGAAGCTTGTGGAGTACAAGTATGACTTCCGCAAGATCGTGCGAGACATCTGCACCTCTCGGACCTACCAGCTGTCCACTCAGCCGAATGGCACCAACAAGGATGACCTGACCAACTTTGCCAAGGGCCGCATTCGCCGGATGCGTGCTGAGGTGATGCTGGACACCATCACCCAGGTGACGGACACCCAGAACAAGTTCAAGGGCTTGCCGCTCGGAGCGCGTGCGGTGCAGATTGCCGATGGCAATACCAGCACCTACTTCCTGAAGACCTTCGGCCGGGCGTCCCGCGAAACAGTTTGCTCTTGTGAAGTCAAGATGGAGCCAAGCCTGTCTCAGGCTCTCCACCTGCTCAATGGCGATACCGTGACGGACAAGATCGTGCAGGGTGGCGTCGTGAAGAAGGCACTGGCAGAGAACAAGAAGCCGGATGAAATCGTCACGGATCTCTACATGCGCTGCGTCAGTCGTGTGCCGACCAAGGACGAGCTCAAGGCCGTTCAGCAACAAATTGCCGAAGTGGGCGACGACAAGGCCAAGCAACAGATGGTGTTGGAAGACGTCTTCTGGGCCTTGCTGAACTCCAAGGAGTTCATGTTCAACCACTAATCCGCTTTCCAGCTCACTAGCTAAACTCGACGGCTTCCGGTCTTTGATCGGAGGCCGTCACTCTTTTTGGGGTGGCGGGTTCTCGACGTTGGCAAGAGGACGGCAGTTAGGAATTGATGATGAGATACTCGCGGAGTGCCTCCCCGATCACCAATCTCTTATCTTCGGCAATCTCACCTTTGTAGTGGAATTTCAAGAATTCACCGACGAGATGCACCTGACATAGCTCAAACATACCCTCGGGCGGTTCTCGGCCTGCCAAGAATTCTTCCGCCACAACGGCAGGGCGATTGATCATCGGCGCATCGGTATGCGCATCGGGAAACGTGTATAGATAATCTGGGTTATCGCAGTCATACTCGCCCGAGTTGACGGAGATTAGCAGATCCCACATGGTTTCCCACTCCGCGAAGACTTTCACTCTCATTTCCAAGTCCATCCTATCGGATAGATTGTAGTCCCTTTGACCTTAAAATTCTATCGGATCCCCCGCCGAGATGAGGAGATTCGCTTCAAAAATTCTTGTGACGAGGGCCCTTGCTACTGTTTGGATAGGTCTACCCCATCATGAAGACCCGCCTGTTCATCCTGCTCCTTGCCTTGGCGACCTCTCTTTCGTTCGCCAAGCCTCCCAACATCCTTTGGCTGACTTGCGAGGATATGTCTTCGCGCTTGGGATGCTATGGGGATGACACGGTCCCGACTCCAAACATCGATAACCTGGCAGAGCAGGGGGTGCGCTACACGAACTGCTACGGCACCTACGGTGTCTGTGCCCCAAACCGGCACACCATCATCATGGGGATGTATCCCAGTTCCACCGGCGCCATGGCGATGCGGAACTGGAAGCGGACTTCGGCGCTGCATCTCATCACGGATCCCGAGTTGCTGGCCCTTCCCACTTACGAAGCCACTCCTCCCCCTGAGGCCAAGTGCTTCACGGAATTCTTGCGCGCCCACGGCTACTACTGCAGCAACAACACGAAGACGGATTACCAGATGCGCACGCCGATCACGGCCTGGGATGACACGACCAAGTCCGCCCACTGGCGAAACCGGCCCGATCCCGAGCAACCTTTCTTCGCCGTGTTCAACGAGACGGTGACTCATGAGAGCCGCACCTTTAAGGAGACCTCGCCCAAAGTGGTCGACCCCGCCGATATCGAGCTTCCAGCCTACTATCCCGATACACCTGAAGTGCGGCAGGGGCTGGCCTGGCACTACGACAACATCCACGCCATGGACAAATGGGTGGGCAAGTTGCTTCAGCAATTGAAGCAGGATGGACTGGAAGACGACACCATCGTCTTTTTCTACTCGGACCACGGCGACGGATTGCCGCGGGCCAAGCGCTGGGTCTACGATTCCGGGATTCAGGTGCCGCTGATTATCCGCTGGCCGGATGGAGCTGGCGCGGGCACGGTGACGGACCGATTGGTCAGCTTTGTCGATCTCGCTCCGACGGTGCTGTCCCTCGCAGGGATCCAGATTCCGGACTACATGGAAGGGCAGGCGTTTCTGGGGGAACAGGAGGTGGCGCCTCGCGACTACATCTTTGCATTGCGGGATCGGATGGATCCGGCTCCGGAGCGGATTCGCGCCGTGAGAGACAAGCGCTTCAAGTATGTGCGGAACTATCGTCCGAATCTGCCTTACATCGGCTTCATCCCGTATCGGGATCAGGCGCCCATCATGCAGAGCATCAAGGCCAAGATGGAGCAGGGCGAACATTGGCCGAATGACTGGCAGTTCTATGATCAGACCAAGCCCGAGGAAGAGCTTTACGATACGGAGTCAGATCCCGATGAAGTGCACAATCTTGCTGAAGATCCCAAGCATGCGGACAAACTGGCGGAACTTCGCGCCGCTCATGAGGAATGGAAGGCGACCTACGGCGATCTTGGTGAACTGAAAGAGACGGACTTGATCAAGAAGCTTTGGCCGCCGAACGGCAAGCAACCCACCACCGCCAAGCCCGAGATCTCCGTGCAGGAGGGCAAGGCGACCATCACCTGCGAGAGCGAGGGCGCCTCGATTGCCTATCGTACAGGTAAGGGCATCGATCCGAAATCCCCCTGGTTGCTCTACACAGAACCCGTTTCATTGGGGAATGGGGAGACCATCGAGGCTCAGGCGATTCGCTATGGGTGGAAAGCCAGCGGCGCCGTCACTGTGGAACCCTGAGGTGTCGGCCGGTCACTGCTCTGGATTTTCTTCTGGTTCGGATTCCGCAATCAGCTCCATTGCCAGGATCTGTTTCTGGTTGGGCGTCAGGTAGAGCGTGAAGATCCCTTTACGCCCTTGGCCATCGATCACGGCGGTCCAGATCTTGGTGCTCTCCATGCCTTCTTCAATCGTCGGGACCTGGGCCACCACCTCGACCTCCCGGGAGATGGGCCCGGTCGGTTCGTAGCGGGTCACCGGCCAGAATTCGCTCTCCAGCGTTTCGATAAACGCGCGGAAATCCGCTTCGCTGGCTGCAGGCGAGTTCATCAGGTTCTCCAGTGCGGCGGCATTCCGAAACTCGATCGCTTCCAGGCTCGTCACCATCCAATCCCGGGACGTGTTCCGGGGATAGAACAGAACCACCGCCAAAATGAGCGGGATCAACATGATGAGGAAGGCGCGCATACGCGGCCAGACTCGGTCACGGTAAAGGCATTCTCAACTCGGAATCCGAGGGCACTTGAACTGGCTGTTTTCAAAAAAACATTGGCGAACCTGATCCTAAAGAGTCAGAAATACATTGGTCGAAATAATTCCAGCCAGACTCTTAAGAAAATGTGGACAGATATTGTTCAAGCAATCGCCTCTGTAGGATCCCTGACCATTGCGGTCATCGGTTTCGCCTTTGTGATTGTCCAGATCCGACAACTTAAAAACGCCATTCAAAGTGATACGCACAGCAAACTCTACTCCGAAGATTTTGAATGGGTGAAGATACTCTTGGAATATCCCCAACTACGTCCCTACTTTTATGATGATCAGGACATTACTTCCGATCATCAGGACTACTCTCGAGTGTTGGGAATCGCCGAATTGATCTGTACTCATTTCGAACATGCCGTGCTACAGATGGAGAACCTGCCCACCCACATTGTGCCGCGTTGGCATCAATACATCCGCTCGCTCTACAACCGGAGCCCGATTGTTCGCAGGCATCTGAAAGAAAACGAGGGGTGGTATTCAGATCGTTTGATGAGTATCCTTTCTCAGACGTGAGTATGACCAATCGATTGTTGCTAGTCTTCTTCCTTTGCTTCAGTGGCAGTCTCTTTGCCGAGGACCCGGCTGGGGCGGTCTTGTATTTCCGCCAGGGCAAGGAGGTCTATCTGCTCATGGCCGACCACAATATCGAACGCGGCTGGGCGGCTTTTGGTGGTGGGGCGAATCCAGGGGAGACCGTCGCGCAGACAGCGGCTCGCGAAACCGAGGAAGAGACGCGCGGCTACTTCAAGCGGGAGTTCCTCTTGCCTCTCCTGGAAAAGCAAACTCCTCAGGTGCACGGGAACTTTCACATGTACTTCCTGGAGATCGACTTTGTGCCGCTCCAGCGCATCCTGAATGAGGAGCCTCCTGCCGGCAACGGGGCCTACACCGAGCGCGGGCCCTATGCCTGGATCCCGTATTCTGAGCTTCGTCGGCATTATCATGGCTCGCTCTTCAAGCCTGCCGTGCTCGACGAGCTCTACCTGCCCAAGGTGAAAAAGACGAACTACGTCTGGCCGTTGTGGCTCGCCCAAATGTGGCACATGGAAGAGCAGGGGATTCTGCCTTGGCTAGAGAACAGGGTGGACGAAGCTACGGATCCAAGATAATCCTGTAGCATGTGGATCAAGAGAGACGAGAGTTGACTACCAACGGGCTGTCCACCGTGAGTCGAAAGCGTGATACAAATTTCAACCTTGAAATCGGAGTCCACCCCCCGGCAGCCTGTGGCAGCACTCAAACGTTAGGCGAAAAATAGATGGCGAAAAAGAAAGAGAAGGATCTCGCTGGATTTCGTCGCCTCTTTGAAGCGGTGACCGAAGAGGCTCGCGCCGAGGACGTTCATACTCTCGCTGCCCTCATCGATGATTTCGGATACGATTCATCGGGTCTAGAAGAACTCGAAATCTCTTTTGAGGAACTGGTCTCCACGATTCAGGATATCTACGCCAAGTTCTTGATCAAGAATCCCGAAGATCCTATAGCTCACAACAATGCTGGGGTGTTTTTCGCAAACCGAAGTCAGTACGATAAAGCTCGATTGCATTTTGAATCGGCACTTCAAGCTGACGACTCTGACGCCACAATCCACGAGAATCTGAGGGTTGTGGACATCCTTACTCGAGAACCGAAACAGGAATGGCATAAGGTCCCTGACGTTGCCCGCGGGAATCTCACACTGTTGGCATATTTTGATCCGCACGCAATGTAGCCGAACTGCCGCAGAAGTTCGGTGAGGTTGGTAAAGATGGTAGCCCAGCATAGCTTACGCCAGGATATCCCGCACCACACGAGAGGGTTCCACTCCCGTCAGCTTGTAGTCCAGTCCCTGGAATCGATAGGAGAAACGCTCGTGATCCACGCCTAACAGGTGCAACGCCGTGGCGTGCAGATCCCGCACATGCACGGGATTTTCCGCGACGTTGTAGCTGAATTCATCGGTAGCACCGTAGGTAGTGCCCGCTTTCACGCCGCCGCCCGCCATCCAGATGGTGAAACAGCGAGGATGATGATCGCGTCCTGCTTCCGGGCTGTCCCACTGACCCTGGCCCGCGACGCCTCGGCCGAACTCGCCACCCCAAATGACGAGGGTATCGTCCAGAAGACCGCGAGATTTCAGGTCCTTGATGAGCGCGGCGCTGGGCTGATCCGTATCCCGGCAACGCGCCGTGCACCAACTCGGCAACCGGCTGTGGTGATCCCAGTCCGGGTGGAAGAGCTGGATAAAGCGCACTCCGCGTTCGGCGAGTCGGCGTGCCAGGATGCAGTTGGCCGCGTAACTGCCCGGACGCCGGGAATCCGGCCCATAGAGCTCGAAGGTCGACTCGGGTTCGTCGCTCATGTCCGCGAGATCCGGGATGCTGGTCTGCATGCGGAAAGCCATTTCATATTGCTGGATGCGGGTCGCGATCTCCGGGTCGCCGGTTTGATCGAGCCGCATTTGGTTCAGCTCGCCCAGACCGTCCAGCATGCCGCGGCGCAGATCCCGGGGAAACCCATCGGGATCTCTCAGGTAGAGCACGGGATCCTTGGCATTGCGCAGCTTGACACCCTGGTATCGGGAGGGGAGAAATCCACTGCCCCAGTAGTGATCATAGAGCGGCTGATCGCTGGGCCGTTTCATCTTGGAGATCAGCACGAGGTAATCCGGCAAATTGCGATTGCTACTGCCCAGCCCGTAGCTCGCCCAGGCGCCGAAACTCGGCCGGCCCGGCAGTTGGTGGCCCGTCAGGAACTTGGTCATCGCCGGAGCGTGATTGATCTGATCCGTCACCATGGATTTCACGAAGCAGAGCTCGTCCGCGATCGATCCGATATGCGGGAGCCATTCGCTGACCGTGGCACCGCTCTGTCCATGCTGGGAGAACTTCGTGATGCCGGGCAGGATGAGCTGGGCCTTGCCAGCCGTCATGGTGGTGAGCCGCTGACCCTGGCGCACGCTCTCTGGCAGCTCGGTGCCCGCCCACTTCATGAGACCAGGTTTGTGGTCGTAGAGCTCCAACTGGGATGGGCCGCCGGATTGAGTGAGGAAGATGACCCGCTTCGCCTTGGGCGCAAAGCCAGGGAAGGTCTTGCCGGCCGCGATTGCATCCTGGCCTAACAACCCGCCAAGGGCCATGGCTCCAAGATTGAGCCCCGACTGGTTCAGGAACAGGCGACGGCTCAGTGAAGTGGGGAAATCGTTACTCATGGGTGATCGCTTCATCAAGGTTGAGGAGAAGGCTCGCAACTGTCATCCAGGCGGCAGTTTCCGGTGCGAGTTGGGGATGAGGAGCTTTCTGTTGTCCGACAGTCGTGAACACGCCAGCTTCATCAAAGTGACCTTCAAAGTACGCCAGTGCGCGTTGCCATTCGCGTTCCAACACCTGGAGTTCTTCGGATCGAAGGTCGCGGCTCAGCACACGTTGCGACAGAGACTGTAGCCGCTCGATATCGCTCCCTGGCATTTCCATCAGTTGATCCGCGAGCACCCGGGACGCCTCCAACATGGTGGTATCATTCAGCAAAGTCAGGGCATGGAGCGGAGTGTTGGTCTGCCGAACGCCCACTTCACAGACGCGCCGCTGGGCACTGTCGAAGAGGAAGGTCGGCGCGATGGAGCGTCGCCAATAGGTGTAGATAGTGCGACGATATTGAGCGGGACCAAGGCTCGGATCGTACGTGAAGCGTCCCATGAAGATTTCCTCCCAGACGCCTTCCGGTTGCCAGGGCTTGATGGGTGGTCCGCCAATCGCGGGATTAAGCAGGCCGGAGGCGGCCAGGGCATTGTCGCGAATCATCCAGGCAGGCATACGCTGACGTAAGGCGCGCGCCAGGAGCCGGTTCTCTGGATCCCGTTCCAGGAGATCCGGCGTGGTATCGCTGCTCTGACGGAAGGTGTCGCTGGTGGCCAGGATTCGCAGCACATGACGGAGATCCCAACCGCTCTCGATCAACTCCACAGCCAGCCAGTCGAGAAGCTCCGGATGCGTCGGCAGTTCGCCCTGAAGCCCGAAGTCTTCCGGGGTGCGGACCAGTCCAGCTCCATAGACCAATTGCCAGAGATGATTGACCACGACCCGCGCCGTCAGCGGGTTGTCAGCAGAGACGAGCCACTTGGCCAGCTCCAATCGGGAAGTCGTGTTCTCTTGCGGCCACTCCAGAACGGCGGGCAGGACGCCAGGCGTGACCTCCTCGCCATGGGCATCCCAGACTCCACGTTCCAGGATGTACGTCGTACGAGGCTCTTCTTGTTCTCCCAGGACCATAACGTTGAGCTCGCCAGCATCTCTCTTCAACCCGTTCAGCTGACGCCGTGCCTCATTGAGTCTGGCAAGTGCCGCCTGATGCACGGTGTCGTCCAGGAGGTATTGCTCCAGCAGACGCGTACGGAGTTCGGGATCGATCTTGGAGGGTTGTCCTGAAGGATGACCTGACAACTCCTCCAAGGGCGCCTTCTTCAGGGACTTCACCGTCTCCCCCCGTTGATCGGTCAGGGAGATGCGGAAGCGACCAATGTTGGAATCCCCATCCGTGGAGCGATGCAGCAGCACGAAGATGAGTTCTTCATCCGGATTGACCGTGAGCGGTTGCTCGAGTTCGAAGACGGCGGTGTGCGCTTGAGTGGCGTCACCCGTCTCCGTGGTCCAGCCATTGCGGGGATCGTCGTCCAGGGTATCACTGACCTTGCCGTAGGCGCGACCCTTGGCGGGTTTCTCGAAATCGGCAATCGCGCCAGCCATCTCGATATCGCGCACCTGAGAAGCGCCCTTGCGTTGCACCAGCAGTTTGACGTTGGTCAGGATGAATTCGCCGGTCTTGCCGCGAGAGAGTTTGCCTTCCCTGTGGGAGGCGTGAGGGAAGACGTCCAGCTTCCAGCCGGTGATGCGTTCCAAGCCTGCGGGTGCCGCGAGCGTGATCTTGTAGTCGTCCTGACGTGGGTTGGGACCCGTTGCCTGCACGGTGCCGTCCGCTTCTACCTGAAGCGTCGTACCTTCCACGCTGCGAACTTTGGCGGGAACCATGGGACGCCATGCCTGGTAGTCATCCGGCAGATTCGCCAGTCGATCCCTGAGCCAGTCCTCGAATCCAGACTCGGCGGCCTTGCGAGCCGCGGCTTCAAAGGGTTCCAGGCTGGCGACGTGTTGCTCCATCTCTTCCACGGCGCGCTCCGCCAGGGGAGAGCGAAACTTCATGTAGGGCTTGGCGTTCTTCCCCGCCTTGCCGTCTTCCGCAACGCTATTGAAGAAGGCGAACATCCGGTAGTAGTCCGCCTGGGAGACGGGATCGAACTTGTGGGAATGACATTGCGCACAGCCTAACGTGAGTCCTAACCACACCGTGCCCGTCGTGTTGACCCGGTCGATCACGTAGTCGATGCGCGACTCCTCGGGGAGACGGCCGCCCTCGCCATTGGTCATGTGATTGCGGTGGAAACAGGTCGCCAGGATCTGTTCCGCAGTGGCGTCTGGCAGCAGATCCCCCGCGAACTGCTCGATCGTGAACTGGTCGAAAGGCATGTTGTCGTTGAAGGCCTGAATCACCCAATCGCGCCAGGGCCAGTTGTTGCGCTCCGCATCCTGCTGGTAGCCGTCCGTGTCGGAA
>JBHIXE010000012.1:29572-29866 GCA_041984905.1 Verrucomicrobiales bacterium | reverse complement strand
GGACGTAGATGGCGATGGAGATATGGACTACATCGGGGGCGCTCGACTGGTCTACTGGCTGGAGAATCCCGGCGGGGAGGCTGCCACGAAGGGCAATTGGAAATACCGGGTCGCCGACGACAAAATCTCCGGAATCCACTGTGTCTTGCGAGCAGACGTGAACCAGGATGGCGTCGCGGATCTCATCACCAACGAGTTCAATCCGGAAGGTGATTTTCCAAGTTCCATCATGTGGCAAGAAGTGCCGGAAACCGCGGACGGCGAATGGACGCGCCACGTCTTTGCCAACGGCGA
>JBHIXE010000012.1:25906-29562 GCA_041984905.1 Verrucomicrobiales bacterium | reverse complement strand
AAACCCTTTGAGAACGGCAACTGGTTCGCCTGGTGGGAAAACACCGGCGAGGAAGTGTGGAAAAAACATCTCCTGGCCGACTACCAGATTGGCGCCACCTGCATCCTTCCCGCCGACCTGGATGGCGACGGAGACCAGGACATGATGGCTTCCCGCGGCCACGGCAATGGTGTGCTGTGGTTTGAAAACCTCGGCGACAAGAAGTTTGAGCTGCATGAAGTGGATCCGCGCCTCGCCGGCCCTCACTGCCTGACAGTCGCGGACCTGGATGAGGACGGCGATATCGATGCGGCCACGACAGCCAAGGACGACTTCCGTACGGTGTGGTATGAGAACGATGGCAAAGGTGGATTCACCGCCCACGATCTCGATGACAACCAGGCGGCTTATGACATCCGCTCCGTGGACATGGATGGTGATGGGGACCTGGATCTACTCGTCGCCGGGCAACGCAGTCAGAACGTCGTGTGGTACGAGAACCCCTTGAAGTGAGCGGGGTTCTCAGTAGTCGGGCCTGGAGCGTTTTCAGCTCTCGGGCCAGAAGGTTGGCCTTTGGCGATACCCTCCTGGTTCAGGGCAGCGCGGAAGACCGATTGGTGGAGGCTTGCTGGTAAGTGGAGGAGTGGACAATGGCACGACCTATCCCAATGTGCTTGTGCTCGACTACGCTTTCAGCTCTCGGGATAGATGCGTTTTCAGTCCTCGGGTCAGAAGCGTTCTCAGTGGAACGTAGTCGATGCATCGCGCGGATTTTGGGTAAAGCTAGTGCATCATGGTATCATCGGCATCCAGGTCGCCCGTGGCCTTCACAGAGATCCTAAGTCAATCCGACAGAGTTGTGCTGGCGCGTAGCGTCACAACCATGAATAGCCGTGGGTGACCGAAGGGAACCCACGGTTGTCTCGCCAACTAGACAAGCCACTTTAGTGGCGATATTCATAAGCGTCCGCATTGATCAATCACGCCACTACGTGGCTGTCGTAACAACTGTCTTTCCGTGGGTTCCCTTCGGTCACCCACGGCTATTCATGGTTGTGGCGCTACGCGCCATAGGCGCGGTTAAGGCGCAATTCACCATAGGTAGACACTTGAGACGCATCACGTCATAGAGACATACGGCTGGGCACCAGGGAGACGGTTGGCTCCATCTCTACGGCACGCCTATTGATTTGGACAATCTCCCTGTCTCCCTGTCTCCCTGTCTCCCTGTCCCACCGAACTCCCCTACTCGCTCCCAAGGTCCGCATCGGTCGCCTCGGGTTCGACCAAGGGTTTGGGTTCTTCATACTGAACCACGAGATCCAACTGGTCGGCCTTGAAGGTGTAACTGCGTTGCTGGCCGTTGGGCCAGGTCACTTCCACGAAGGTCACTTCAGATGCCCACTCCGGTTTGGCGAACAAATGCTCCCGGACCGGCGACGCGGAGAGGAACCCGCTACCGCAGGTGACCTCGCGGGTCTGGATCGGCATGCCAGGAACGGACACCGTGACCCTGGAACCGATCGCCTGGCGGTTGGATTCAGGACCGATGAGCCGCAGCGTAAAGGGCAGGTGCAGTGACGGCTTGTCATTGAGATAAAGCTGAGGAGAATCCCCGTTGACTCCCACAATGAGGTCGACCTTGCGATCCTGATTCACATCCGCCACAGCGACTGACCGAGCGTCTTGCGAAATGTGGATGGCACTATCCGCCACCGGGACGGGGTCAAAAAGTTCCGCGGGCGCCATGGCGTCGGGATTCCTTCGGAGGAGCTGCCCTAGCCCTCCTACCATGACCCCGGTTTCCGGCCGGGAGTAGCTGAAATTCTGGGCGATGAACAGGTCGATGAACCCATTGGCGTCAAAGTCGCCCAGCCCAATCCCAAATCCAGGCGCGACCTGGGCAATCTGTGGTAGCGGATGGAAATTGAAGAACCCATCGCCATCATTCAGGAATATCCCGCTACGCAGCTCCGTTACTTTGAGAAGTTCCACATCCCGGAGCCGATCCAGTCCGAAGATCTGCGGGAGAGACATGCTGGCCCAGCGCTGCGAAGTCGGGATCTGCTCGCTCACCCAAGGCAGCGCTTGGCTGAATCGCTTGTAGCCCAGATAGGGATAGGCAACTCCGGCTTCGAACTCCGCCTGGATCAGATGAGACTTTCCTTCGCCGCTCATGTCTCCATGGAAGAGCAGCTGAGGAGCGTTCTCCGAAGCTTTGAACGGTGTGTTCAGCCCCAGGTTCGTCGCCACAAGGTCCATGTCGCCATCGTTGTCCAGATCTCCCGCGGCGACCGCATTCCACCTGCCGGAATAAATTTGAGTGCCGCTGACGGGAATCTTCTCCAGATAACCGCCCCGATTTCGCAGAACCACAATGGGGCCCCAATCCAAGGCGATGACCAGGTCTACCCATCCGTCTTCATTGATGTCTGACCAGACTGCGCTGGTGACCATGCCAATCCCCTTCAGCTCCATGGCTACGTCTTCCGTTCCATCGACGAAGGTGCCTCCGTCATTGACGAGCAACCGGCTGGTGCAGGGCTCCCCATAGGCGCCGGTCCGGGATCGCGTCCCCACAAACAGATCCAGATCCCCATCTTGATCGAAGTCCGCCGCCGTCACGCAGGATCCGCTCTCACGCAGATCTGGAAGGTGATCCTTGGGAAAAGGCCGGAACTCCCCATCGCCACGGTTCTCATAGTAACCATCCCGCAAGGCCTCGGAGTCGGGCTCTGTTTCCACGCCTCCGTGAACCACGTAAAGGTCCAGGTCCCCGTCCTGATCCGAATCAAACAACACGGCGCCCATGTCCTCCGAGGCCGCATCTTGTTCCAAAGCCCACTGAGATTTGTGACGGAAACGAGATTCGCCGCTCGCCGAAATCTGACTGTGCAACACCAGCCCAGATGATCCTGCCGCTCCACCCAGGAACAGGTCATCATCCCCATCCCCATCAATATCGCCCCAAGCCTGGGCCGGCCCAAAGTGAGAGAGCTGAAGTGGTAGCAGTTCTTGCTTCTCAAAATCTTCAAACCTGGCTTCTTCCACGCTCCGGTCTTCCAGGAGGCGCGATTTGGTAAACCAGGGCTCCCTGGGTTTCACCAGACTCGGCTTGGTCGCCTGAGGCTCCGTGATGATATGCGTGTGATTGACTTTGAGACCTTCCAGCTTTTGGACAATGCCACTGGGCCAGGTGATCTCCAGCTTCTCCACCGATTCGACTCGCCCTAATCCAAAGTGAACGGTGGCCTCATCTGCATCCATGTATCCCCAGGCTGGATAGACCTGGCGAACTTGAGTGCGCTCTTCAGACTCCAACCGAAGCACCGCACCGATTCCCCCCAGATTGCTCTTGGTGCCGCGCAGCTTCACGCGAATGGAATTGCCGGTAGCTCCATCGTTCCGATAGATAACCAACGGCTCACCTAGTAGCGAAACGATTAGATCCAGATCTCCATCCTCATCCAGGTCCCCTTGGGCGCTGGTCAGGCTCATCCCCAAGTCGTCCAATCCCCATTCCTTCGAGACATTCACAAAGCCAGTGCCGGTATTCCGGAATGCCAGGTTCCGTTCTTTGAGTTCGTAACTGGCCCGCTCTACCAGGTCCCAATGCGTCTGGCCGACCAGCTTTTCGTGAGTCGGCGGCTCCAGATCCGCGTGATCGAAATGCCGCG
>JBHIXE010000012.1:3406-25896 GCA_041984905.1 Verrucomicrobiales bacterium | reverse complement strand
GGCCAACCCGTCTCCGGCGTGCGGTATGCGCTGACTCACCAGAGTTTCCGCTTTCCTCCGCGGCACCGCTCCGCAACGGGGGTGATTGAAATCAATCACCTGACCGCTCCGAATTACTATGTGATCGTTTATCCGCCGGAAGACTCGTCTCTTCTGGCTTACACCGAGACGCTGGAATGGCCGGCAGACGAGCTGCAGAAGGACCACGAGATCCGGCTGAACAGAGGCGTGCGTGTGCAGGGGCGGGTGATCAGCGGGGAGACGCAGCAGGGCATCGCCGATGCCGAGGCGCAGATCCGGCAAACCGTCGTGATCATAATCACCACTCTTGATGGACCAGGTCCAGTCCGTCTCCCCAATTCCGTAGAGCTGGGCGGCTTCCAGGACGGCGCGAGTCTGGGCATTGAGAAAAAGCGAGTTCCGACGTACGAGTGGGATTGAAGATTTCTCGAACGCCTCGAAGCGCTCTGGAGAAGGCATGCTGACTTGCCGCTTGAAGTGAGAAGTCGGCGCCCGGTCTCCCACTAACAGGTCCAGATGCCCGTCTCCATTGGCGTCCATGACTACGGCCCCAGTCGAGAACATGGGCGTGCGAGGCAGCACCTCTTTGGAGACGTCTTCAAAGGTGCCGTTTCCCTTGTTCCGGTAGAGGATATCCTCGTCTTCTCCCTGATTGGCCACATAGAGGTCCGGCCAACCATCTTCGTCAAAGTCCCACCAGGTGGCGGAATTGCCCACGAGACGTTCCCGGGAGATGCCCGCTTGCTTGGAGACGTCCTTGAACTTGCCACCGTCATTCCGGAGGAGATAGTCTGCCCGCCCCGCCTCGGAATAAGTCCAGCGTCCCTCGGCGTCAGGCCGGTCGGCCAGTTTGTAGTAGCGACCGGGATCCCCCGTAATTCGGGCTTTCTGTGTGCCGGGAATCACTTCAGTCGGCACGGCGGAACTGGGCCTGCCATTGGGACGAACGAGTTGATGGGTCAGCAGATACAGATCCAGGTCCCCATCCCTGTCATAGTCACAAAACGCGGGCACCAGAGAGGCATCGGCAATGTCCAGACCATACTCCGCGGCCGCCTCGGTGAACCCCAGGCCGCCCCCCTCCTGGAGTTGGTTGATGTACAACTCATTAGGGCGGTCATAGTAGCAGATGTAGATGTCCAGATCCTCATCTTCATCGATGTCGATCATGGCGGCGCCGGCGGCCCAGCCTTCCGCCCCTTTCAGCCCCATGCCGGATGACAGATCCACAAACGTCAGATTCCCGGCCTGGAGGTAGAGAGCATTGGGACGGGGACCACCCGTGATGAACAGATCCGTCTGACCATCCTTATCCAGATCACCCAACAAGATTGCTCCACAGGCAAAGCTGGAATGAAAAAGCCGCTTGTCAGGATGCCAGGTGGCCACCTCATGGATGTAGGGCACCCGGGTCATCTGCGGACTCAGCTTGGTAAAGTGAGGCCCCCCGACATAGGGAATCACCGAGCGCGTGAAAGGGATGGATTCAACCTCATCCGCCTGGAGCAGTGGCGACAGCCAACCCGTGAGGATGAGCAGTGGAAGGAATAGTCGATAGCAGGTCATCACGGCCTCGAACACGGATCAATGCGTTCGTGGAAGTCCCCTAACCTAAACAAATCCCGGATTCACTCAACCCCCGAAAGCGCTTCTGGCCGTGGAGATGTCTTCTTTTACCTGCTTTGTTAGGGCCTCCAGGCCTTCAAACCGCCTTTCTTCCCGAAGAAATTGCAGAAAGCATACCTCCAACTCCTCGCCATAAAATTCCTCCCCCTTGTATTCAAAGAGGTGGATCTCCAGTCTCGTCTCACCGCTTTGACCTTCAACAGTGGGCCGGGATCCCAGATTCCCCACGCCGCCAAAGGTTCTTCCACCGAAGTCAACGGAGACGACATACACTCCATTCGGCGGGAGTTGCTCATTATGCACCACGAGATTCGCCGTAGGAAAGCCCAAGGTGCGCCCTAGCTTTTGCCCCTCAACTACCGTGCCCAGCACCGTGTAAGGCCGACCCAGATACTGGGCCGCCAGATCCAGGTTTCCGTCCTGAATCGCCTGACGAATCGCCGTGCTGCTAACGACTTCCCCATCAATCGTGACCGTCTCGGCTCCGTCCACTTCAAAGCCATGTTCCCGGCCGAGCTCACGTAGCAACTCCATATCCCCACCCCGCTCACAGCCAAAACGCCAATCCCTGCCCACGCAGATTTGCCGCAAGTCTTCACAGTGATCGACCAGAGCCTGGACGAACTCCTGCGCTGGCACCTGGGAAAATGCCTCGTCGAAAGCAATCACGAGCGCGGTTTCCACGCCCAGTTTCTCCGCCAGCGCCAACTTGTGCCGGGTATGGGTGAGAAGCCGGGGACGCATCTCCGGACGAAGCACCGTGGCCGGATGCGGGTCAAAGGTCACCATGACGGCTTGCCCACCAGAGGCACGCGCTCCTTCCACCGCGGTGGAAATCACGGCCTGGTGTCCCAGGTGCAGTCCGTCAAAGACTCCCACGGCCAGATGCGATGGACGCTTCAGGCCAGAAAGCTCAGAGATCTGACGCAGCACATCCATTTTCTGGTCCGCTTTGAATCAGGCACCCCGCAATCGTGATACGTCAGGCAGGCTCAACATCTTCTCCAGCACCACACTGCGATCCCCTTCCTTGAGTTCGTCCACGGTCACGGACCGTTCCAAGTCAAACTTCCCCGATTTGGTGCGGCGCAGGCTGCTCAAGTGAGCTCCGCATCCCAGTTCCTGGCCGATGTCATGCGCATAGGTGCGCACATAGAATCCTTTGCTGCACACCACGCGAAACTCCACGACGGGCAGAGCCACCGATTGGATGACATTGGCATAGACATGCACAAGACGCGGCTCCCGCTCAACCTCCTGACCTTTCCGGGCCAGTTTGTAGAGGCGCACGCCGTCCTTCTTGATGGCCGATACCATGGGAGGCGTCTGGTAGAAGTCTCCCTTGAACTTATCGAACGCTTCCTGAATCTGGGCTTCGCTGAGATCGGCCGGAATCTCTTTTTCCTCGGTCACTTCCCCATCTGCGTCCTGGGTGCTGGTGACCTTGCCGAGCGTCAGGCTGCCCTCGTATTCCTTGTCTTCCGCCATGAGCAGGTCCTGAATCTTGGTGGCCTTCCCCACTACGAGAATCAGCAGACCGGTGGCCATGGGGTCGAGGGTCCCACAATGCCCAATTTTCTTGGTGCCCAGACTACGGCGCGCAATGGCCACCACGTCGTGAGACGTCATGTCCTGCGCCTTGTCTACCAACAGTACTCCGTCAATGCTATCCATTGTCCTCGATTACCTTTGCAACTACTTGAAGAAACCGCTCCGCGACCTCATCGATTTTTCCCTGAGAGGCCGCGCCGGCAGCGAGCACATGCCCGCCACCGCCAAACTGTTCACAGATGGCGGAGACATTCACCTCCGGGGATTTGGAACGGGCACTTATTCTGACCAGATCCGGCCCTTCTTCAAATGAAACTGCCACGATTACACCGTTCACCGCGCGCAGATAATCAATCAGCCCTTCTTGATCGGTAGGTTCAATCTGGAGCCGCTCGATGACTTCCCGACGAATCTTCCAGCTGGCGACCTTTCCGCCACAGCTGAACTCCATGGTGTTGAGCAACTCTTTCAGCAGTTCCAGCCGCTCCCGCCGATAACTCTGATAAATTCGAGCCGAGAGATCGCCCACGTTCACCCCGCGGCGAACCAGATCTCCTCCAATCTCAAAGGTGCGTTCGGTTGTGTTGCTGTATTGAAAAGAACCGGTGTCCGTGACGATGGCCGCCCAAAGGGCATCGCGAGCACCGTCTGTCAGGGGCCATCCTCTCGCCTGGATCAATTCATAGACGATCTGTCCTGTCGCCGGTGAGTCCGCATCCACGTAGTTGATGTCCCCATAGCGCTCGTTGGAGACATGGTGATCGATCACAATTTGCGTCCCGTAGCTCTCAATCACGTCCCGAACCCTGGCACCCACACGCTTGGCATCCGCGGTATCCAGGGCGACGAACGCATCCACCTGTAGTTTCTTCTGAATATCCGCGGGAACCTTGATCTGGTCCGCACCGTCCAGGAACATATACCGGGCCGTGGCCCCATCCTGGTTCAGCATCACGACATCCTTGCCGATCTGCATGAGAGCCTGTCCCAGCCCCAGCAAGGAACCAATGGCATCGCCGTCCGGCCGGGTGTGACTGGCCAGCGCGATCGTCTGGCAGTTCTCCAGGAATTCCCCCAGTTCGTTCAGGGTCGGTTCGGCAGGACAGTTGCGTTCGCTACTTGTCATGATCCTGATCTTCGTCTTCCAACGGCTCCAATTCGTCCGGAATGTCGATCTCATTGATCAGGGACACCACGTCCACTCCCCGACGGATCGAATCGTCATACTCAAAGTGGAGTCTTGGGTTGTACTTCAGGATCACCCGCTTGGCCAATTTGTTCTGGAGCAACGCCCGCTTCTCGTTGAGCTGCTCGATGATCGAATTCTCCCGCCCTTCCGCACCGAGAGTGCTGATGAAGACGTGAGCCTGCCGGAGATCCGGAGTGATATCCACGTCACTGATGGTGACCAGGGCGTTCTTAAACTCGAATTCCCGCTGTAACAGGGTGCTCAGTTCGCGTTTCAGCAGTTCGCGCACACGGAGAAGTCTCTGACTCATGATGGAAGGAAGTTGCGGGTTAATACCTTTGGACGGTCCGGGGCTCCCAGACCATTCAACCGTCCGGCCCCGGCGTTCAAGGAACGATATGGACGGCTCGATGCCGGCTTAGAGCGTCTGCTCGATCTTTTCCAGTTCGTAGCACTCGATCACATCGCCTTCTTCGTAGTCATTGAAGTTGCCGAGTCGAATGCCGCATTCCAGCCCATTCTTCACTTCGTTCACGTCATCCTGATACCGCTTGAGGGTCTGGACGCCACCATCATAGACCTGCTGTCCGTCCCGAAGCACCCGGGCCCGGCCACTACGCAGGATCTTACCTTTGGTGACCTGGCAACCCGCGACCCGGCCGACGGTCAGTTTGAATACCTGCTTCACTTCCGCGAAGCCCAGATTGTTCTCCCGGGTTTCCGGATCCAGCATGCCGAGCATGGCGGCTTTCACCTGGTCGATCAGCTCATAAATGATGGAGAAGAGCTTCACCTGAACGCCTTCCCGCTTAGCGGTGCGAACAGCGTTGGCTTCCAGCTTGGTATTGAAGCCAATGATGACCGCGTCTGAGGCACTGGCCAACAGGATATCCGAGTCCGTGATGGGACCAGCCGCCACGTGCTTGATATCCAGTTCCACCTTATCGCTCTCGATGTCTTTCAGAGAGCCCACAATGGCTTCAGCAGAGCCCTGGGCATCGGTCTTGACCACCAGGTTGAGAACCTTCTTCTGGTCCGCGTCCATGGTCATCATGAAACCTTCCAGAGTGGAGTGAACCGGCTTCTGCAGCTTGCCAAGCCGCTCCGCTTCCACCCGTTCTTCGGAAAGTTTCTTGGCCTTCCGGTCGTTCTGCATTTCGACCAATTCATCCCCGACGGCGGGAACGTCATTGAAACCGAGCACTTCGACCGGAATCGCGGGGCCGGCAGCCTTGAGAATGTCACCGCGGTCGCCCAGCAGAGATTTCACCTTGCCCCAGCAGTTTCCACAAATGAACGGGGTGCCAACCTTCAACGTCCCTGCCTGCACGATCACGCTGGCAGTCGGGCCACGCCCTGGTTCCATCCGGGCTTCGATGACGGTTCCCCGAGCCATGGCCTTGGGATCCGCTTTCAGTTCCAGCACTTCTGCCTGAAGGGCAATCATGTCCAGCAGGTCATCGAGACCCAGCCCTTCGGTGGCGGAGCACTCTACGAAAATCGTATGGCCGCCCCAGTCTTCCGGAGCCAAGTCGTACTCCTGAAGCTGCTGCTTCACCCGCATGGGGTCTGCCGTCGGCAAATCGATCTTGTTGATCGCTACAATGATTTCCACGCCTGCGGCCTTGGCGTGATTGATGGCCTCGATCGTGGTCGGCTTGATGCCGTCATTGGCGGCGACCACCAGGATGACGATATCCGTGACATTGGCGCCCCGGGCCCGCATTTCCGCGAAGGCCTCGTGACCAGGGGTGTCGATAAAGGTGATCCGCTTGTCCCCGTGCTCGACGGAGTAAGCCGCGATGTGCTGGGTGATGCCACCCGCTTCGCCTTCCACCACTTTCGCCTTCCGGATCGCGTCCAGAATGGAAGTTTTCCCGTGGTCAACGTGCCCCATCACGGTCACGATCGGCGGCCGGTCCTGAAGTTTCTCTTCTTCCGGTTCCGGCTCGGGTTCCGGCTCTTCGATGACTTCCTCGACCTTGTGAACTCCAGCGCCTTTCTCGCGCTTCTCCCGTTCAAAGACGAAGCCGTGCTTTTCACACACCTTCGCGGCGATTTCAGGCTCGATGGATTGGGTCTGGCTCACGAAGACATCAAACTCCATCAAATCCTTGATGAGCTTGAAGCCCTTGATATCCATCAGATCCGCCAATTCCTTGACGATGATCGGCGGCTTCAGATGGATGATCTTGACGCCCTCGTCGGTAATCTCGATCGCCTTGTTGGAGGATGCTTCAGGCAGAACCTCTTTCTGGTCTTCAACGGTGCCGCCGCCCTCAGCCAGATTCCGGAAGACGGAAGCCTCCTCCCGCTCCACGACCGGTTTCTTGGTATCAGCCTTTTCCCCCTCATCGATCAGGTCGAGGGCGGAATCCTTGAGATCAGCGAGTTTCTCCTTCGGCTCCTTGGGAGGCACCTTGGCCTCAGGTTCAGGGGTACTCGCCTTCGCACCTGCCGGCTTCTTCTTTTTGCCGATCAGGTCTAGCGCGACTTTGGATTTGGCTGATTTCTTCTTGGGTGGCATTAGAAAATGAACCGAAACGGGGGTTAGGTTTCCCGATCCCGGCACTGTAAGCTATAAACGTTGGAATCACGATTGTGATTCGTAACTTTCTTTCGCCTTTTCGAGAATTCTCTCGGCGGCTTCTTTATCGATTGCCAGCATCTCAGTGAGGTCTTCCACGTCCACCTCTGTGCTGAGCAATTCCAAACTGTTGATGCCCTCTCTCACCAGAGCGAGACCAATCTCCGAGTCCACTCCGAGGGTTTCGGCCAATTGATCGGCGGCATCCGTGACGCGAGCTTCAAACTGCTCGTGAGCACTTTCATCCTTCTCGACTTTGACGTCCCAACCCACGAGCCGGGAGGTCAACCGTGCATTCTGTCCATGACGACCGATCGCCCGGGACAGTTCCTCTTCATCCACGGTCACGCGCACGATCTTGTGTTCTTCGTCCAGTTCGATCGTCCGCAGCTTGGCGGGTTTCAGAGCATCCGCGACAAATTCGCGAACATTATCGCTATATCGGATGATATCGACCTTCTCATTGTTCAATTCGCGAACAATGTTTTTGACGCGCGCACCCCGAAGGCCCACGCAGGCGCCCACGGGATCCACCTTTTCGTCCGCGCTGTAAACGGCGACTTTGGTACGGTATCCCGCTTCCCGGGCGATTCCCCGAATTTCCACGGTGCGATCGGCAATTTCACTGACCTCCGATTCGAACAACCGGCGCACAAAATTGGGGTGACTCCGGGACAAAATGATTTCCGGACCACGTGGGCCATTCTCGACTGCCACCACGTAGGTGCGAATGCGGTCACCGATGTTGTAATCCTCGGTCTTGACTCGTTCACGGCTAGGCATAACCGCCTCGAACTTACCGAGATCCATCATCACGTCCGAACGCTCAAACCGACGCACGGTGCCACTCACGATGTCACCGGCCCGATCCTTGAACTCTTCGTAAATCTTGGACTTCTCTTCCAGGCGAAGGCGCTGCATCAAGGCCTGCTTGGCGGCCTGGGCGGCAATCCGTCCGAAACTGGGCGGAGTCACTTCCACTTCTACCTCTTCGCCCAATTCCGCGTCCGCCTTGATGCGCTTGGCCACCGGCAGGGCGATTTCGTCGTAAGGCTTCTCCACGTTCTCGACCACCACCAGCTTGGCGATCGCACGGATCTTGCCTTTCGCTGGATCCACGTCAATGCGGAGTTCCCGGGCCGGACCAATACTCTTTTTGGAAGCTGAAAGCAGCGCTTGCTGGATAACCTCTACCATGGTTTCCCGATCGAGATCTTTCTCTTTCTCGTAGTACTCAAATAGAGCTAGTAATTCGTTGGTCATGGCTTTCTCTGGACATCTTAGAGGAAAAAAAAGAGCGGGATATAATCCCACTCCGGCCTCAAAGGATCTCCCCTTTTGGTGGATTCGTCTTGGAAGACTAAATGGTGAACCCTAATCATACGCCCATCGGTTTGAGCCGCAACAAGAAATGGTCCGGTTGCCCCCCAGTTCCCAACTCCAGGTGATATTTTTCGACGCGGCAGGGACTCTCTTTGAATTGCGGGCCCCGGTGGGAGCCGGATATGCACGATTGGCAGAGCCATTTGGCCTCCGCTTGGATCCCCGCCAGACCCAGGAGGCCTTTAAACAAGCATGGAAAGATCTCCCCTCGCCTTATCCCAGTCCATCGGAATCACCAGAGCGGGATTGGTGGCAGAATCTGGTAAAGCGAGTGCTGGAGACCGTGACCGGTTCGACGACGCCTCCCGAAGTGTTCGATCCTTACTTTCAGACCCTGTGGAATTTCTATGGCAGCGCGGAAGCCTGGCAACTCTATCCAGAGGTGCCGGAGGTGCTGGAACAGTTGAGCGCCAGATTCCGGCTTGGGGTGATTTCCAACTTCGACTCCCGCCTCCACCCGGTCCTCAAAGGCCTCGGGATTCACTCGGTCTTTGATCCCATCATCCTTTCCGCCGACGTCAGAGCCGCCAAGCCCGACTCGCGAATCTTCCAAGCCGCCCTGAAAGCGACCAATTGCCAGGCTACGCAAGCCCTGCACGTGGGCGACGATCCCCGCATGGATTGGGAGGGCGCCGAGCAGGCGGGTTTAACGGCGTGGAAACTCGACCGGCATCAAGCTTCTCTGGAGGGTCTAGCCAGAGACTTGTGTAGTTGAATCCACAAGGCCTGCCCTTCGAGAAATCTCTGCGGCTCTGAGCCTCTGCGCGAGACTCCCACGAGATGGAAGCCCTTTCAGAGCCTCAGTTCCTTGACAAAACCTCCGCAATTTGGGGTGATTTGCGCTCTTACAAAGCCCCCACCTCTCAACCCCGCCTACTTCGGTCATGAATTGGAAATCCCTCCTGCAGTCGATCATCAAACACGGACGCCGCACCGGATTCTGGCTGGGACTGGGACTTTTCTTCCTCCTGCTGCTGCTTCCCGATTTCCAAGAGGGCAAGCCGGAACTCAATCGTATGGCGGCGGTGGCTACACTCATGGCGATTTGGTGGATGACCGATGCCATTCCTCTGGCCGCAACGGCTCTCCTGCCGCTCGCGCTCTTTCCCATGCTCGGGATCATGACTGGCAAGGCCACCGCTCCGGTCTATTTCAACTACATCATCTTCCTCTACATCGGAGGCTTCCTCATTGCGCTCGCCATGGAGCGCTGGAATCTCCACAAGCGGATCGCGCTCAAGATTATCCGCCTAGTGGGCGGAGGGCCGGCCCGGCTCGTGCTCAGCTTTATGCTCGCCACGGCTTTTCTCTCCATGTGGATCTCCAATACGGCGACTTCCATCATGATGCTGGCGATCGGTCTGGCGATTATCTCCCAGGAAGAAGCCGCCTTCGGCAGAGAGCGCACGCGGAACCTGTCAGTGGCGCTGCTGCTCGGAATCGCCTACAGCGCCAGTGTGGGTGGCATGGCCACCCTGGTCGGCACGCCTCCCAACCTTTCCCTGGCCCGGATCTTTGAGATCACCTTCCCGGATGCAGAACCCCTCTCCTTCGGCCAGTGGATGTTGCTCGGCGTGCCCATTTCCGCAGTCATGCTGGCGGTGATCTGGTTCCTGCTCACCAAGGTTTTCCTGCGAACTCCGGACGATGTCCGAGTTTCCCGTTCCGTGATCGAGAGCGAATACAAGGCCCTGGGCCACCTGAAATTCGAAGAAGGAGTGGTGTTGGCGATCTTTGCCGCAACCGCCCTGCTCTGGGTCTTCCGCACGGATATCACCTTGGGAGCCCTCACGATCCCGGGTTGGACCAAGGCACTTCCCTTTGGCAGCTACATTGATGACGGCACCATCGCCGTGGCCATGGCATTGCTTTTCTTCATTATTCCTTCCCGCAACAGCAAGGACCGCGAGGAGGGAGATCGCGCCATCCTGGATGTGGAAGCCGTGAAACGATTGCCCTGGCATATCGTGCTGCTCTTCGGAGGTGGCTTTGCCTTAGCGACCGGGTTCAAGGAATCGGGCCTTTCCACCTACATCGGCGAGAGCTTCGTCGGCCTGGCGAACCTGCCCCCCATCGTGGTGGTCGCGCTGGTGTGCCTGACGCTGACCTTCCTCACGGAGCTGACCTCGAATACGGCCACCACGGAGATGGTGTTGCCGATCCTCGCGGCGGTCGGCGTGGCCATGGGAGTGAACCCGCTCCTTCTCATGGTGCCCGCGACCCTGTCCGCGTCCTGCGCCTTCATGATGCCCGTCGCTACGCCGCCCAACGCCATTGTCTTCAGCAGCGGTCACATCCGCATCGCGGACATGGCCCGGATCGGGATTTTCATCAACTTCATTGGCGTCATTGTGATTACGATCCTGTTCTTTACCATTGGAACCGCGGTGCTTAAGATCGACCCATCCGTCATACCGGATTGGGCGATGCCCGCGGCCAAATGAGTGGGAAGTTCCAGAGCCTGTTCTCACAGCGACTGCTTCGGCAGTTGCTGATTTTCGGAATCCCGATCGTCTTCCTGACTGGGGGCGGGCTCTGGTATCACTACAACTTTCCCATTCCCCGCCTCCTGGTCCATCCCCAGGATCCTTTCAGCCACGGAAAACTAGACTGGTTGATTCCCTATCAGGACCGGCTGGTGCGATGGAAGTTCGACCAACTCACCCCAAGAGTGAAGCTGGCAGGTACCCGTTGGAGAGATCCGCGATCTGGCGCGGAGTGTGAATTTGGAAAAGATGGTACGTTCCGGTGGGTGCAGACGTTGGAACCTCCGGATCATCCCTTCTTCAATCTGGATGGCTATCGCTTGGCAAAAGAGGTAGAAGGAAGCGCTTTTGTCTTTCACCCTGAACGCCGCGGATTCTACTGGAACGCATTTGAGAACTCCCGGTCCTGGAACCAGTCCAATCTCGAGTTTCCAAACCAGCCCTGGAATGGTTTTATTGGCTACGATGGCAAGCACCTGGGATTCTGTGTTTCCCACAACGATCAAGGGCTGGGAATTGACCGGAGTTTCTCGATTATTTTTACGGAACGGGTGAAGTGATTCGTAGACTTCGCAGCATTTTGATTCTCAGCTTGCCATTAGTGCTGCTGGCGAGTGGATATCTCTGGTATCGCTACAACTTCCCCATTCCTCGTGTCCTGGTCGATCCCAACGACCCCTTCGGCCAGGGAAAGCTGGCGTGGATGTATCCCTATCAAGACCGGTTGGTGCATTGGAAGTTCCGCCAGTTCACCCCACGAGTTCCCCTGGCAGGCAGCCGATGGAGACATCCCGATTCGGGTGCCGAGTGTGAGTTTGGGAAGGACGGGAATTTCCGATGGGTGAAATTGCCCGAGCCTTCCAATGCCTTTCTCAACGGGGAGTCCTACAGTCTGGCAAAAGCCATCGATGGAAGCCCTTTCCTGTTTCACCCGGAAAAGCGCGGTCTGGTCTGGAATCACAGCGAGGGGACCGTTTCTTCGATCGAGTCCAACCTGGAGTTTCCTGGGCAACCATGGGAAGGGATTCTTGGATATGACGGCCGCCATCTGGGAATAAAAGTGGGGCACGAAGATTACCCTGCCGGAATTGATCGAGACTTTACCATTATTTTCACCGAGAAGATGCGATGATCCGTAGAGTTCGCAGCGCTCTAATTCTCAGCCTACCGGTCTTGCTACTAGCAGGTGGATATCTCTGGTATTACTACAGTTTCCCGCTTCCCGAATCACTGAAGAGCTCAAACCCGTGGATCCATAAACAGCACTATCGTCTCGTAGCCTGGAAGTTCCGCCACCACACCTCTAGACTGAAGCTACGGGGCAGCGAGTGGACCCACATTGATACTGGGTTGCGTGCGGAGTTTGGAAGAGATGGAGTCTTTCGGTGGCTGACTCCGATTCCAGACGATCCCTCTCCATTCGTCTTCTATGACAACGCTGGTTTTGAAAAGAAGATCAATGGAGCGACCTACCAGTTCTACCCCACACACATCCGTGTCTATGGAGCGATTGTCATAGCGCCTGATACCAATCTTAAGTTTCCTGAGGTCCCTGCGGAAGCCCACTTAGGTTATGACGGCCGGACTCTCCACATGTGGCTCTACCTAGAAGATGGACAGTGCATCCTCCAATTCAAGAAATTCCGGGACTGAGCCACACTCACCTCAATCCCGGACGTCGATCGCAGCACCTACTTAGGAGCGCTGCTCGAAGACCATTCCGCCCTTGCGGAAGTCCACGTGGACCAGGTCGCCTTCCTTGAACTTGCCTTCCAGCAAGTCGAGGCTTAGCGGGTCCAGGATGAGCTTCTGCACGGCGCGCTTCAAGGGACGGGCGCCATAGACCGGATCGTAGCCAACCTCGGCCAAGTGCTTCAGCGCAGCTGCACTCATCTCGATCCGCAGGTTCTGCTTTCCGAGACGGCGGCGCACCCTTTCCATCTGGATGCCCACGATCTTTTCCAGATCCTGCTCCGTGAGCCGGTCAAAGATGATGCTTTCGTCCACCCGGTTCAGGAACTCCGGCCGGAAGTGACGGCGCAAGGCTTCGTTCACCAACTGGCGGCGGCGCTCCGGATCATTCTCCTGCATGATGTGCTCACTGCCGATGTTGCTGGTCATGATGATGACCGTGTTCTTGAAGTCGACCGTACGACCTTGGCCGTCGGTGATGCGACCATCGTCCAGCACCTGCAAGAGCACGTTGAAGACATCGGGATGCGCTTTCTCCACCTCGTCGAAGAGCACCACGGAATACGGGCGCCGGCGTACGGACTCGCTCAGCTGTCCGCCTTCCTCGTAGCCTACATATCCGGGAGGAGCCCCGATGAGTCGAGCCACGGCATGTTTCTCCATGTACTCGCTCATATCGATCCGAATCATGGCGTTCTCATCATCAAAGAGGAACTCGGCCAGAGCCCGGCTCAGCTCCGTTTTCCCGACCCCGGTCGGACCGAGGAAGAGGAAGGAACCAATAGGCCGGTTCTCATCTTGGAGTCCGGCACGGGCTCGCCGTACGGCATTCGACACCGCTTCCACGGCGCTGTGTTGACCGATGACCCTTTCCGCGAGGCGGCCCTCCATCTTCACGAGCTTGGACCGCTCGCCTTCCTGGAGGCGGGAGACCGGAATGTGGGTCCAGCTGGACACCACCTTGGCGATGTCCTCCTCCGTCACCTCTTCCTTCAAAATGCGGCTGGATTGCTGGAGACTTGCCAGGTTCTTCTGCTGCTCCTGCAGCTTGGCTTCCAATCCCGGGAGAATCCCGTACTGGATCTCACTGGCGCGACCGAGATCGCCCATGCGTTGGGATTGCTCGAGCTCGGTTTTCCGTTGCTCGATCTCTTCCTGCACCTTGCGGACTTCTCCGATGACGCCTTTCTCGTTCTGCCATTGAGTCCGCAGTTGCTGGGCTTTCTCGTTCACCTCAGCCAACTCACGCTCAACGCGTTCCAGACGTTCTTTACTGGCGGGATCCTTCTCTTTACTGAGAGCTTGGCGCTCCATTTCCAGCTGCATGCCCTGACGCTCGAGCTGGTCGATCTCCGTCGGCATGGAGTCGAGCTCGATCTTCAGACGTGAGGCAGCTTCATCGACCAGGTCGACGGCTTTGTCCGGCAGGAACCGGTCGGAGATATAGCGATCCGACAGCGTGGCCGCAGCCACAAGCGCCGCATCCTGAACGCGCACCCCATGGTGCACTTCGTAGCGCTCCTTGATCCCGCGCAAAATGGCGATGGTGTCTTCGACACTGGGCTCGCCCACGATCACCGGCTGGAAGCGACGCTCCAGAGCGGCGTCTTTCTCGATGTGCTTGCGATACTCGTCGAGGGTCGTCGCACCGATGGTGTGAAGTTCACCACGAGCCAGTTGCGGCTTCAGGAGGTTGGAAGCGTCGACGGCCCCTTCGCTGGCGCCAGCGCCCACGATGGTGTGGAGCTCGTCAATGAAGAGGATGATCTGCCCTTCGCTATCGGTGACTTCCTTGAGGAACGCCTTGAGACGGTCCTCGAACTCACCGCGATACTTGGCGCCGGCAATCATGCCGCCCAGATCCATGGCGATGAGTCGCTTGTTCTTGAGACTATCCGGCACGTCTCCACTCACAATGCGGCGGGCCAGGCCTTCCGCGATCGCTGTCTTACCCACCCCGGGTTCCCCGATGAGAACTGGGTTGTTCTTCGTACGTCGGGACAGGATCTGCATGACCCGGCGAATCTCCTCATCCCGTCCAATGATGGGATCAATCTTCCCTTTCCTGGCCATGGCAGTCAGGTCCGTGCCGTACTTCTCAAGGGCCTGATACTTTCCTTCGGGGTCCTGGTCGGTCACGCGTTGGGATCCACGCACTTCTTTCAGGGCGCGTTCGAGTTCCTTCTCATTGATGCCCGCGGCCTTCAAGAGATCGGCGGTGTTGGAGCGGGTGTTCAACAGGGCGAGGAGGAAGTGCTCCACGCTGATGAACTCGTCCTTGAGCCGGGAGCGCTGCTGTTCCGCTCCACTAAAGACTTCATTGAGCTCCCGTCCAAGCTGAGGCTGCCCGGTAGCGCCCTGCACCTTGGGCTGACGTTCCAGCAGGCTCACCACTTGGGTCTCCAGATTGGCGGGGTCAATGCCAACCTTCTGAAAGAGCGGGCGGGCCAATCCATCCGACTGCCGGAGGAGCGCCAGCAACACGTGAGCCGAACTCAGCTCCGCGTGGGAAGCAGAGGTCGCCAATCCCAGAGCCTCCTGGATGGCTTCCTGCAACTTAACCGTAAGTTTGTTGAAATTCATGATATGGCTGGGGAGTTTTCTTTATTTCTTAAGAAACTAAAATGCAGGATCTGTTCCAACCTCACCATCGGGTAAAACCTCATTCTTGCTTTCAGTAATAGAGCCAATTCGGCCCAAACTCAAAATGACAATAGTGTCACTATGACACATGTACCCATTCTCCAAATCCCTGATGTGAACCTCTTGCGCGGCATTTTGTTGTGACCTTAGTTTTATGGACGCGATTTTTTCTGATTCCCTTATTCCCTCATGAGCGACCCCAACTGGATTGGCTTTGACCTAGGCGGCACCAAGATGATGGCATCGGTGTTGAGCGATAACCTTGAGATCCTGGCTTCCGCCCGGAAATCCACCAAGGGTCACGAAGGCTCTGAAAAGGGCCTGAAGCGGATCGTGGAGTTGATTCAGAATGTGCTGGAGGACGAGAAGCTGAAAACCAAGGACATCGCGGGGATTGGGATGGCCTGTCCCGGCGTGGTGAATATGAAGACCGGGGTTTTGCGGCATGCGCCCAACCTGGGCTGGGAAGAAGTCCCGATTGGGGACGAACTCAGCAAGAAGTTCGGGGTGCCCGTACAGGTGCTCAATGATGTGGACGCAGGCGCTTACGGAGAATTTGCCCATGGAGCGGGAAAAGGTGCACACACCATGGTCGCCGTATTTCCGGGTACGGGGATTGGCGCAGGCTGCATTATCGAAGGCAATTTGCTGACCGGAAAGAAGGCGACCTGCATGGAGATTGGCAATACCCGCCTTCCTTCCGTAGGCCTGATTGGAGAATTGGGCGAACCTCCCCGGCTCGAAGCCATTTGCGGCCGCCTGGGAATCGCCAGCGCTGCAGCCGTGGAAGCCTATCGCGGCAATGCCCCCACTCTGATGAGCCTCGCGGGAACGGACTTGCACCAGATCAAGAGCGGATCGCTCGCCAAAGCCATCGATGGTGGCGATACCGCGATCGAAGGCATCGTACGAAACGCGGCGCACTACCTGGGCATGTCGATTGCCGGAGTTGTGGATTTGCTAGGGCCTGATATAATAGTGCTCGGAGGCGGCCTGGTAGAAAAGCTACCGGACCTCTTCCTGGGAGGCGTCCGAAACGCCATCCAACTCTATGCCAGTCCCGCGCTGGCCAAAGAAGTGGAAGTCAAGATCGCCAAATTGGGCGATGGAGCGGTCGCGGTGGGATCCGCTGCCTACGCCAAGAGCCGGACTTAAGCGGAAGACTGAATCTGAATGATCGACGTACCTTTTCGAAGTAAGGAAACGAGTTGGCTAGCCTTCAATTCCCGGGTTCTCCAGGAGGCCGCGGATCCGACCGTGCCCTTGATGGAGCGCATCAAGTTCCTGGGCATCTATTCCTCGAACCTGGACGAGTTCTTTCGCGTTCGAGTCGCGACCCTGCGCCGGCTGGTGAAGTTGAACCTTCCCACCAACCGGTTGGGAATTCCCAATCCTGCGGAAACCCTGAGTGAGGTCATGGCGATCCTGCGCAAGGAGACCCGGCTCTTCAACCAGGTCTACGATCAGGTGTTCGCCGAGATGGAGATCCAGAAAGTGCGCCTGATCCGGGAGACACAAGTGCCGCAGAATCTGGTCGAGTATCTGGAGCATTTCTTTGATTCGCAGGTATTGCCGCGAATCATGCCCATCGTCATCAAGGCCAACTCCGAGTTGGGCGGGCTAAAGGACAAGCCCATGTACCTGGCGGTACGCATGAACCGGACCGGGGGCCGCACGGCGCATTCACTGATCGAGATGCCCAGCGAGTTGGATCGCTTCCACCTGTTACCCAAGCGCAAGGAGACGGATTCCCAGCTGGTCATGTATCTGGATGACGTGATCCGCTTTGGCCTGAAGAAGGTCTTTGAGTGTACACCGTACGACAGCTTTGAGTCCTATGCGCTCAAGATCACGCGTGATGCCGAGATTGAGTTCGATGACGACATCACGGAGAGCTACTACGAGAAGATGAGCGAAGCGCTCCGGGCAAGAGATGGCGGCCACCCGGTCCGGGTGAACTATGACGAAGCCATGCCCGCCAAGTTCCTGCGCCTGGTACTCGCCGGTCTGGACATCAATGAAGACGACGACTGGCAGTTTCCCGGCGCCCGGTATCACAACCGGAAAGACCTGATGAATTTCCCCAAAATGGGAATGAAGGAACTCTGTTATGCACCCGTAAAGCCGGTCTTGCCTTCCCGCCTGAGACAGGATCGGGCGAAAGGCATCTTCCGCGCCATTCGCGTTCATGACGTGCTGCTGCACTTCCCCTACCACTCCTTCAATCACTTCCTGGACCTGCTGCGAGAAGCCACGATCGATCCACTGGTAAAGAGCATCAAGATCACCCAATACCGGCTGGCCAGCCGTTCCTGCGTCTCCCGAGCCTTGATCAGCGCAGTGAAGAACGGCAAGGAAGTCACCGTGGTGGTGGAACCCCAAGCCCGGTTTGATGAAGAGGCAAACATCACTTGGGCCAGCACCTACCAGGCGGCTGGAGTCAAAGTGATCCTGGGCGTCCCTGGGTTGAAGGTTCATGCCAAACTCTGTCTCATCGAGCGACTCGAACATGGACATCTGCGCTACTACACCTGCGTGGGGACGGGCAACTTCAACGAACAGACGGCCTCCTACTACACCGATCACATGCTGATGACCTACGATCAGGAGATCGGTGAAGACGTGGATCAGATCTTCAAATTCTTTCAGCGCAACTACCAGCGCCCTACCCTGAAACACCTCTGCTGCGCCCCCTTCAATCTGCGGGAGAAACTCTTTGAAGCGATCGACAACGAGATCGCAGCCGCCCAGGAGGGCAAGCCCGCGGAAATCTGCGTCAAGATCAACAACATCTCCGACGTGGATACGGTGAAGAAGTTCTACGAAGCTTCCCAGGCCGGGGTAAAGATCCGGATGATCGTTCGAAGCATGTTCTCCGTCATCACCGATGCCTCCGGTTACAGCGACAACATTGAGGCGATCGGCATCGTCGATCAGTTGCTGGAACACACCCGGCTGCTCATTTTCCACAATGGTGGCGACAAGCGCTTCTACATGTCATCCGCCGATTTCCTGCAGCGGAATTTCGATAGCCGCTGCGAAACCATGTGTCCCGTCTACGACAAGACGGCGCGGCAGGAGTTGGAGCAATTCTTCGAGATCCAATGGCAGGACACCGTGAAAGCCCGGGACCTGGATCAGAGGCTGAAGAACGAAGTCCGCGCCAATCCCGAGGGAACCGACCTTCGAGCTCAAACCGAGATCGGCGAATACATCCGCCACCTCAGCGCTCGCCGGGAGAAGGTTCGAGATCCGGATTGAGACGAACCGGGATCCGGATCAGTTCGGCTTGAACTCCGGGAAGAACGGGTTGTTCCGCTTCTCCTCCCGCACCGTGGTGAGCGGGCCATGACCGCAACACAACACCGTGTTGTCTGGCAGGGTGAAGATCTCTTCTCGATTGGTCCGCAGGGCATCCGGATAGGAAATCATCCCACCTCCCATGGACCCGGCAAACAGGGCGTCGCCTACGATGGCGACCGGACGTTCCAAGCCTTCAATGACGTAGGTCGTCCCGCCCTTGGAATGACCGTAGGTGTCGCGGGTGGAGACCTTCAGCCCCCCAATTTCAAATTGGGCCGGCACCTCAAAAGTCTCCCCTTCTTCATAGGGCTCCCGGGCATTGGAATAGACTGGGACATTGAGCCGGCGCGCAATCGCAGGGGCTTCCGCAATGTGATCCGGGTGGGTGTGCGTCAAGAACAGCGCTTCGACCTCCAGATCGTCCTTCTCCACCTGGTCCAGGATGGGAAAGGCGTCGGTACCCGTATCGAAAATCGCCGCTTTCCTGGTGGCGGGATCCCAGACCAGGAAGGCATTCACCCGCATCCCCGAGTGATAGGGAGTATTGAACATGGCCAGTCCGTCCACTTCCACGTCAAAGGGATACCACAACTGCAGAGCGGAACGCAGCAGGGCGTTGGGATCCAGATCCAATCCTTTGGCGACTGCGGGGAGCGAAGTCTCGTCCAATTGACCACGACTCAGTTGCCGTATGATTTCCGCGCTTACGCTGGTCTTGCGGCTGAGTTCCGTATCCGTAATCCGCAGGCCGCTCATGGCCTTGCTGATGATGTCATTGAAATCATCTTCCAGGGAAATCCTGCTCATGCTGCCACCTTCAAGAGATCCCTGACCTTGTCACGCAGAATTGCAGAAGTTCCACGCCCCTCAAGACCGGCGGCGGAACCAGCGAAATCCAACCGTCGCGAGCAGAATCAGGACGGAGATCAATGTAATCGGAGGCATGGGAATCCCAGCGAGCCGCGGCCAGTTGGGCGGATTCAGCCAGTGGCCAAAGTCGTAAGGCTGCAGCCCCTGAAGCCCCATGACCAACACATGGCCCAAGGTGAAATACAGCCCCCAGCAGCCCACCTTTTGCCAGCCTCGCCATTCTTCAGAGGTCAGCCAGTCTCGAATCCCCGCCAGAGAAGTGACGGCCGCACAGGTGAAGCACGCGAGCGAAATCACACCACAGAGCATGCTCATCTCGCCCACCCAATTCAGGCGTAGCGAGGCTTCATCAAAGAACTTGCGATAGTTGCCCGGCGAGAAGAGGAGCAGCGAGGAAAGAGTGTGCATCGCCGCGAGCGCATACCCCAGCATGCCAAGCCAGCAAGGCCAGTAGTTGCGGGCGGTGAGTCTAGCGGACCAGTAGGAACTGCAAATCAATCCCAGGCCTCCCAGGGCCATGGCCTTATTGGTTGTCCACAGCGGCAGATGCATCCAGTCCACCCCTTTGGCCACATTGTAGCGAAGTGCGGCATAAAGCAGACTGAGGGCGAACGCGGCAGCGGCCGCAGTACGAGGGGTCCAGGAAAGTGACATGGGGGCGTTCACCCTTTAGAAGCCGATCCCTGGACAGGCAAGGAAGATCTGGATCCCTTGAATCCTTCAGGGCCGGAAAACCAGCCATCCCCAGCCCACCAGAAAAGCCACCCCACCCAAAGGTGTGATAGCACCCAGGGCAGTGACGCCAGAAAGACAAAGGATGTAGAGACTTCCGCTGAACAGCGCGATGCCCAACGTCAGTGCAATCGTCGGCACCTTGGGAACCGCATCCCTTCGCCAAGCCATCGCGAACAAGGCCAGCGCATGAATGAGGTGGTAGAAGACAGCCGTCTCCCAGGTATCCATTCGATCGGCAGCTTCCAGTTTCTCCTCCAGGCCGTGGGCTCCGAATGCTCCGAGCACGACCCCGAGAAATAGTAAGATGGCACTAAGACGGGTATACATGAGGTTTTGGGGTAGCGTTTGCACCCAAGCAAAGCGCAGGATGAAGGCACTCGCATCCAAATTCCCCCGGAGTGAGGGCTTGGATTATAACCATGATGGAGCCAGGCACAAGCAGTTTATTTAATTTTTATGAAATTTACTAAAAAGCCTTCTATCCGGACTTCCTTATACTCCAACCTCTAATGATCCCCGTCTCTGACCACTCCTCTCTTCCAGCTCTCGAGTCTCTCTTTGTCTGGCGAGACCAGGCACCCCATTCCGCCACTCTCAATATGGCGATCGACGAAGCTCTTCTGATGCAGGACCTCCCAGCATCTCTCCTGCGCATCTATACCTGGGAAAAACCCGCGATCTCCATGGGCTACTTCCAGAAGGCTTCCGAGATTCGCTCCCAAGTTCCTAATGGTGTGGAACTTGTGCGACGATCCACTGGAGGTGGATTGGTGGATCATCGCGACGACGCGACTTACAGTCTGGTGATTCCCTCCTCCAACGCGTTGGCAAGGGCGACCCCCGAAGAAGCATACCGGGTTTTCCATGCCGGCATGTGTGAAGCGTTCCAAGACGCCGGAATTGCGGCCGAACTGGCCCCAGAATGCAATCCAGCAGGGGCTGGAGCCTGTTTTGCCGGCGGATACGCCAGGTTCGATGTGCTCATTGCAGGACGCAAAGTCGCGGGAGCAGCCCAACGCCGCAGCCGCTACGGTCTGCTGCACCAGGGGAGCATACAGTATCAGGCCCTTAGCCCAGATTTCTGGGACCGATTCGCGCACAAACTCTCCGGAGACTTACGGGCATTTCTCCCCGAAGAGGACCTATGGAGAACTGCCCAGGAGCTGGAAGTGACGAAGTACGCCAACCCAGGGTGGCTGAACCGAAGGTGACCGCGCAGTATTTAATAGTGGTTTCCCTTATTTGTTGGCGCATCTGTTATGCATGCAAAATGCGAAAAACCATGCATTGCGCAATAAATGTATTTTTTGCTCTATTTTATAGTTTTTCGATTGATCTGCGTCTCGAAACTGCTACAAATTGCGATCATGAAATCTGTAGCAGCCACGATCATCGGACTCGCACTTGCCGCTTCCAGCGCCTTTGCGGGTGATCAATATTACTCTGAGAAGAACCCAATTTATTCGGATGCGCCCATGGAATATGGATGCGCCTGCTATAATGAGGGTTGGGACTGGAGCGCCTTCGTTGCAGGCGTTTTCCCTGATGGCGGAGGACAAGGCGAAATCGGGGGCGGTCTGTCCCTGGCCTACTTCTTCGGAAAGAACTTCGGTCTGGAACTCAGCTACGCTGTGTTTGATACCGAACCTGCAGAGCATCACTACTCCACGCTGGACATGATCTACCGGTTCCCGTTCGCGAACTGCTGGTCTCCCTACATCCGCGCTGGTGGTGGTGTTTACGCCAACGGCGAGACTGAAGGTATGGTCCGCGGTGGCGCAGGCATCGAATACAAGAACGAAAACTGGAACTGCACCAGCATCTACCTGGACGGCACCCACAACTGGATCAACGGCGTGGAAAACGACACCATCGCTCGTCTGGGCCTGAAGTTCCGCTTCTAATCAACCCTCTTACCCTTTTAGAACACTCTATTTTGAAGCCAGCCGGGCCCGATGCCCGGTTGGCTTTTTTCGTTTTGGCCTGTTCACGAAAAGGCAGGGGCTGGTCGACCTGGATGCTTAAATCTGCCCACGCAGCTTGGCCCAGAAGATGCCGAGGTATTCGTAGAAGGCACATTCCGCCTTGGCCAGATTCTGAGCTCCAGGCAGGCTAGCCCGGAGGCTATACTTGTCGTGAGCCTGAAAATTAACCGGTGCGCCGACGGGATCCAAACCCGCATGCTGGAAGAGCGCCACGGCCCTGGGAAGGTGGGAAGCGGTGGTCACCACCACAAAGGGTTCCCCTTCAAGCGTCTCTTGCAGGTAATGCACGTGATCCTTCGTATCCCTGGACTTCCCTTCCACGATGATACGGTCGCGACTCACGCCCCAAAGCTCCGCCAACTCCGCCATGCCTTCCCCGGCGGATTGATCTTTCTCCCTAGGGGGCCCACCGGTAAAGA
>JBHIXE010000012.1:0-3396 GCA_041984905.1 Verrucomicrobiales bacterium | reverse complement strand
GCTATCGGGGAACAGCTGATGAATGCGGACTCCCTCTGCCACCCGAGTCGTCGAACGCGGCCCCACTCGCGAGGTCACTGGGAGGTAAACCGTGGGATTGAAGTCTCCACCCAGGACAACCACATAGCTCGGCTCCCAATCCGCCCCCTTCTCTCGCCGGACTTCCTCCAGATCGAATGACCGGAAGTTATCCTCCAGGGATCGCAACATCATGTCCGGCACCGAAGTGGCGGTGAGCAGCAGGTAAAGCGCCAGCCCCGTGGTGACGAGAATCTTCCCCGCGCGCTGAAGTCGAGGGGTTCGGCCAAACCAGATCAGCAACACGCCGATCACCAGAGGATAGACCACCAGAGGAGCGGGAAAAATGAGCCGGGAAAAGGTCTTCTTGAACCAGAAGATAACGTCCATTGAGAAAAATCGCGGACTTCCAGCCTCCCGTAAAGGTATGGTTGGTAAATATTTCTACGGTAATTACTATTCTGTCTTTCCAAAAAGAAAGCGGCTCCGAGTGACTGGAACCGCCTCCGATGGGAAATGGGTGAGACGAAGCCTTGGGGGCGTCAGGAGCCTTTGACTTCCTTCAGCGCAGCCAGAGCGTCTTCGGCCTGGGTGGCAGGAACGGCCTTTTCCTGGTACCAGATGATCTTTCCGTTCTCGACCAGGAAAGACTGGCGATTGGCCTTGCCGCGATCATTGAGGACGCCAAAGGCCTCGGCGACCTTGCCCTCGTCATCCGCGAGCAGCGTGAAGTTCAGGCCTTCCTTTTCCACGAACGCTTTCTGGTCCTCCACGGTATCCACGCTGGCGCCAAATACCTTGAGCCCTGCGTCACTGAGTTCTTTACGGAAATCTCTCAGGTTACAGGCCTGGACGGTGCAGCCCTTGGTCATGGCCTTGGGATAGAAGTAAATCAGGCTGACCCCTTCCGCGAACTCGTCGCCTAAATCGACCGTTTCGCCCAGATGGTTTTTGATCTCCAGATCCGGAGCGGCATCACCGACTTTGAGGGGCTCGGCCTGAAGGGCGAAGGGAAGCCCCACGAGAGCGAGGGCAAAGAGAGTTGAGGGAATCAGGTTTTTGTTCATTGGGATGGAATAGTTGATCAAAACACGCGGAGCGCGAGGGCCTTTTATCAGTGGGGAAACGCCACCTCATTTCTTGGCGCCGGACTGGATCAGCAAGGGATCGATCACCCCTTTCCACACTCTGTATCCCTCCGGATTGAGATGCAGGCCATCCTGCAGGAAGAGATCGGGATTCGGAGTGCCGTCTGCCGTGTCCAGCATGGGGGCTGCGATATCAGCAAAGTAGAGCGTGTCATTGGGGTCCTCTGCGCAGATGGCGGCAATCCGGTCATTCACGGCTTTCATTTCTGGCCACATTTCCCAACGCTTCAGACTGGGCTTGATGGCGATATAGATCAATGGCGTGTTGGGCAAGCGAGCGTCCACCATTCCCGAGAGAGTGAGGTAATCCGCCACGACTTCATCCACGCTCAGGCCTTTGGCGACATCATTGTCTCCCGCGTAGATGACGATAGCCCTGGGTTCATAGGGCTCGATAATCCGGTCAAAGAAGGTGATGGAGTCGTAGATGGTGGATCCTCCGAATCCGCGGTTGATGGCGTTCAGGCCCGGCCAACTGGTTTCCAACTCCCACATCCGGATGCTGGAACTACCCACGAACAGGATGGGGTGATCCTGAGGAGGGGCCTCCTGATCCGCCGCTTCAAAAGACGAAATCGTTTTTGCCCACTTCTCTTGCGAATCCCAGGGCCGCTCGACGGCGAGCAGGGTGAGAGAGAAGAAACCAAAGAAAAATGCAACCGCGTGTAACCGTTTCATAAGCAGGGTGATCTTTGTTCAAGGCCTCCTTGTTCTGCAAGTTCTCGTTGAACAAAAGGGTCCTGGCAATCCCTCAACCCCACCGGACCACAAGTCGCAATCAAAAAGACAAGATCCGCGTCCCTTTTCTCTCGGGTATTTCCTTAGCAACTGTTACTATTCTCTCTTATGGCCTCAGGTACGGACGACTCCGAGTTGGAGCACTACAAAATTGGCGTGGCCAACGGTGGCATCGCGCTCTGGACCTGGTATCCGGAATCGAATAAGGTGTGGCTTTCCCCCCACTGGAAGGAACTCGTAGGCTACACGCTCAGCGAGATCAATGTGCTGGGTCCCACCCCTGAGAGCCGCAGCAGCCTGATCCATCCCGAGGATCGGGAGAAGGTTTTCGCCGGAATGGCCAACCACGCGGAGACTGGAGAGCCATTTGATATGACTTTCCAGGTCCTTCACAAGAACGGTACCTACCGCAGAATTCGCAGCCGAGCCGAGGCGATCCGGGACAAACAAGGAACCCAGATCGGACTGGGAGGAGCCGCGCGGGATATCACGGACTGGTACAATTCCCTTCAGCAACTCCAAGACAATGAAGTGATGCTCCACAAACTGGTTCAGTCCAATCCCGTTGCGATGGTGATCGTTTCGGAGGCGGACGGTTCCGTGACCATGATGAACGACACGTTCACGGAACTGTTCGGATATTCCATTGAGGACATTCCCACAACGGAGAGTTGGTGGCCCCAGGCCTATCCCGACCCCACCTATCGGGAATGGGTCATCAAGGAATGGAACAAACGGCTGCAGGAAGCCCATGCGGGAAGCCCTCGGCTCCAGCCGATCAACTGCACGGTTACCTGCAAGGACGGATCCACGAGGCGGATCCATTTCGAAGCCATCTCGCTCGAAGGTGACTATATGGTGGTGTTTATCGACAAAACCGCCTTGTGGGAAAGCGAGCAATTGCTCAGCCAGATCACGGACAACATCAATGACGTCTTCTTCCTGCTGAGCCTGGACCGCTCAGTCGTCCACTACGTGAGTCCTGGCTTCGAGAAACTGTACGGAATCCCGAGTCAGACCATCTATGACCGTCCGGATTCCTACATGGAACTGGTGCATCACCTGGACAGAGAAGAGCTGATCAAGTGTTTCAACGGGCCACCTGAAGAGCCCTATGAAGTTGAAGTTCGCATCAAACGCCCCAACGATGGCGAGATCCGATGGGTGCAGATCCGGGGGGTACCGGTTAAGAATGAAAAGGGTGAAGTCTACCGGATTGCGGGCATCGCCAAGGACGTGAGCGAGGAGCGCGCCCTGGAGCAGGAGGTTATGCTGGCCTCCTCCGCCTCCACGCGAGCCAATATCAATCTGCACGATCTGATCTGCACTCCCCTCGCTGGTTCCGCGATGTCTCTCAGGGCGTTGAAGAGTCAGTTGCCGGAGGAACTGGCGAAGATCTCAGCATTTTGCTTAAAACAACTGTTTCTGGCCTGAATATTTTGATAGAACAGGATCAGAAGAAGAGGGGATAGCTATAGTTTCTACATTTGTT
>JBHIXE010000011.1:0-30591 GCA_041984905.1 Verrucomicrobiales bacterium | reverse complement strand
CCGATCAACCCGACTCAAACTTCGCGGCTTCTCCCGCCTCATCCGAATTCAAGATCTCCAAAGGCACTCCAGAGACGGCACCGGCGACATCCGCCCCCTCTTCCACTGCCGACATCCCAGGTCTGCTGATGAAGCTGAAGGAACTTCACGATCAGGGCATTCTGCCCGACGAAGAGTTTGGCGCGAAGAAGAAGGAGCTCCTGGAGCGGATGTAGCTCCCTCTGCGTGCAGTGATGGAGCCTTGCTCCACGGTTCCCGCCGTATCGTATCGGCTCCGAAAGGCCACGGGTCGCTCGGCAACGGTAGAGATCGCCCTTGATGGCGTCCACCTGTCATTCTCAGGTGTAGGCTAAGCTGGCTCGATTGAGGCAGCCAGTCTCATGCGCTCATAAACAGAAATTCCACTTGTAATGGTAATTATATGTTTCTAGCGTCGAAGGATGCACGCGAACCGATTGTTTCTTCTCAGCGCGATCCTTCTGGCCAGCCCCTTTATGGTGGGTTGCCAGACCAATGACCAACACCTTGGGAACATCCCCATGGTGGACATGGATCTTCCCTGGCAAGTGGCTCCAGCCGGCCAGGCCTATTACTCCTCCACCACCACGACGGCACCAACCGTGACGACGCGGACCATGCCTCAGCCCCAGAGCTCAGCCCTCACCCAGCCGATTCTGGTGAGTAGCGAGCCGACCTACTACTCGGAACCTTTCCCGAAAGCATCCCGGATGCTGCGGACAGCTCCCTTCAATCCCTTTACCTGGGGACGCCGGAGTTCGCTGTAACATGGGGTCTCCGCTGACGGGGGCTGGTTTGAGGACGGCTCCCTGGTCTGGCAACTCAGCCTCTTTCCAAGGCCGAAGTGGTCCCACGACCGCTTCGGCCGTCTTGTGATTCCACCTGGACAGTGGACGGGCTCGCTGGAAAATCGGCAACCGAAAACCCTTGTTCCGGCAGAGCTGGAACTGCACCATAGACCCATGCAAGAAGCCGCCAGTCTGTCCGAGTTTTTCTCCGGCACCGTTACCGCCATGGCCTTGCTGAGCGGCTTTTCCTTTGCGGCGGCGCTGCAGATCATGGGAGGCGAGCAAGTGCCGAAGCGGGGCTTTCATGGCCCGGCCTTTCTTCTCTATGTGGCAACGTTGATGTTCCTGTTCACCATGTGGGGATTCATCCGCGCCTCTGCGATGCCGACCCCGGCAGGCCTGGTCACCGAAACCGGATTCACCGCCGCCTTCTACAAGGCCTACCTGCTGGAACTTCTCCTCGCCGGCCTGGCGGTCATCGCCTTCCTGGCAGGAGTGGTCTCTTCCGCCTGGAGCCGCTCACCCATCATGGGTCAGGCCCTGCTCGCGGTTATTATCTTGTCATTGGCGCTCTACACCTACTGGTTTATCTCGGTGTAGGGATTGCCACTTTGAGTAGTCGTTACCTTGTGGCAACCCTCAGCGAAGGCGCGAAGCGTTGCGTTCTTGCTTAGCCGGGGTTGAGCACCAGCGAGGCCCCGGCAATTTGGTCAGTCGACGACCCGCGCAGCGGTGGCACGGAATACCTCGCGAACTGTGCCAGCGCTGCGCGCCTCGTCGCTTGGTTCGCATACCGGGGCCTTGCTTCGCTACAGCCCCGGCTATGGACTGCCCTCTCCTTAACGCCGCTTCTGCTTCTCCTTGGAAGTCTCCTCGCGCAGCTCAAAGAGCAACTCCCCCGTCTCGGGATGGACGAAGAGCTTCCGGACGCTGTTCTTCACACCCACGCTGACAAATTGCCGGCTCATCTCGCGCACGAGGGTGAAGTTGCCCCGGATGTACTCTTCCGCGATGGCGCAGAAGACCATCTCGTTGTGCAGCTTGCGACCGAAGTTGGCAGGATCGCGGCCGATCTGTTCGTTCCAATTCAGGAACTCGTTCAGGTCTTCGGTATGAGGATAGCTCTTGGCCAGACGACGAAAGCGCCAGCGCTGGAACATATTGAAGAGCAGCACCCCCATGAGCCCCGCGTAGGTCACCTTGCAGATGTTGATCACCGTGGCGGGATAGGGAGGCAGCTGTTCCAGTCGAATGCCGCCGACTTTGCCGATGTAGAGCTCAATCAGATCGAGCGGTATATAGAAGGCGCTCTTCAAAGTGATGACGATGCTGTCGCCCAGCCCTCGGACTTCCTCAATTCCGAGGTGGCTTCCGGTATGATAGATCAGCGCCGTCTGTGCCACCATCAACTGGCCGAAGAGGAAGAGCACGCCGATGTAGAGGCCGTTGTGGATCAATTCCCCCAACTCGCCCAGACTGAGCCGATCGATCTTGCGAGTCTTGTCCTTCCCTTTGGAGATCCAGTAGAGCCCCACATCCACCGTGAGCAGATGTTTCTGGGACACGAACAGAGGCAGGAGGCCGATCACCGCCGTGAATGCCGGCAAGAGCTTGTCCCCTCCCAGGGCATGGGTGATCGCGTAGAGCAGGTTGATCGCCAGGAAGGAGCCCAGAACCATAACGGCTACCCCGACCAAGATTGGGGCATTCTTCCGCCGTCCCATCTTGAAGAGCCGGTCGCAGGTATGCCAGAACAAGGCCGCCACAAAGCGCTGATTCGGAGACAGATTACTCGATTCCAGCCGCTTCAGGTAGGTTTGCAAAGCCACGGTGACTTCGGGAAATGACGTGGACTGGCTGGGCGCGGCTTGTGAAGGAACGGTTTGTGACATGGCAGTAGTGGATGAAAAGGAGCCTAGGGAAACATCTCCCCATGGAAAGCCGGAATGTTCGGCAAGTGCACCACTAGGACGGCAGATAACCGCCTGATATTGAACTTCCCGGCAATAAACTCCCGGGTTGCTCCTTTTCCCAACGCCAATATTATGAACCAGAACATTTGAGGACGACTCCATCTTCTCAATTTGAGCGATGACTTCTCACTGATCCTGAATCACCAACTTCCAATGGCACATACTCTAAACCTGGCCTGCGAAAAATGCGGACGATGGGTCTCTGGCGAGTATTCCAAGTCTCCCCTGTCCAGCTTCGCTTTCTTTGTGATTGGACGGTGGAATTTCCAGGTGGAATGCGACCACTGTCACTTTCGAAAGACCTATCGGTTTGTGGGTCAGAAGCGACTGGAGAGCTTATTGGAAGCCGGCCTCCATGCATTGAAGGAGAGCCATCCTCAGCTGTATCAACTCGAGACCCAAGGCCAGTCCAGTCAGCCATTGCCCTTCGAAGCGGCAGAAGTGCTCGAGGCGAATGCGAAAGATGACTGGGTTCTGTGCCCTGCCTGCAGTCGCCAGTTCAAACTGACCGATCCCAATCGCTGGGACGGAACCCGGCATCGCAGTTGTGGACAACGTCTCCTTGTGGGGCCCTCAACCTCAAGCCATTGACTTCCGACGATGAACCAAGAGAATGAGCTCATGGCTTTTGATCTCCAGGACTTCGATTCCCAGGTGCTTCAGCGCAGCCACGAGGTGCCTGTGCTGGTGGACTTCTGGTCTCCTCATTGCGGCCCCTGCCTCATGTTTGCGCCCATCCTCGAAGGCATGGCGGAGAAAGCCGAAGGCCAGTGGGACCTGATCAAGATCAACACCTTGGACCACCCGGAGATCGCCAGCGAATACGGCGTGAGTGGCATACCGGACATCCGTCTCTTTGTCGATGGCGAGATCGTGGAGCAATTCCTGGGCATGCGCGGCGAGGACGAGGTCGAGAAGCTGATCAAGAAGCACCTTCCCTCTCCCAATCAGGATCAGATCGACCAAGCGCGGGAGCTCCTCGAAACCAAGGAATTCCGCAGAGCCGCGGCGATCCTTGAAGGCATCGAAGGCAAGGAGGAAACCGAATGGTTCCTGCTCGCCTACGCCTATCTGGGTAGCGATCCTGCCAAGGTCGCCAGTGCCTGCGATCCCATTCCCTACGACTCGGATCTGGTCGACAAGTCCAATGCCCTGCTCAAGCTTGCGGAACTGGTGCTTGCGAAGGATCAACTACCGGAATCGGACGTACGCCCTGCGTTTGAGAAAGGTCTGACGGCCGTTCAGCAATACACCTTCGGCGATGCGTTCGAGGCCTTTATCGAGGTGCTACGGAAAGACCCACGCTATGCGGATAACGCGGCTGCCGAAGCCTGCAAAGCCATGGTCCAGTTCCTCGGCATCCGCCATCCCGTGGCGGACAAGTATCAGCGGATCTTCTCCAGCTTGTTGTATTCTTAGAGGGTAGGCTGCTTTCCCGGGAGAGCACCCTTGGTGCTCGCTGCTTCAAACACGAGTGTTGGATCTCGCTCTTTGGAGGTCACTTGATCCGAGAAATGCGCTGGCATCTTTCTCTGCCCTCACCGATTCTACAAGCTCGAACCACCATGCGCCTTCCAGCATTTAAGAAGAACCGGATAGCACTCGCTCTCATCTTGGTGCTCCTGATTGCGGGCCTGACCATGGCGCGGTTCATGCCGAACTCCCCTGCTCCAAAGAACTATCGAAGTGGGAAGCCCGGCAATGTCCTCTTGGATGCGGCGGCGTTGGCCACGCGAGGCAATCTCCAGGGCGTGTATCAAGTGAAAGCAGGAGACACCGCCTTTGGAATTGCCAAACGCTACAATGTCTCGATCCAGGCACTGCTGCAGGCTAACGGTGTCACTCCAGCTGGCCTCTACGTCGATCAATGGCTCGCAATCCCGCGCCGTCCTTCGCTCTAGCCTAATCCCCAGCCATCCGCATGCCGCCACGAATCGCTCCCGCCTCGATCGCGCCATAGTTGTCCAGGAACCAGGGAGCGAGAGGTCGGCTGTTGGGCACGGAGAGCCAGATCCGCAGGATGTGCCTTCGCTTCTCCAGGTCTTCGTGATCCTGAAACTCAGTGCGGCGGTGATAGGTCACCCAGTTGTTGAGCAGCAGAATGTCTCCCGCATCCTGCATGAATCGATGATGCAGGTCCGGCTCGGCCGCCACGCTTTCCACGAGATCAAGCGCTTCCCGCTGTTGCGGAGTCATGTCTCCCACCTCTTCCATGGCGTAGGCTCGCTCGATCAAGACCCGTAGAAAGGCGGAGGCAAAGTGTCCCTCCTGAAAGCTGAAGATGGGTTGCTTGCAATAAGGCAGGTCGTTGCCGGTATCCACATTGTGCCGCTTGTAGAGATAAGGCTCCATCAGCACCTGGAGGAGGTCCGGCCGGCGGCGCAGGATCTCGTTGTAGACCGTCATGGAACTGACAACTTCGTTCTCGCCACCGCTCATCGCCGGTTGCAGGCAGAGAAAGGCAATGACGTCGCAGCGATCCGTATGGAAGGAGAGCTTCTTGCGCGTGTTCGGACCACGAGCTCGCGGATCGTCCTCCTTGAACCCCTCGTCCCGCACACTGAAAATGCGTTCCCCGGAGGCGCTCTGGGAGATGGGCGTGCCGATGTGCTGGGTGAGGCCCCAGAAGATCCGGCGGAAATCCGCTTCAGAATAGGCAGACGGGTCAACCCCACGAATCATGGTCGCGCCACTTCCCTCCTCCAGGGATCGTTGGATTCCAGCGAGCCTCGGACCTAACAAAGGCAGAGGAAAGGACTCCAGCCCAAATTCCTCCGGCGCGCTCTGGGAAAACTTCAAGGCGGCATCGATCTCCTCCAGATCGGCGGCACTCAAATGCAGCATCCAATCCTCACGCTGAGCGAGTTCGGCGCCACGCCAGGCCGCCGGATGGTCGATGGGCTTAGGGGAAGAAGCGTTGTCAGACACAGGATCACGTAACCTCAGCCCGGCTGTGAGTTCAACCCCACGGGCGAATCCCCCAGTGGAACCTGTCAGGGCAGCTTGACCCCAGCCGCTGCGTCGGGTATCCATCCCCTGTGGATCAGGCGACCCAAGACACACTTCAGGCGGCGGTTCGTGACATTCAGGACTTTCCCAAACCCGGGATTATCTTCAAGGACATCACTCCGATTCTAGCGGACCCTAAACTATTCCGGATGGCCATTGAGTGCATGGTCGCCCCTTACCGCGATCAGGGCATCACCAAAGTGATTGGGATCGACGCTCGCGGATTCATCTTTGCCTCGGCCGCAGCGATTGAACTGAATGCCGGTTTCATCCCGGTTCGCAAGAAAGGCAAGCTGCCCTGGGCGACGCATTCCATCTGCTACACGTTGGAGTACGGCGAGTCCGAAGTGGAGATCCACAAGGATGCTCTGCATCATGGTGAGAAGGTGCTCCTGCTGGACGATTTGCTGGCGACTGGCGGAACGGCGGCCGCGTCTCAGGCGCTCGTTGAGGCGCTCGGCGGCGAATTGGTGGGCACGTCCTTCCTCATCGAACTGGCCTTCCTCAACGGTCGCGAGAAGCTGAAGCCAGACTCGCACATTCACGCTGTGATCACCTACTAACCAAGTTCACGTTTACGAATCCGGAAGCCGCGCCGGGGCCAGGACCTTTTATGTCGACCCATCAACAGCGAGCTGTGGCGCCCAATCGGACGCACTCCCGGTTGCGCTTGCTGGATCAGTTTCTGGAGACCAACGGCCTGGGCGGCTATTGCTGCGGGACTCTGGGCGGCGTTCGCCAATGGCCCACTCAGGGCATGGTGGTGGTGGCCAAGCATCCGCCCATCGATCGCTACGTGCTCCTGAGCGGCTTCGACGTGCGGATCGAGTTTGAGGATGAGGTGATTCCCCTGAGCACCAACCGGTTTGGCGATGGACGCTTTGAGCCGGACGGAAGAAAGCGCTTCATCCAGTTTGAGTCCCGCCCCTGGCCCTCCTGGATCTATGATCTGGGCAAGGGCCGCATCCTCCAGTTCGAATGCCTGGCGAGACATGGGAGCGATCAGTTTGTCTTTTCCTGGCACCTGGAGGTGTGCCCCACTCCGGCCATCCTCCGCGTGCGCCCCTTGATTTCCGGCCGGCCCGTCAATTCCACGCGAAAGGAATCCAAGGAGATCGATCTGATCCCGGAGCGTCCCTCTCCTCGCCAGTTCGTCTGGAAGCTACCCCAGGGCGCCCCGACCCTGGCCCTGCTTTCCGATGGCGAGTTTGAGGAGGACGGCTATTGGCTGAAGGATCAACTCTATGACCACTCCGGCACGGAAGACCTGGCCAGCCCCGGGGAATTTCGCTGGGAACTGACCACGAAGACTCGCGCCCAGATCATTGGCGGAACGGCCGAAGCGATGAGCGCGGATCCTCGCACGGCCAACGAAGTGGCGCACCTGGCGAACAAGCTGCGCAATGCGGAGCGGACCCGGCGCAAGCTCTTCCGCAGTGGACTCGACCTGGCGGCCGACCAATACATTGTGGATGGCGCCGAGGGCAAAACGGTGATCTCCGGTTTCCCGCTCGGCACGGAGAAAGGTTCTCAGGCCCTGATCGCGTCTCGTGGCATCTGCCTGAGTCCAGGCCGGCTCGATGTGGTGGGCAGTGTGCTGGAGACCTGGCGAAACCGTATCGCCTGCGGGATGATCCCCTCGCACATCACCGAGCATCAGCGCAGCCCCAACTACGATTCTCCCGAGTCCTCCCTTTGGTATATCATCGCGGTGTATGAATACTGCCGGGCTTCCGACCGGAATGGACGGATCCTGGGTCCAGCAGAACGGGAGCGCATCACTGCCAGCGTCCGCAAGATTCTCACCACCTTTCTGGAGCACTTGAATTGGCGTGCCTATATGGATGAGGATGGGTTGCTGGCGGAGATTCCGGTCAAGCCATTGGAGACGGAAACGGGCAAGGTCTCCTGCCAGAAACGCGTGGAGGTGCAGACCCTCTGGATCACCGCTCTCTGGATCGGCACCCTGATTGAGCCGAAGTGGAAGGCTCAGCTCGATCTGACCAGAGCCGGGTTTGAACAGAGTTTCTGGTCGGAGGACCATGGCTACCTGACTCGCGCTCTTCGCTACTATCCGAACGCGCCCATGGAGCGGGACAACTCCCTCTGCCTGGAGCAGATCCTCGCTATCGGCGGGCTCCCCCTGGTCAGCGTGGATGAGGGCAAGGCCAGCCTCATTGTCTCCGCCCTGGAAAACCGGTTCTTCACCCTGGACCGCATCAAGAATGCGACCTGTTTCCCCTGGTTATTTGGGCCGTTTATCGAGGCCTGGTACCGGGTGCGTCACCGGGATCCGGATGTCTTGACCGAGGCCAAGGAACGCTTCATCGATCTCTGGGAAGCCCAGCTCCGTTCTGGAGGCCACAATCATCTGGCGCAGAGCCCAATCAACGAGCCCTACCGTCCCGATCACACGCAGCCCACGGATCTCACCCTCGCCACATTCAGCGCTGCGGAAACGGCGGAATTGCTCCGAATCCTGCACCTGCCAGATCTCCGCCGCAACGAGAAGCCCTTCCAGGAAAACCCGGGTGGTCTCTTCGAGGCGAATGCCTGAATTCCAGGGGGTTCGTCACTCGACTACCAGTTCGCAGGCTTAGCCCTTGAACTTGGTCATCACGATCGAGGCATTGTGCCCGCCAAAGCCGAAAGAGTTACTCACCGCGGCTTCCACCTTGGTCTCGCGAGGCTTGTGGGGCACGTAGTCCAGATCGCAACCGGCTTCGATGTCCGGGTTATCCAGATTGATCGTGGGCGGCACCACCTGTTCCTGGATGGCCATGGCGCAAGCGGCCAACTCGGCACCACCAGCGGCTCCGAGAAGGTGGCCGGTCATGGACTTGGTGGAACTCACGAGCAATCCGTTGCGGGCGTGATCGCCAAAGGTGCGCTGGATGGCGCGCGTTTCGCAGACGTCCCCAAGCGGAGTCGAAGTGCCGTGCGCATTGATGTAGTGCACGTCTTCCTTGTTCAGCTTGGCGTGACCCATGGCGTTTTCCATGCAGCGACTCGCCCCGATCCCGTCCGGGTGCGGCGAAGTGATGTGATAGGCATCCGCGGAGACACCGTAACCGGCCAGCTCACAAATGATGTTGGCGCCCCGCTTCTTGGCGGTCTCCAGCTCTTCCAGGACGACTGCGGCAGCTCCCTCACCCATGACGAATCCGCTGCGATCCACATCGAACGGACGGGAGGCATGCTCAGGATCATCGTTCCGGTTGCTGCAAAGGGCCTTCATGTTGCCGAACCCAGCCAGACCAAGAGGCGAAATGGAGGCTTCCGATCCACCGGCGATGATCACGTCGGCATCTCCAAACCGAATCATGCGCCAGGCTTCCCCAATGTTGTTGTTCGAGGTGGCGCAAGCAGTGACGATGCACATGTTGGGCCCTTGCAGGCCGTATTCCATGGAGATCAACCCGCTGGCGATGTTGGTGATCATCATGGGGATTACAAAGGGATTCACCCGCGATGGTGACTTCTCCAAGAGCACCTTGTGCTGCCCCTCAAAGGTCATCAGACCGCCAATGCCGCTGCCCATGAGCACGCCGGCGCGAAAGGGATCAATGGGTGCGAAATCAATTCCGGAATGCTCGACGGCCTGCTTGGCGGCACCCATGGCCAAGTGGGTAAAACGGTCACAACGGCGAGCGACCTTGGGATCGCTGAAGTAGGAAGTGGGATCGTAGTCCCGAACGTCCCCGGCAATTTTGCAATCATAGTCCGATGTGTCGAAACAATCGATCTTGCGAATACCACTACGCCCCTTCAGGAGACTATCCCAAAAAGTCTTTAAATCGTTTCCAATGGGCGAAACGACACCAATACCAGTTACAACCACTCTACGTTCCATGAGCCGGACAATGATCTCTATACATCTACCGGGGAGAGGACATTGCAAGGCGATTTCTGCCCGCGGTCCTGCACCCGCATTCTACTAAAAGACTATGAAAATCGCCCTCGGGAAAGCGTTTCCTTCCATAAAGAGCCGAGCATATCCTGATGGTGTGGGGGATTACAAGTCCTGCACGAGGTGCCTTTCGTTGGGGCGACCGCATTCGGGGCACTCCGGCAAGGGGTTCTCACTGCGGTCTTCATCGACGTAGCCGCAGATCTGGCACACCAGCCGGTTCTTGCGACTCTGCCGTTCCCGCCGCTTGTTCAGCACCTCCCCCACTAGCCAAACAATAAAGAGTCCTCCCAGAAACACAACCAGGTAAGACACGATGAGGGTTTTGAGGGTGACGTGAAACACTTGCCGGGATGGTGGACTGCCTACCTACCAGTGAACCTCAATCCAGAACCACTGCAAGGGCTCGCCGGGACGGGGCGCGAACCGGATCGACTGAGCCAGCTTAAAGGTATCGGGCTCTTCGGATTCGCTAGAGCGCTCCAGTTCATTCCAGTTCCGCACGCGACCGCTCTCCTCCACGCTGATGTAGGCGCGCAATCTTCCGGTGGGTGAGTTCAGCGCCTGCCGGAACTGCTCCTCGTGCACCTGGTAGTCCCGGTTCTGCTCCGGAACCGTCTCGATCGTGAGGCGAGGCACTGCGGCGGGGTCAATCTCAGAAGAGGCCTCTGGCAAAGCCTCGGGTGCCGGGAAAGCCATCAATTCTCCGGAATCGGTCGATTTCTGGTCCAGCTTCCACCGCGGCTGAGGCGTTTCTCGCAGGGAAATGTCATAGGACTGAAACGAGGGGCCAAACTCGATCCGTTTCTTGGCCGGGGACCACTCCTCGATTTCCGTCCCCTCTCCCGGCCACACAAAGAAAATCCGGTCTTCCAGCTGATGCAGCAACTTGCGGGCATCCGCGTTGTCTTCATGCAGAATCGCAACCGTGGTCGACCTTGGAACGACTTGATCGGCCGGTGGATAGACCACGCGGAATACGTAGAAAGCAAACGCATGACCAAAGATCGCCGCAAAAAGGCAGAACGGCAGCCGCCAGTCCATCAGGCGCTGGGGCTTCCAACGGAAGAGCAGCGGCGTCTTCTCGGTGGTCTCAGGGCTTGCCTCACTCATCGTCAACGGTCGCTCTTGGTGGCATAAGCCAACTCCAGCCCCCGGCCCTTATCCAGAACGATATTGGAGATGTCGATAATCGCCCCGAAAGCAGCTTCCCGGTCCGCCCGAATGATGACGTAGCGCGCTTCTGAGGACGCCTGATCCAGTTCATCCGCCAGGTCATCCAGCTGGATCTCCTTCTCATTGAAGTAGATTTGGGGAGAAGTGCCTCGCAGGACCGTGATGACGTGGGACGCTTCCGCTGGAGGCAAGCTTGAGGCGGACTTGGGAATGTCCACCGGAATGCCGGACCTCAACACCAGGCTGGAGGAGAGCAGGAAGAAGATCAGGATGAGCAGCATCGCATCCAGAATCGGCGCTGCGTAAAGCATGGCGGCGTTGTCCCGCAGGGTGCTTTCCAGTTTCATGGACTACCTTTCAGCGTTGTTCCCTGCTGCTCAATTGACGGCATGCAGGCAAACCCGTTTCAGCCCTTGGCTTCCTCTTCAGTTTCCTCGGACTGACGGAAACTGATGATTTCACTCTTCCGTCGCCGGTTGTCGTGAATGATGTTCACCACCTCAATGCCCGCTCGCTCCATGTCATGCATGAGGTTGCGAGAAACCGCGACCAGGTAGGAGTAAAAGGTAAAGGCAGGGATCGCGACCACGATTCCCACCGCCGAAGTCACCAGACTTTCATACAGGCCCACGGCCATTTGGGACGCGGTTGCATAGCCACTGCTCTGGCTGATCTGCACGAAAGTCTTCAGCAAACCGATGATGGTGCCAAGCAAGCCAATCAAAGGCGCCACGTAGGCGATGTTCCGCAGCACCGCCAGGTTCTTCTCCAGCTTGGGCACTTCCAGCTGACCGGCTTCCTGGACAATCTGTTTCAGTTCATCCCGGGGCGCTTCATGGCGGAGCACCGCCGAGTGCACCACGCGGGCGACCGGCCCAGGAGTGCCGGCGCATTCGTGCATCGCCTCCGCGAAGCTGCGTTTGCGCAACAGGTTCTGGAGGCCGTGAAGGAAGTCGCTGACATTGATTCGCACCCGGTGGAAGTAGAGGTAGCGCTCCAGAAAGATTGCCAGGGATAGGCAACTACAACCAAGAAGGAGCCAGATAAGCGGCCCACCTTTGCTCAACAATTCGTTCATGTACGAAACTCCGGATCAGAAGACTTGGCCCGTGGCTTAGTTCCTATAGCAGACGGGCCCTCTATGGTAAAAGGAAAGCTGCGCAGAACCAACTCCGAACTCCGAGAAATCCGGCTCCAGGTCACCAAACGCCTGAGCGCATGGGAAAAAGTCCCCGCCTTACTTATAGCGAGAGAAGGGACCGTCGCCGATGCCGCCCCCACTGGACTCGGACTCGCTGTTGGAATAGGCCGTCCGGCTCTTCACAACCTGCCGTAAATCGCCCAGCATCTTCTCGGCCGCTTCCTTGGCATGCATCCGCACCACTCCCACGGCGACTCCTTCCCGGAAAACGGCAATGAGAGCAAACTCCGCACTGACGGGAGCCAGGAACACGTGTTGATTCGTGCCGTGGCAGAAGACCTCCGGGGCATCTTCTCCATTGCCCAGCATGTCAGCCATCATCTGGGTGGCCGCGAACAACCCGGCCACCAGGACGCCGAGGGAATCGCCTCGAGGGAGACCGGCAGCATCTTCCTTTTGCTCGCTCACGATGACCGCACCACTGCGTTCAATCAGGGCGACCATCTGGCAATCCGTCTCCGCAAGGAAGTCTCGAAGGCAACTCCGGAACCCCTCGGCCAGCTTGGTCGTAAGGTTCAAGTGATAGTCTCCTGACTGCGCCAGAACGCTCAAAGGCTCCCCTCCTATCATGACTTCGGTGCTCCTTTCGGATGAATGATGCTGCGGCTATACAACGATCAAACTTGCGCAGCCGCAAGTGCATCGTTTCCGCCTCCCACTTCCGCAGCCTGTGGCGATGCGTGGAAACGGCGAAGAATCTCCTGAGACACTGCGTTCAGGGTCGCAAAAACGTTATAGCCTTCGGAAGCCACCGCATCCAGGAAAGGCACCGGCTGGCTTCTCTGATTCAGCACCAGATTGAGGTGTTCCACCTCGACTGCTCCCGGCACATCCCGTTTGTTGTACTGGAGCACGAGCGGCAGATCCTCAAAGGAGAGCTCGTTCTGATTGAGGTTCTGTTCCAGGGTGCGAAGCGCCTGGGCGTTCTCTTCAATCTTCTCGGGTGAAGAGTCGGCAACGAACACCAGCCCATCCACGCCACGCAACACCAGCTGACGGGTGGCATTGTAGGCGACCTGGCCGGGCACCGTGTAGAGCTGGAATCGCGTGTGGTAGCCTTTGATCAGTACTGCATCAATCGGCAAGTAATCAAAGAACACGGTCCGGTCCGTGGAGGTGGCCATGGAAAGCAGGTCACCGCGCTGGTCCTCATCAATCTGGGCATGGATATGCTGCAGATTCGTAGTCTTTCCGCTGAAGGCAGGTCCACAGTAGACAATCTTGAACTGCACTTCGCGAGATTCGTGGTTAACTAACGCCATGATATGGGACTTTTGAAAATCTTAAGTTCTTTAGATGCGTCAGGCCTCCCTGGCCTGACATCCAGGCTTTCAGGGCTTTGCCTCCGGGTTCAACAGCTTCGCCAATCCTCGCGCGATCAACACGAGCCGTTCCCTGACTCCTGGTTCAAAGTTGGTATCCTGCTGCAGGATACTCAGGCAGGAATCCCCTTCTCCAAAGAAACTGAGCACGCCGTGCCCCGTGTGGAGGGTGAAGGTTTCCGTATCATGGAAACCGAGGTCGCCAGACAGACCGACGACTTTCTCATAAAGCCCGGGGATCTGATCGGCCATCGCTCCATTCTGCATCTCCACAGGCAGGCTCTTGCAGAGCAGCCCCCTGTTCCGCTGGAAGATCACACATCCCAAGATGCCCGGAAGTTCGTTCGTGAGCTTCGCCACGAGATCCGGCGTAAAGGACTCATCGAGACCGAAGATGGCACGCAGCTCCAGATCCTTCACGGCTGAGTGAAATCCTAGTCCTCGACCACCCGCTCCAGGCGCTGGTGTAGCCGGGCTGGAAGGAGTCGCAGGTGTCGCAACCGGCGCCGGCGCTGGCTTGGACCGTTCCGCCTTTGGAGGCGCCGTGAACAAGCGGGCACCATCCAGAGCATCCAGCAAATCATCATCAGCCCGGGGAGCGGATGCGACTGGAGTCGCCGCAGGCTGGCTCACCTGCTTCGCTGCCTGGCGCTGGAGTTGATCAAACGAATCGCCAGGAGACGAAACCATCGCCTTGACGGGCTCTGCAGCCACCGGCTCGGGATCATGTTCCGCGCGCATCGCCAATCCCGACTGATCGTAGGGCTGGCGACTATTGCCCTGCCCCAGCGACACCGGGAATCCGCGTTCGGCTTCCTGCTTGGCCTGCCGTGAGAAAGGCGTCTCGATCTCGCTATCGAAACCGGGATTGATCTTCGGCACTGGCGGCCCGAATTCAGCAGTGTCTTCCGGCAGTTGGTGGAAGATTTCCTTCAGCGGGATCGGCACTTCGAGATTCGGGTTGGCGCGAACGAGCAATTGGCGAGTCGCTTCATCCGCGTTCTCCAGCAGTTGCGCCATCGTCGCCACCACGCGCCCCATGGCCAGCTGGGATTTGATGAGCGACAACGGGAGGCGCGCCTGTCCCAGTTTCGGAAGCGTGGCAACCTCAATACCGAGCTGCCGCACTTCGACGCCCGTCAGAATCTTGGAAAGTTCAAAAGTGAGCAAGGTGGGTGGACAGTCGGTCGTTTCATCCACCTTCACCCGTGGCCGAACGCCCGCAGGAGGAGGCGACATGGGCCGCACCCTCTCATACTGATGACCTGGCCGTGGCTGCCCCTGATCAGAGGACATGGCTGGTCGAATGGGCTTGGCAGGCACTTTGGTGCCATTCCGGCCCGTCACGACTTCAAAGGGTGTTTTCGCCACTCCATTTCCGTTGGCGTGACCGGCCCCTGCGCCATTGGAACCATGGCCGGGAGCTGGGAACCCTGTCGCCTGAGCGCTTGGCACCACTGGCGCGTGCCCCTGCCCCATTTGGGGACTGACGGGGCCAGCATTGTGCCGATTGGGCAACTCGATGCGAATCTTCGCATCATTGGCTTCCGAGATGGGCTGTGAAAACAGGTGCGGACAGACCCGGTAGATCTCTCCCAGAGTCGTTAGCAACCGGCCATGCGCGGAGTCAATCGCTGTCTCCGGCAACTGCAACGTCACCTTCTGTGGCGGAGGCGTTGCAGTTGAAAGGTATTGTGGAGGTATGGACTTGATCAGGTCCGAGACATCCAGTGTGTAAGAGCGGGTTGGTTTCATTTCATGAGCTTCCATCACACCACTTGCTGGCGGAGTTTTGGGATAACCCTGGTTCGAATTGGCAGCCGGTTCCATGGAGTCCATAGTCGCGGCCGAAGCGGTGGTTCCGTGAGGTCCTGGAGCGCTTTCCAAGACTTTTTTGGAAGTGTCGAAAAGGTTTCGAAACGTGAAGGACATTCGAAAAGGGTTGTGTGGCTATACAGGTGAGTATCGAACCCGATGATCCTAGCATATGGACGAGACCTCACAACCCTGAATCCCATTTTTCTTAATTTTAAAGATATGTTGACTATTTGAGCGCCTTCGTTAGACCCACCACAGAGGTCAGGGGACTGAAGAACGCGAAGGTTCCCTATCGACCAACCCTAACAAAAACACAACCTGGAATCCCGCGAAAATTCGCAGAATTGAATCACCGGGAAGAAGAACTGGCGCCCTGGTTAGGGCTTCACCCAGGTTGTGGAGAGAATGCGGTCGATCGTCAGGTAAGGACGGCCATTGGGGAAGACCTCCCAATGCATTTCCACTTCGGCGGCCAGGGGATCGGCCTGCCAGGAAAGCTTGTTGAGCAGACTTTGCCCACGCTCGGTGTCCTTGGGAACAAATGCGAACTGTGTGAACCCGGAATAGGGAGGGTCGATCCGGTAACAGATCAGTGAATCGACATCCGGAATTTGATCGCGATCCGGCGGCCAGTAGGTCACTCGCCAGATAACGACGCGGAAGGATTCCGGGGCCTTGCGTTGTTCTTCCACAAAGGTCTTGAAGTGCCGGTCGCGGAATTCGACGAAGAGCTCCCAATCCAGTCCGTAGGTGCCCTGTTGATCGATCACCACGATGGGGAATCCATCCTGATCCCCTGCAAAGGTGAGGAAGAAGACGAACACCGAATGACCCGTCGCTTCATCGACTTCGGTATGAAAGAAATCGAGCCGGTAATCGAGGATGGCGGCGTCCTCATGGGTCGCGTGATAATCGCGAATCTTGGATTTCAGCTCTTCGCCCTTATAGATGTAGGGCAACCGCTCTTCCCAGGTCGCTGCCTGCAGGAACTGCTGAATCGTCTTGCGGGGCGCGGCCAACTTGCTGCTGGGCAATCCCGCGGAATCTTCGCTCATGGAGGGGCCCGTCATTCCCGGTACTCCGCCGGGTTCCTGATCGGAAGGCTCACCACCCGGAACCGCTTTGCTGCCCGGAGTGCCCGCATCCGGAGTGGACATAGCTGCAGGATCCGGCGGAACGGTATCGCCCAGGGAAGCGACCTCCGTGGTCTCGCCGGGCGCACTGCTCGTCGTCCCTTCGGAGTCCTGGAAGCTGGAGGGCAACAGATTGGAGGATTCCACGGAAATTTCTGCGTCTTCCTTGGCAGGCGTGACGCCCAAAGAACTCAGATTGACGATGTCCAGCTTGTAGAGCAGAAACCCAATTCCCCCGATGACCGCCACAAACAGTACGGCGAGCACCACGGGGAACTGCTTCTTCTTGGCGTAAAGCGGCTCCGGAGAGGTCCGGTCAACTGGCCGGCCGTAGCGATCCGTCTCGGATGCGTGCCCTACCGTCTCTTGCTGGGCGGCCTCCTGAGTGTAGGGCGCATACCCAGTCTGGGGCGGCTGTGAATAGCCGGCATAGGGGTCGGCATACCCGGTGCCATCCTGAGCGGACGGATCGGTGTCTTGATATCCCTGGTATTGAGAATCGTAATGGTAACCCTGGCCGTCATCATACCCCTGATTGCCATCGTTATACCCTTGGGAAGCGTCGTCGTATCCCTGCCCGTCGTCCTCCATGGGCATGGGTTGAGAGGCTCCCTGGTCAAAATCATATCCACTGTAGGGATTCTGATACGGATCCACTGGAGCGCTATCCGCTCCCGGAGCAGGAGGATACTTGCTGGAATTTCCCGTTGAGGGCGTGCCCCAGCCTCCCATTGGATCCGGTGGGTCCTGGGTATCGTCAACTGGCGGGTAGGCGTTGCTGGAGGTCGGTGGCGGCAATTCCGCCCCACCATATTTCGAGCTCGCCGGATCAGGACTCGGCGTTGGACTCGCTGGAGACTTGGGGATCGAGGACGAAAGCGGTGGCTGCGCGCTGGGCGCGGAGATCATCGCGTTGCAAACCGGGCATGGCCCAATTTGGTCAGCCATCGTGCTGGGCACACGGAGCTTGGTTCCGCAGGACGGGCAGTTAAATGTAATCGTCTGCTCTGTCGCTGAATGCATGGGGTGATGGGGGAGGTTAGCTTCGAGTTCCCAGCCCAATTTCCACAAAACACGATGGGAGACGTGCGTCAAGCATCATGTTAGGCCCGACACCCTTCCCGTGGATCCGCAGGAAAATATTATGGAAATTATAGATTTCTAGGAATTCTCGAAATTTAGGCTATAATACTATTATCGATTGCTCCCGCTGAACAACCTAATTCCATGAAACATCCGTCTCTCCGACTCCTTTTCCTGCTCCCTTTGGCTGGGCTGGCTCTCTCCATGTCCGCTTGTCACCCCAAGCAGGGCTGCTGCCCCCGCTATGGCTCCGCCATGTCCGGCAAATGCGTGGTGACGGAGAGCTATTCTCCCATGCCCGTGTATTACGACACGCCCATGCCGATGACGGAGATTCGTTACCAGCCAACCACTCAAGTGCGCTATCAGGCCCCTCAGCAAATGGTTCAGCCTGTCGCCGGGTATCCGGACAAGCCCTCCCGCTATTTCGGAGCCCCCAAGTTCAAGCAGCGGCTCACCAACTATTCCTATCTGGGCGTCTATCCTCCCCACGACTACTCTCAGTCCCGTTCCAATCCCTTTGTCTGGTATGATCGTTCTCCCGCCTACGACAAGCCAGGGCAGAGCTACTTCAGCCAGAACCCACCAGCATGGCCGAATGAATATGGCATGCTGCCCAGCCCAGGGGTTTCCATGGCGCCCACCTACGAGACGATCAAATAAGGGGCCGACTTTTTCATAGTGCTGTTATTGCTAGATATGGGGTGCCGGGAGTGAGTGTTCCCGCGCACCCCTTTTTTCCATTTCGAAATCCGAAATCCGAAATCCGAAGCCTTGAAATCCAAAGCTTTAACCTCTGAGGCGCCTCGCGTCCTTCGGGAGTTCTACCCCTGCACGGTTTGAGATTCGGAAGTCGAGTTTCGGATTTCGGATTTCCCCTCGGGAAGCGTCGCTTTCTCCACGACGATCGCGCCGCTGACGATGTCATGCCATCCGTAGTTCCTCTTGCTGATGAAGATCCAGAGGAATCCAAAACAGAGAGGGAAGGCAAACTTCTGGCCCGTCAACGGCATGGTCAGCGGGTATATGATGGGCAGGGAGGAGAGGATGTAAGAGAAGGACCGAATGGTCAGCTTGCGGATCGAGGCCTTCTCTCCCGTCACCGCGTCCACGACCACGAGTCCGCAGAGCCGCTTGCCAGGGGTCGCCTGCATCGTGCGCCATAGAAGCACCAGCAGGGGGATCACAATCACGTAGAAGACGACATCCCACCAAGGGCTGTATTGGATGGTTGCGGTGCCAGCCATGGCCATGCGAATGGCGAGCAGCAAACTGACCGGCAACATGATCATCATGACGATGCTCAGGTCGATCCCATGCGCGGCGAGCCGAATCCAAAACCCAGCCGCCTTGAGTTTTTCCGTTTTGGTCTGTTCCAGTGGGGGGTTCATCTCCTACCTTCGACTTCGCACCTAAGCGGGCTCTGTTGGACGTTGCAATGCTCGCTTACCGCGAAAACCATGTGCCATGCCTGATTTCCCGGATGCTTTTGGAGTGGCAGATCGCACCTACCTGATCATGGGAGGAACGACCGGCCTGGGTCTATCTGCCGCCCGGGCATTGGTCCGGGAACGATCCCGGGTTTTCCTCGTGGGACGTTCCGAGGAGAGCCTGTCTACAGCCCTGAAAGAACTGGGGGATTCCGCCCAGGGCATGAGCGGTGACGCCACCGATCCCACCACCGCCGAGCGAGCAATCGCGGCTCTGGAGAGCGCCTTCGGCTCCATGGATGGACTGTACCACGTGGCGGGAGGCAGCGGCCGATCCCAAGGAGATGGCCCTCTCCACGAACTGACCGACGATGGTTGGGAATACACCATCCAGCTGAACCTGAACTCTCTGATCTACTCTAATCGGGCGGCCATCCGCTGTTTCCGCTCTCGTCCCGATCCCAGCGGCGTAATCCTGAATATGGGCAGCGTGCTGGGCTATTCCCCTTCTCCAGCTCACTTTGCCTCCCACGCCTACGCCGCGGCCAAGTCCGCGATCCTGGGATTCTCGAAATCGATCGCGTCCTACTATGCCGCGGAGAACATTCGCGTGAACGTGATCGCCCCGGCCCTGGTTGCCACGCCCATGTCCCAGCGTGCCCAGGGAAATGAGGAGATCATGGACTTTGTGCATCGCAAGCAACCTCTCGACGGCGGGAGGATTGGCACACCCGAAGATCTGGATGAAGCCGTGCTCTATCTGCTGGGAAACAAATCGCGCTTTGTCACCGGCCAGGTCTTTGCCGTGGATGGAGGGTGGACCGTGTCTGGACATTAGGGCGGCGAACTGCCTAACCTGTGCAGATGAAGCTGGGAATCGGCATCGATCTCGGCGGCACCAATATCAAAGGCGCCGCGTTTGACCTGGACCTTGGTGAGGAGATCGCCCGGGCCACCGTCCCGACCAGAGACGGCGAATTTGACGACGGCGTTCCGGCCTGGGCCGCGGGAGTTCGAGAGGTACTGCTGCAACTGGAGGCCAAGGCGGGGAGCGAGAGTTCCGTGGTGGGACTTTCCGCCCCGGGACTCGCGGATCGAAATCATGAGGCGATCCGTTTCATGCCCGGCAGATTGGAAGGACTGGAGGACTTCGCCTGGGGCACCTATCTGCAACGGCCCACCACGGTGCTCAATGATGCTCATGCCGCCCTCATCGGCGAGATCTGGAAAGGAGCCGCCAAGGACGTGGCCGACGTTTTTCTCCTCACTCTCGGCACTGGAGTGGGTGGCGCGATCGTCTCTGGAGGCCAACTCATCACCGGTCACCTCGGTCGAGCAGGGCACCTTGGCCACATCAGCCTGGACCCCAACGGTCAGGGCGACATCTGCGGTACGCCCGGGAGCCTGGAAGACCGGATTGGCGATTGCACGATCCGTCACCGCACCAAGGGCAGGTTCAAATCGACTGAGGAACTGGTGGAGGCGGCCCGCTCCCATGACAATGATGCACGGATCTGGTGGGACGCCACCGTGACGGATCTGGCGGCGGGAATCGCGGGACTGATCAACGTGCTGGACCCCGAATTGATTCTCCTCGGCGGCGGCATTGCCAAGGCGGGCGCCGTCCTCTTCGAACCCCTTGAGGAGAAGCTGGCCAGTTTTGAGTGGCGCCCCAACGATCACCGCGTGAAGATCAGGGGCGTGGAGCTGGGTGAATGGGCGGGCTGCTACGGCGCCGTTCATTTTGCCGACACTCAGCCATCCTCCCCTGCGAAACCCTCCTTATGAGCGACGTCACCTCCCCCTCCCTTCGTTATCTTCAGCACTGCCGCGAACTCATCGATGTGGTGGAAGGTCAGGCGGATCCTATCCAGCAAGCGGCCGACTGGTTTGCGGAAACGATCCTGGCCGGCCAAATGGTGCACGTTTTCGGGTCCGGCCATTCCCGTATCATGGTGGAAGAGATGTGGCCGCGTTACGGGTCCTTCCCCGGCTTCAACCCCATCGTGGAACTCTCCCTCACCTTTCACAACCTGGTGGTCGGCGCGAATGGTCAGCGTCAGGCCATGTTTCTGGAGAACGTCAGCGGCCTGGCGAACCGGATCCTGCGGAACTTCGATCTCCAGCCGGGCGATTCGGCCCTGGTGATTTCTTCCAGCGGCTGCAACATCGTCCCCATCGAGATGGCCGCGGAGTTCCAGGCCCGGGGCGTCCGGGTTGTGGCGCTGATCAGCCAGAAACATTCTGATGCGAGCACTTCCAAGCACGCTTCCGGCAAGAAGCTGGCGGACTACGCGGATCTGGTTCTGGATACCGGCGCTCCCGTCGGCGATGCCATGATCCGGATTGAAGGGCTCGAAACTCCAGTCGCGCCTGGCTCGACCGTGGGCGGCTGCCTGCTTATCAACGCGATCAAAGCGGAGGTGGCCCAACGGCTGACTGACGCGGGTCAACCGCCCAAGGTTTTGACGGCAGGGGCGGTGGTCGGAGCCGAGCGGGCCGCGGAAATCTTTGAGGCAGCCTATGACGAACACGGTCGACGAATGTCCAAATACTACCAAAATCTGGGCAATGGTGATACGGAGTAGTTCTCATTCCTCCATTGTCCCCCATCCTCGAACCATGAAGATCCCATCCCTCCTTGTCCTTGCCCTCTCCCTCCTGACCCTGCCGCTGATGGCGGAGGATTTACCGGTCGTCTACGAAGACGACTTTGAAAGCGGCGCAGCAAACTGGGAGCCCACCGACACCAAGAAATGGGTCGTGGAAGAGATGAACGGTTCCAAGGTCTACCACCTTCTCGGCAAGAGCGATTACCAGCCTCCGCATCGGAGCCCCCACAGCATTTCCCTGCTCAAAGACGTTGTGGTCGGTGACTTCGTCTTCACGGCCAAGGTCAAGACGCTGCAGACCTCACGCGGTCACCGGGACATGTGCGTGTTCTTTGGTTACCAGGACCCGGCTCACTTCTACTATGTCCACCTCGGTGAAGTGCCGGATCCGCACTCCAGCCAGATCTTCATCGTCAATGAGGCGCCTCGTACCAAGATCACCGAAACGGAAGATGTGGCGGTTCCCTGGAAGGACGACACCTGGCATACCGTCAAGATCGTGCGCAAGGTCGAGGATGGCCTGATCGAGATCTACTTCGATGACTTGGAGAATCCCCAAAAGGTCGCCCATGACAAGACCTTCACCTGGGGCCAGATCGGCCTGGGTTCCTTTGACGATATGGGCGCCTGGGATGATGTCGTGATCCGCGGCGTCAAGATCGAGAAGAAATAGCCCCCCGCCCTACCGTTTTCCTTTTCCCCCCATCTATGGTCCCCTCTTCCCTTAAATTCATCCTCATCACCACACTGCTCCTGTGCGGTTTTGTCATTGCCCAAGAGGAATCCTCCAAGGAGGAGGAGTCGGCACCCCAAACCGTTCCCGGTCAGCCGGAATTGAAGTTCACCAAGTGGAGTGGCGAGGTCAACGTGCCAGACCCGGTCGCGATCAGTGTCGATGACGAAGGCAACGCCTACGTCACCCAGACCCAGCGCCGCAAATCCCAGGACCTGGACATCCGCAATAACCGGGACTGGATCGAGAACGACGTGAGCTTCCAGTCCGTTCAGGACAAGCGCGCGTTCTACCTGGACCGGCTCGCGCCAGAGCGTTCGGAGGAGAACAAGGAGCGGATCGAGGACATGAACGGCGACGGCTCTCACGATTACCGGGATCTCCTGGTGTTGAGTGAAAAAGTGCACCTTCTGAAGGACACGGACGGAGATGGGAAAGCCGATCAGATTCAGGTCTACGCGGATGGATTCCAGACGGAGGTCACTGGCATTGCTGCCGGTGTTCTCTGGCATGAAGGCGAGGTCTATTCCACCATCGCTCCAGACGTCTGGAAGATGCGTGATACCGATGGTGACGGTCAGGCGGACCAGAAGGAAATCATGGCTTCCGGTTTCGGGCTTCACATCGCCTATGCGGGACATGACATGCACGGCCTGACTCTAGGCCCGGACGGCAAGATCTACTGGTCGATCGGAGACAAGGGCATCAGCACCACCTCTCAAGAGGGCAGGAAATTCCTCTATCCCAACCAGGGAGGCGTGATGCGCTGCAACCCGGACGGAAGCGACTTTGAAGTCTTCGCCCACGGATTGCGAAACGTGCAGGAGATGGCTTTCGACGAATACGGCAACCTCTTCGGCGTGGATAATGACGCCGATCAACCCGGCGAAAAAGAGCGCTTCGTCTACATCGTCCAGAACATGGACGCCGGTTGGCGCTGCAACTATCAGTATCGGGGGAGCGGTTACAATCCCTGGACCGCGGAGAAGATCTGGCAACCGCACCAGGCTGGACAGCCCGCCTATTTCCTGCCGCCAATCGTGAACTATGAAGATGGCCCGGCGGGATTTGTCTACAACCCCGGCACGGCCCTCAGTCCGGAATGGCGGAACTGGTTCTTCATGACCGAAGCCCCGCGCGGCAATCAATGGGCGTTCCAGGCCAAGCCCAAGGGCGCCAGCTTTGAGATGGTCAACTCCCACCAGATCGGCACCGGCATTGCGCTCGTCGGCATGAACTGGGGACCCGATGGCGGACTCTATTCCGTCGACTGGGGTGGTGGCTATCCCCTGAACCAGAGCGGCGCAGTCTGGAAAATCGACGTGCCGGGCGCGGAACAATCTCCCGAGCGGCAGGAAGTGCGGGAGTTGATGCGTAAGGACTACAGCGCTGCAACTCTGGACGAGCTGACCACGCTGCTCGCCCATGCGGATCAGCGGATTCGCGTGAAAGCTCAATTCGAGTTGGTGAGTCGCGGTGAGGATGCGCTCCTCGTCAAGGCCGCTCAATCCCAGCCCTTGCTGGGCCGGATCCACGCCATCTGGGGGCTGGGTCAGTTGGCGCGGGAAGACAACTCTCTAGCAATCTCCACCCTGGCGAACCTCCTCAAGGACTCAGAACCAGAGATCCCAGTCCAGGCCCTCAAGATGCTGAGTGATCTCGACCCAGAAACCAGCCTCCCTGACGGAACCAGCGAACAGATCACCACCCTGCTCGGCTCTGACTCTCCGCGCCTGCGCTATTTTGCGGCGACGACCACCGGACACTTCGGCATTCAGGCCGCTCAACCTGGGCTGGTGCAGTTGTTAGCCGACAACAAAGGCGAGGACATGTATCTTCGTCATGCCGGTATTGAAGGCCTCAAGGGAATCGGCGCTGGAGCCGATCTTGTCGATCACGACTCCAGCGAAGTGCGGCTCTGTGCCGTGGTCGCCCTTCGCCGCAACACCGATCCTGCCGTGGCCAAGTTTCTCGGAGATACCCACGAAGCGGTGGCCACCGAAGCAGCCCTGGCCATCCATGATGACTGGTCCATCCAAGAATCATTGCCGGATCTTGCCGCGACTCTCAACAAGACTCCGTTCCAGAACGAGTCCCTGATCCGCCGGGCCATCAATGCAAATCTCCGCCTCGGCAAACGGGAACACGCGCTCCAAGTCGCCCGTTATGCAGCATCCATGGAAGCGCCGATGAAGCTCCGCCTCGATGCCCTGGCCGCTCTGAAAGCCTGGGGCCAACCGCCGGCGCTCGATCGCGTGGATGGGCGCTATCGCAAGATCGATCCGCGCCCGTTGGAACCCATCGCCGAAGCCATCGGGCCGGAGTTGGGCAAGCTGTTGGCGTCCACGGAAGACAAGCTGGTGGAGGAATCACTCGGCCTCGCCGCCACGATGGGTATCGAGTTGGAGCACGAAAACCTCATGAAACTTCTCCAGAACGACTCCGTCAGTGGGTCGCTGCGTGCGGAAGCGCTCAACAACCTCAAGTCCGACGAAGCGCTCGATTACGCCCTGGAATCCAAGGATTCCACCCTGCGCATTCACGCCGCGGAACTGCTCATTGCCAAGGACAAGAAGCGGGCCGTCCCCTACCTGTCCACCCGACTGGAGAAAGGTCCACTGAGAGAAAAGCAGGCTTCCCTGAGCCAACTCGCCAAGGTTGGCACCCCGGAAGCCGATGCGATCATTGAAAGCTGGGCAGGCAAGATCACCGACCTGGAACCTGCGCTCTATCTGGATGTCATCGAAGCGGCCAAGGCACGCTCTCTCGACGCTGCCCTCGCAGCTTTTGAAGCGACACGCGACCCGGCCCAGCCCTCCACGCTCTATGCGGAGTGTCTCGAAGGTGGGGATGCCGCCATTGGCAAGGAAGTCTTCATGACGCACCTCGCCGCACAATGCATCCGCGGTCACAAGGTGGAGGACGGTGCCGGCAGCATCATTGGGCCCAACTTGAAGAACATCGCCGCCAAGGGACGCCCCTACATTCTCGAAGCCCTCGTCGAACCGACCAAGGTTATCGCCAAGGGTTACGGCACTATTACCCTGACCCTGCAGGACGGCTCCGTCGTCGCGGGCCAGTTCCGCAGCGAGAATGAGGACGAGATCGAGATCCGCGATCCCGCTGGCAAAGTCACCAAGATCGCCAAGAAAGACGTGGCCACCCGCGGCGAGGTCATCTCCGTGATGCCTCCCATGGGCCTGATTCTCAACAAGCGGGAACTGCGAGATGTGATGCAGTATCTCTCCAAGCTGAAAACGGAAGAAGAGGCGAAGGGATCCTGACAAACATTCCGCAGCGTTCTGTCACTCGCGGACTTTGGGCAATCCTTCTGAATGCCTCACCACCCCTCTCGTCCAAGCATGCAAGGGCGCGGTCCTAAACCCCTGCGCTCTTACATGCAGAATGAAAACCATCCTCTTCACCGTCAGCGCGATCGCTTTCTTAGGAGCGATCTATCCGGTCTCCGCCGCGGGACCTGCCGGCTCCACTCTGGAGATTTCCGCCAAGCTTGAGAATGTCTATGTGCATGCGGAAGATCGAACCGCTCATGCGTTGGTCAGGCTCCAGGCCGCGGAACAGGAATCCAAGGAAGACGCCAAGACCCTGAACCTGGCCCTGGTGGTGGATCGCTCCGGCTCCATGCGCGGCACCAAGATCGAGGACGCCCGGAATGCCGCCATCCAGATGCTGGATCGCATGCGAGACGGCGATCGCGTCGCGTTGATCAGCTATTCCGATGAAGTGAGCGTAGATGTGCCCAGCGTGGTGCTGGACGAAACGAGCCGGACCAGAGTTCGCAACGCGATCTACCGAATCACTGATGGTGGCTCGACCAATCTGGGCGGCGGGCTCATTGAAGGGTTGAAACAGGTGGAGGCCCATGCTGCAGATGCGGACGTCAATCGCGTGCTCCTGATCTCCGATGGCCTGGCGAATCGCGGGGTGCAGGAACCCAATGAACTGAACCGGATTGCCCGCGAGTATCTCCAGAAAGGTGTCGTGGCGACGACCATCGGACTGGGAGCGGACTACAACGAGGATCTCATGACGGGCGTCGCCGATCACGGGGGCGGCAACTACTACTTCGTGGAGAAGTCCGAGCTCATTGCCGACACACTCAATGATGAAATCGGCCAGATGGCGGCGACCGTTGCCAAGAATGTGGCGCTTCACGTCACCCTGAAAGACGGCGTGACCGTGGAGAAAGTGCATGGCTGGGTGACTCGTACGGATGGCGATACCATTGTGGTGCCGCTGGGAGAGTTCTTCAGCGGTCAGACGCGCTCCGTGCTCTGGAAGTTTCAGCTGCCGGAAGCCCTCAAGCCAGGCGACAAGCTGGAACTCAGCCCGGTGGAACTCACCTTCAATACCCTGGACGGCGCCGTCGATCTCCAGCGCGTCTCTACCCAACCGCTCAGTGTGGAGATCACTGCCGACAAGGATCTGATCGCCCAGGCTCAAGACATGGAAGTCGCCGCCCGGATCGCGGAAATTGAGTTGGCGACCAGCATGGAAGCCGCTGCCAACCTTGTGGCGGAAGGCAAGTATGAAGAGGCCAAGCAACTCTTGGGCAGAGCGGTGAGCGTGGCCAAGGACCGTGGCAGTGTTCTCTCGGAAGAGCTTCAGGAAGACCTGTTCGCAGCGGCGGACGAGGCCGAGGCCATGCAAAAGCAGGTGGATGCGGCAGAAGATAGCGCCGCGGAGGCCAAAGTGCTGACCAAGGGCGGCAAGGCAGGCGCTTACATGCTTAAGAAGAAATAGGTGATGTGCGACAAGATCGCACCCTAACCGCCTCTCGGCGGCAAAATTGGCGCAAGCCCTTGGGAATCATTTAATAATTTCTCGAGGGCTTGCTTATTTTCTGAGAATTAGGCTGGAGTCGAACCCGTAATTCGGGGTAGACCTTAGGATTCTACCACCCTCTTTCGATCGAAGATTTCTTGCAGCACCTTATGAAAAAGATCCTAGCCCTCGTCGCGCTTGCGTTCATCGCCAATCCCCTCTTCGCGGGTGAAGTCCGCACCTGGACTTCACAGGACAACAACACCCTCGTCGCCGAGATGGTGGGGATGAAGAACGGAAAAGTTCTCCTCAAGGTAGAGACCGGAAAAGTTTTTGAGTATCCCGTTAGTCAGCTCATCCCTGCCGACCAGAAATACATCGAGAAAAACGCTCCGATGGATTCCGGTACGGCCGCCATGACGATCGACAACATGGTGATGGAGAAGCTGAAGTCTTCCTACGCCGAGATCGTGGCGGAAATGAAAGAAGTGCCCAGTGCTGAGGGCATGACGGTGGATGAGAAGAAGAAGCGGATGGAAGAGCTGGATTTCCTGAAGCGGATGACCTGGCCGACTGACCGCACCACCGACGAACAGTTCGTACGCCGGATCTACCTGGACGTGGCAGGACGGATCCCTACCTACGCGGAAACCATGGCCTTTCTGGATGACCGCGACCGGAACAAGCGGGCCAAGCTGATCGATGAACTGCTCAATTCCGAGGCTTTCGTCAGCCACTTCTTCAACTACATGAGCGACCTGCTGCGGATTCGCGACGGGATCGGCATGAATGATATCAATGGTCTTCACGCTCACGCATATGTGGACTGGACCAAGGACCAGATCCGCAACAACACCCCCTGGAACGAATGGGTGTATGAGTTGCTGACTGCTCAAGGCTACTACTGGGACAATCCCGCCACGGGCTATCTGCTGACGGATGTGGGCATGCAGCTCTGCAACTTGTCGAATACCTTCACGGTCTTTGCGGGCACGGAGATCACCTGCGCTCAATGCCACGATCACCCCTTTGAGGAAGTTTACCAAAGTGACTTCTTCAAGATGGCAGCCTTCTTCGGCGGAGTGGAACTGCGCGGCCGTGGAGCGAGTGATGAGAAAGCTGAAATCGCCCGCAAAAAGCTCAAGGAGTATCAGGATCACTGGAAGGAAATCAACAAGGGCAAGGATCGGATGCCCCGGTTCGACCAGCGTCTGGAGGACATGCTGCAGTCCTACGCCTACTTCCAAACCGACAAAGATGAGAACGGCGGTGCAACTCCCACTTCAGAGCTTCCTCATGATTACAAGTACGAGGATTACGAGCCGAAGGAACGCCTGACTCCCGGCACCTACTTCGGGGAGATTGTAGACCTGGAAGACTACCCGAACTCCCGGGTCGCCTTCGCCAAGTGGATGACCTCCAAGGAACATCCCCGCTTTACGATCAACATCGTGAATCGCCTCTGGAAACAGGCTTTTGGACTGGCCCAGATCGAGCCCGTCTTCAACATTCCAGGTCACCTGGATGGTCAGGCCCAGAACTACGATCTGCTGATCTATCTGGAACAGCTCATGAAAGGCCTGAACTACGATCTCAAGGGATTCCTGCGGATCCTTTACAATACGGAAACCTACCAGCGCCAGGCCAACCCCTACTCTCCTACCCTGGCCCAGATTGACCAGGGCGAATATCACTTCCCTGCTCCCGTGCTGCGCCGGATGACGGCAGAACAGATCTGGGATTCCATGATCGCCCTGACCACTGCCGAGCCGGAAGGTCCGAAGCGCCGCGTGCTGGAGGAATACCGCTCCATCATGAACCAGGATTGGAGCAACATCAGCTTCGATCAGGCCATGAAGATTCGCGACCAGTTCGGCAAGATGGGCAACATCACCGCTGGAGACGAAGAGGAAATGATGATGATGGGCAATCGCCGAGGTGGTGACGCCATGGCCCGGGCATCCGAATTGCCCCTGCCTGCCAACGTCGGCTCCATCCTCTACGCCTTTGGTCAGTCCGACAAGTTGCTCATCGAGAACGCCAACTATGTGGGTTCCGTGCCTCAGGTGATGATGATGCTCAATGGCAATTTCACCAACAAGACGATGAGCGATCCCGCCTCCTACCTCGTGGAGAACGCTCGCGCGGCCAAGAGTCAGTCCGACGGTGTGGAAATCTGTTTCCTGAGCATTCTCAACCGCCGGCCAAGTTCCGACGAACTGCAGACAGCGAGAAACCTGGTGAATGGGGAGGACTACTCCGACCTCATCTGGGCCCTCCTCAATACCCGTGAGTTCATGTTCATCCAGTAATCCCTACCTCATCCTACTCCAACCAAACCATCTACTTCTACTTCCATGAAAGACGCACTACATCGCCTCGACCCGCTGTCGCGCCGCCAGTTCGCCGCGAACACTGCCAAGACTGCTCTTGGCCTGAGCCTCATGCCTGTCCTGGACCAAGCTGTGCATGCAGCAGGGAGCGCGGGTAAGGCCAAACACCTCATCTACTTCTACATGGGTGGGGGAATGAGCCACATCGACAGTTTCGACCCGAAGCCGGGATCGGACACCCAGGGCCCAATCGGGGTGATCAACACGAATGTGGATGGAATTCAGATGGGTGCGTATTTCGAGAAGCTCGCCAAACGCGCCGACAAGCTCGCCATCGTCAATACGTTGACCCAGAAAACGGGCGCGCATGATGGGGGCCGTTACTGGATGCTGACCGGCTACCAAAAGCGGGCGACCATCGTGCACCCGGAAATGGCGGCCTGGAAGCAGCGTTTCCATGGGCCGAACAAGGTTTCCGATCTGCCCACCTCTTTCACCATTGGCGGAGGTGTACTGCCCGGAGCCGGCTTCTTTGGCCCTGCTTACTCTCCGCTGCCGATCGGCGATCCGAATCGCGGCCTGGAAAACGCCGTTCCGCCGGAAGGCATCACCAGCGCTCGTCAGCAGAAGCGCCTGGAGGCTCTGAACGTGTTTAATGAGGACTTCACTCGCAAGTTCCACAGCGACGATGTCCAAGCTTACACCGAGTATTATGACAACACTCTCTCCTTCCTGCAGAGCAAGGACCTGGAAGTCTTTGACCTGAGCAAGGAAAAGCAGGAAGAGCGCGCCAAGTTCGGCATGAACAACCGCATGGGCCAGGCAGCTCTGCTGGCAGCCCGCCTGATTGAAAAGGGTGTCGGATCCGTGCGCATCAATGGCGGCGGCTGTGACAACCACCAGAACATCCAGACGGCCTTCCAAAACCCGGCCAACTCCCTGGACACCGCTTTCAGCGCTCTGATCGATCGCCTGGAAGCCATGGGCAAGCTGGATGAAACGCTTATTGTGGTCGGCACTGAATTTGGCCGTACTCCGAACATCAACGCCAATGCTGGCCGGGACCACTTCCCGCGCTGCTTCTCTGGTGTGATGGCCGGTGGCGGCATCGTGGGTGGCCAGCGTTATGGCAAGTCTGACGCCAAGGGTTATGCCGTGGAAGAAAACGCGGTGACTCCGGAGGACTACAACGCCACCATCGCGACTGCCCTCGGTATTCCGCTCGACAAGGTCGTCTTCGCTCCTTCCGGCCGGCCCTTCCTGGTCG
>JBHIXE010000010.1:13002-30607 GCA_041984905.1 Verrucomicrobiales bacterium | reverse complement strand
AATCTGGCACCACGGAGGCCAATCCCCAGCCCGTGGGATAGAAATGCAGCAGGAGCTCCGCACTGGTAATTCGGGAACGATCCAGATTTTCCAGATCAAACTGGAGATAGGCTTTGCGGATGGGACCCTTGGCATGGGCCGTGTTCTTGACCAGCAGCAGGACATCCGAGGTGTGCTCAGTGATCTCCGTGGAGGCCACGTAAGCGTCCTGCCCTCGGCCCGTAGCGGTCGTGAGGATGCGCCAGTCGGGTCCGCGCCGAATCTGAGGCAGGGGTTCGGTCCAGGTACCTTCCTCGGGGCTGTCGCTTGCGGGTTCGACCCGGTCTCCGGCGGCGAAGTTGCGCTGCCCGGCTTCCAGGCGAACGACTTTCTGAGTCTGAGGATGTTCCACTTCCACCATGCCCTCCAGGACCTGAGTCTTGGTAGCGCCGGAAGCGCCATCCACATTGACCACGAAACGCGTCCCGTGATCGATGACCTTCGCAGAAGGGGTATCGATACGAAACCCAATGGCGGATTTGGGTACATCGGTGACAGCCGTCCCGCTAAGGAGCTGGCAATTCATGGCGTCGACCAGCTTCAGTTCGGCTGGCGCCTCCAGAGTCACTTCGGCACCTGAATCAAACCGAAGCGTGGCTAGTCCTTCCCGAAGACGCAGCTGACCTTCGCCCAAGCGAGCTCCTTCGGATGTGGGCAGATCTCCGCTGGCCCAGATGGCGGCGTTCGTGGAGGCCATGGTGGCAAAGCGGTTGGTCTCCGGAGTGGGTTGCAGCAACAGGTAGCCGAGTCCCGCCGCCATCAGCAGGATGAAGCCGGCCGCGACGCTGGAAAGGAGCGGATTCGGAAAAGAGGCTGGTTTGGAGTCCTCCGGGAAGGTGAGGACCTCCGCTTCGGTCTCACCCACATGATCCCAGTAGAGACTGGCGTGATCATGCAGCAGATCGGCAAACACCCGGCGCGCCTCGGGGTCGCGGCGAACCAGTGCCTCCAAGGCGGTGTGGTCCTCCGCCGTGAGTGCGCCTTCGAGGTGGGCGTGAGCCCAGGTAAAGAGTTGATCCCGTTCTTCAGTAGTCATGATGTCTGAATCTGGCGTTCCACGCAGTCATAGAGAGTGCGGCGCAAACGGCTCAGGAGCCGGTAAATGGCTCCGTCGGTTCGCTCGACACGATGCGCGATTTTTTCGATGGAGGCTTCGTCCCGGTAACGCATCTGCACGATGCGCTGGTGTTCCGGGGAAAGTTTGTGCAGGCAACCCTGGAGCGCCTTTTCCCGCTTCTCCCATCGGCCTTCAGCCAGGGCGGTTTCCGCTTCCGTGCTCAGCATCTCCAGCATCTCTTCGCTCAGGAGTTGGAAGGGTTCTCGTTTGGAGCGGCGTCGATAGGCCAGGATCTGGTGGAAGAGGATTTTGCGAGCCCAGGCTGGGAAATTGGTGCCCAGCTGAAACTGATCGAAGGCTCGCCACATCACGATTTTCCCTTCCTGGAGAACGTCCTGAGCGTCCTGCGGGTTGGTGATCAGGCCGGTCACGTAAAGAGCCAGCTTGCGCTCGTGCTCAGCCAGGAGGCGGAGGAATGCCTCGGTGCGTTCAGTCTGGGGAGGTTCGGCCATCGGGGTAATATGAGGGCAATACGTTCCACCCGCTATTCTGCGGGCAAGAGTTGCAAGGCATCGAGAATTACAAAGCCGGAGGCATCGGCGTCAGAAATCTGAATCACGGAATCTACCTCTGCTTGTAGTTGGACAATATCGATGGTGCGAAAGGGTTTGTCGCGAGGCAGTGGCGTCGATTGATCGACCAGCAACGTCTGGCTTTGGCTCCCGGAATTCACGGTGACCTTCACGTTTCTGGCGCGAGTCTCATGAGCCGAATAAGCCATGTTCAGCTGATACTTCCCCGCTTTTGGCGCTCTAAATCGGAAGGTCGCAGTGGAACTCCCCGTTCCTTTGGCAGGAGACTTGCCGTCTCCACAATAGACGTAACCCTCGCCGATGAAGGGCTTGAAGTTTGTCGAGCGTGACCACTCACCCTTCAGCTCTGCCGCAGCATCATCGAGCACGATTCCAGGGAGGCTCTTCGTTGAAATGGAGGAGGTCACAGCGGGAGCTTCGGTGGGTTCGGGTAATTCGAGGACCTGCTTTTGATCCAACAAGTGCTCGCGGAGCATCGCGTAGTTGAGGTCCTGCACCGCCACGTCCTGAGCCGCGGCGAGTGCCCCCGCAACGCCAGCCCCTTGGCCGATGACCATCCAGGCGCCTTCAATCCGTAGCGAGGAGATGGCGACATGGGTCGAGGAAAGGGCGATAGGGACCAGCAAGTTGTCGCATTGATCCGGCTTCGGAAGGATCGAGCGATAGGGCACATGGTAGGCGTAACCCTGGCCGGGGATCCGTCTCACCGGGAAGATGGTTCCCTCGTTAATGACTCCCCCACCGGGGAGGGCAATGCGTTGGCAATCGTGGGAGTCGATGGGGAAGGATGAAATCGCGATGGGGTCCTCTTTTTCCGGTTCCTCCAGAATATCCATCTGCGTGAGGACATGCATTCCCTTCATTCTCCTGGATTCCCGAACGTAGAGCGCTGGCGAAAAGTGGTCGTAGCTGGCGAACTCATCTTTGCACAGTCCAAGCTTGGCATAGCGTTCCCTCATGCTCTCGGGAACTGCCGGATCCGTCGTCAGGAAGTGATAGAACTCCAGGGTGTATTGCTTGTGTGCTTCCCAGATCTTCTTGCGGCCAGCCTCATCGGCTGAGTGCCAGTCTTTGCCTCCACCGACCAGGCCGATGGAGAATTGTCCACCGATGGAGTTGTTCCCATCCAGCTTGTTGCCAGGCAGGGGATAGAGGTCAAAACCAACGCGCCTTTCTTCGGCCTGAAGTGCGCGGCGGACAATCTCGAAGCGGGCGGGATCGTAGTGATCCGGCTTCGGCATCGGCACCTGCAAATCGGGATCCTCGGTCAGGCACAAGCGGAAGCTGTAGGTCATGATGTGGTCGTCGCCTACCTCTTCGGGACCTTTCCCGGCGGCGGTTACCAAAGGCAGCAAGTTGCCTTCCTCATCGAAGCCACTGATAGCCATCTCCCGCTTGGGATACTGCTTGCCCGCCAGGGACTCCCCATACTCCTCGCGGCCCTCCCGGCCAATCGTCCACTCGACACCCGCTGCCGCCATCAAATCGCCTTCGTAGGTGCCATCGATGAAAACCCTGGCCGTGAAGGTGCCCTTCTTGGTGATGAGGGATTGGATGCGAGGTCCATCTTTGACGACGGATTGAAGGTAGCAATTGGACAGCACCTGCACTCCTGCTTCTTCCAGCATCTGGGTAGTCACCCGCATGGCGACGTGCGGTTCAAAGGTCCAGCGCGACTGATCTTTCACGCTCGGGTCATAGGGAGCCGCTTGTCCACGATCCGTGTAGTCCTTCACGATTCTGGTGTGCCATTCGTCAAAGAGCCCCATGAGCGTGCTCCGGACCATCTGGTTGGAGTCGCAATGGCTCAGACCGCCGGTGCTCATGGCGCCAACGTGATCGGTGGGCTCCAAAAGAATCACGGAAGCGCCTTCACGAGCGGCGGCGATGGCGGCGCAGAACCCACCGGGCGTGGATCCATAGACAATGACATCGGCATGGTTTGCCGTCTGGGCGCCGAGGTTGGATTGGGAGAGCGCGACGATCCCCAACGCAATGGCCAAGAGTCGGAGTCGTTTGGGGGTGAATACTCGATCCATAATCATGTTCTCCGGGAAACAAGGCAGCCAGGGAACTCTTTTGGACACTTTTCCTGACCTTTCGGCCAAGAAACCGAAAGCTAAGTGGTTGTTCCCCGGTGGGTTAAGAAACCGGAACAAATTCATTGTCCAAAATCCGGATCTTTCGACTTCTTCAGCCGAGATGCGCACAAAACCCCACATTCTTGTCGCCATTTTCCCCGGAATGCTCCTCGCTTCCGTGGGGCACGCTGCAGACGGAAACGCCTACTTTGAGGAGAAGATCCGGCCCATTCTGGTAGAACATTGTTACGAATGCCATTCGGAGGAATCCGGCAAACGCAAGGGAGGCCTGCTCCTGGATCGCAAGGAGGGTTGGCAATTGGGCGGCGATGCTGGAGCGGCCATTGTGCCGGGAATGCCGGAAGAAAGTCTGCTGGTCCATTCGATTCGCTACACGGACACCAGCATGCAGATGCCGCCGAAGTCCAAGCTGGAGCCAGAATTGATCAAGGAACTGGAACGCTGGGTGGCCATGGGCGCGCCGGACCCTCGAGATGCCGCCATGGCGGGTTCCGTGAGAAAGGGAGAGATCGATTTCGAAAGCGCTCGCCAATACTGGGCCTTTCGCCCCTTGGAAGAATCCGCCCCTCCAGCAGTTCAGAATGCCAACTGGCCGACGTCCCCAGTGGATCGGTTCATCCTGGCGGATCTGGAGCTGCAGAACCTGCCGGTCGCCCAGGATGCCGAAGCCCGGGATTTGATTGAGCGTCTTCACTATGATCTCAACGGGCTTCCGCCCACGCTTGCAGAGGTGGATGCCTTCCTCACCGATCCTTCGCAGGAAGCTTATGCTGCGGTGGTGGAAGACCTGCTTTCCCGCCCAGCCTTTGGAGAGAAGTGGGGACGTCACTGGTTGGATGTCGCCCGCTATGCGGATTCGAATGGAGGAGACCGGAACTTCACGTTTTACCAGGCGTGGCGTTACCGGAACTACGTCATCGACGCCTTCAACTCGGACAAGTCCTACTACGACTTCGTGAAGGAACAGCTGGCCGGGGATCTTCTGCCGGCGGAGAGCGATGAACAACTCGCCCAACAGCTCATCGCTTCCACCTTTCTGACCATGGGGCCCAAGATGCTCACGGAGCGGGATAAGGAGAAGCTGCGGCTGGACACGGCTGACGAACAGATCGACGTGGTGAGCCGGGCACTGCTGGGCCTGACGGTGTCCTGTGCCCGTTGCCACGATCACAAGTTCGATCCCATTTCCCAGGAGGATTACTACGCCATGGCGGGCATCTTCCGCTCGACGCAGGTGGTCCTGGGAACGCGCAATGGTTGTGTCAATGTCGCCAGTTGGGTGGAGCGTCCCTTGCCGATTCCGGAGCCGGAACGATCCGAATTGGCTGGCAAAATCGAAAGGCTGGAGCTGGCCATGCGCCTGGTCGTGGAAACACAATTCAAGGACAAAGCGGGCGGCAAGATGTCCGTGGATAAGTTGCCTTTGGCAGGAGTGCTTTATGATGACGTGGACGCCGAGCTGATCGGCGAGTGGACGGAGTCGACCCTCTCCAGCAATCGGTTTGGAGCGCGCTACGTGCATGACGATCGGAAGGAGAAAGGGAAGAAACAGGCCATCTTCCGCGGCAGCCTTCCGACCAATGGGGTGTATGAAGTGCGGCTGGCCTACAGCGCAGGCGGCAATCGAGCCAAGGCCGTTCCCGTCCGGGTAGAGGCCTGGGATGAAACATTTGAGGTGACCCTGGACCAGACGAAGAAGCCCAGCGTGGGCGGACTGTTCGAGCCGATCGGTCAGTTCAGGTTCGAGAAAGGCGGGCGCGTCAACGTCATCATCAGCACGGAGGGCACCGCCCCTGATGAATACGTCCTGGTGGATGCGATCCAATTTGTGCCGGTGGAGGACATCGAGCGCGAAGCCAAGGCCATCGCCGCGATGGGGAGCGAGAACGAGGATCCGCTCTTCAGCATGAGCAATAGAGAGCTCAAGAAGGAGTTGGACAAGCTCATCAAAGACCTCGCCGATGCAGAACTCGTTATGGCGCCGCGGGATGCGCGGGATGCCGGAGACGTGAACGTGCGAATTCGGGGTGAGGTAGGGCAGAAGGGGAAATTGGTCGCGCGGAATTTCCCGAGAGCGCTGTATGACGGTCCCGCACCGGAAATTGGCGCACACGAAAGTGGGCGTATGGAGTTTGCCGATTGGATCACTGGCGAGGACAACCCCCTTCTGGACCGGGTCATCGTGAACCGGGTGTGGCACCACCTCTTTGGTCATGGGCTCGTGCGCACCGTGGATAATTTCGGCAGCCTGGGGACCCCTCCCACGCACCCGGAGTTGCTCGACTACATGGCTGCTGAGTTTCGGGAGAATGGGGGATCCATCAAGGATCTGGTGCGCCAACTGGTCTTGAGCCGGACCTATCAGCTGAGTGCGGACGCGCCATCAGCTCTGGCGGAGGCAGATGTGAAGAACGAGCTCTTTGGCCGTCACGAACGTCGCCGTCTCAGCGCGGAGGAGATCCGGGACAGTTACCTCTTCATCTCCGGAGACCTCGATCGCTCCCAAGGGGAAGCCACTGCGGGAACCCGGATCGATCTGGATGCGCCGATGAACTATTCCAAGGAGAAGCTGCGCACCGTGTATCTGCCTGTGCCTCGGAACAACACGGTCGCCGAGATGGAGGTGTTTGACGTGGCCAATCCGGATCTGGTGACGGGTGCCCGCGCCAACACGACGGTGCCAACCCAGGCTCTTTACCTGTTGAACAGTTCCTTCATCCAGGAGCAGGCCAAGGCCATTGCCCAGCAAGTCTTGGCAGAAACGGAGAGCGCCGGGGAACAAGTGCGGCTGCTCTATCGCACCATTCTGAAGCGGTCACCCAGTGAACAGGAGACCGTTCTGGCCGGTGAATTTCTCAATGCTTTGGGAGACGGTTCACTTGGCCATCTGGCGCATGTTCTCCTTTCCTCCAGCGATTTTCTGTATCTGGACTAATCCTCACGAGCCAACCTACTGCTGAACGACTCATGAAATCCTCTTCTCACGCCTGTCACCGCTTTGAGGTTCCCGCATTTTCCCGGCGCCAGATGCTCCGGAACGCCGCCTGCGGCTTTGGATCGCTGGCCATGTCCGCCACGGCTTTTGGGGCGTCTTCTGAGCTCCCCCTGCATCATCGCGCTCGGGCCAAGCGCGTCATTTTCCTCTTCATGCACGGCGGCCCCTCCCAGGTCGATACCTTTGACTACAAGCCCGCCCTTCAGAAGCGGGACGGAGACCGGTTGCCTTTTGCGCCCGCCAAGAATCTTGATCCGACCGCGACTCGCCAGGCCAAGCTCCTGGGATCTCCCTGGAAGTTCGCGCAGCATGGTCAGTCCGGGCTCTGGGTCAGCGAACTGTTTCCTGAAGTCGCGAAGCATGTGGACGATCTCTGTGTGATCCGCTCCATGCAGAGTAAGGGACAATCGCACGGCCAGGCCGTCTGCATGCTTCATACCGGAACGGACAACTTCGTGCGCCCCTCCGTTGGCGCCTGGGTCAGTTACGGGCTCGGCACGGAGAACGCCAATCTTCCCGCCTTCATCAGCATCAGCCCGCCAGCTGGGCATGGGGGCCCGCGCAACTACGGCTCCGCCTTCCTGCCGGCGGTTCACCAAGGGACCACGGTTGGCCGCAGTGGAACTCTCGGCAAAGACGCCTCCTTCCGTTTTCTCGATGGGAACCCGGATTCGAAGGTTCAGCAGCAGAAGCTGAATCTGCTTCAGGCGATGAATCGCGATCACCTCGCGCGCACCGGGCATGCGCCCATTGAGGGGATGATCAACTCAATGGAACTCGCCTTCCGCATGCAGAGCGCGGCTCCGCCGGTCATGGATATCGATGATGAACCGGAGCACATTCAGAAGCTCTACGGAATCGATGACGAGACGACCGAGAACTATGGGCGTCAGTGTCTGCTGGCACGTCGGTTTGCGGAAGCTGGCGTGCGGTTCATCCAGGTGTCTACGCCCTATTCCTGGGATCAGCACGGCAATCTGAAGGACGGTCACCAGAAGAATTGTGATAAGGTGGACCGGCCGATCGCCGGGCTACTCACGGACTTGAAACAGCGCGGTCTTCTCGAGGATACACTCGTCATCTGGGGCGGAGAATTTGGGCGGACCCCCATTGTCCAAGGCTCCAATGGCCGGGATCACAATCCGCAAGGTTTCACCATGTGGGCCGCTGGCGGTGGTGTGAAAGGGGGCTTTGCCTACGGAGAGACCGACGAGTTTGGATACTATGCCGTGAAGGACAAGGTCCACATGCACGATTTCCACGCCACGATTCTCCATCTCCTGGGGATCAATCACGAGCAGCTGACCTACCGCTACGCCGGCCGGGATTTCCGTCTGACTGACGTCTACGGTCACGTCGCGCACGGCATCTTTGCCTAGGCCAGGACATGTGCACAGAAGCGCGGGAGTTCACCCGCTGCATCCTGCAGGAAACGTGGTAAGTCACTTTCCACCGGTCGGTAAGTGGATTCCCTGAATCTCAGGGGCTCAGGAAGCGGCGAAAATTTATTGCCCTCATGATGAGGGTGTTATGACTTTGTATGTCGGGTTGGCACGGGAGGTGCATTAGAGAAAGGCAGATACAGCGAAGAACGCTGAAGACCTTTTAACCAACCACTAACCGCTACAAGACAATGAAAAATCAAAACACCACCAACAACGCTGCTCAAGGACGTGTCGACCAGCTGCAACAACAACAAGGCACTCGCCTGATCCGCTACCGTGGCGTGAAGGCCCAGGCCCAAATCAACCAGCCTCACGAGAAGGCCACCAAGAAGGTGTTCTACCGCGGCGCCAAGGCCGACCTTGAAGTCTAAAACTTTCCCAAGCTAGCGGGCGGAAAGCTCGCAAAAATCCCCCTGAGAGAGGGCGGCCAATCGGTCGCCCTTTCTTGTTTGGGTAGAACTGACCATTCCTGTTGGTCGCAATCCTCACAGATTCCGTTACAGCGCTTCAAATGTTGCCATCAAGGACAGGAGGAAGATGCTCACTCCTCCATTTCCAGAATGGCAGAGATCCCCAGGTTATAGCTGTCGATCAGGGATTCCCGGCGTTCGTCCCAACTGGTGCTGCGGCGCATCTGCTCCAGCATACGCACGGCGCGGTTGAAGTTGGCGAGCGCCAGGTTCCGATTGGCCCGGTCCGTCAGGTCGTAGCACTGAGCGAGGGCCGCATGACATTCCGCCAGGGCAATGGTGGCCTCTGCATCAGTTCGGTTCTGCTGCTGGATCGCTTCCCGCAGGCGCAGTTCCTGACGCAGGTGGGTCAGCGCTTCATCGACGATACCCTCGGCAAGCGCAATGGTGCCCAGACCATGGTAGGCCGTTGCCACTTCCATCTGCATTCCTGAGCCGGTGCCGGTCAGGGAAGCACGTAAGTTGTCCAGCCCATAGCGAATGGCTTCCTCGTAGTGCGTTCGGGCCTTGCGGCTATCTCCAACACTCAAGGCTACCGTGCCGATCTGGTTCAAGATACGCAAGTGGGACAGCAGGTTCAATTGGGGCATCCGCTGATCCGGCAAGGGCAAAACCCTGGCACTGATCGCCAGAGCATTTTCATACTGTTCCAGGGCGGACTTGGCCTTGTCCTGAGTGCGGTAGATCTCGGCCATGTTGAGATGGATGTGCGCTGTGCTGCGCAGGTAATCCTCAGGCGTCGTTCCCCGCGGGTTCTCGATATCCATCAGGGCCCGAGCCTTGCCAAAGTAATCCAGAGCCATGGGGATATCTCCCTTGCCATAATAGGCCTTCCCGAGGCCGGCGAGTGCCTGCGTGGCACGAAAACGCAGGTCGGGCGAGCCCTTTCCATTGGCTTCCAGCTGATTGCAGATGTTGTAGACCTTCTGGTAGGACTCGATGGCTTCGTCATAGTGCTGACGCATCAGGGAGGTATCGCCATTGGTATGGCGAGCCTGCACGATGAGCTCCAGGGTCTCCACGGTCTGCATGTCCTTGGACAAGCTGGAGAAGTAGGAGTCCGCGTTGTAGGCGATGTGCTCGAGAAGCTCCATCTTACCGAGGGGCTCCAGTTTCTCGCGCATGTCCACGACCATGAAATTCACAAGCTCTTCCGCATCACGGCGGGCTTTCTGCTCGGATTGGATGGCCTGCCGGGCGCGCTGCGCTTCCACCAGGGCCCACCCGGTCGCGATGAGCGCCAGGGCAGCGATTCCAGCCAGAGAAAGGGTGAAGTTTCGGTTTCGCACCGCCACGCGCTCCTGCTGGCTGCGCAGGATTTCATTCCGCACTTCCCGCATGTCCGCAGGCCGTTCGGCCCGGTTCAGGGAAAGACAGCGGGTGATGATGGCTTTGCGGCGAGAATCGATCTTGGCATCAGCGGGCCATTCAATGACTTCCTCGTCAAAAAGCATTTTGGCGATGTGAGCCCGGTCGTCGTGATGATGGGTATCCGTGGCGGTGCCATCGGTCTCGGCAATCTCATCGATCGAACGCTCGAAGGCGTCGAAAGTGCCGCCGTCGATCACGTTCTGAAGGCGGGGGAGTTTGCCGGTGATCAGCTTGTAGGCCAGCACGCCAAAGCTGTAGACATCCCACTTGAATCCCCGCCCGCCGGAGGATTGATCGGGATGCAGAAGCTGTTCCGGGCTGGAATAGAGGGGAGTGCCCACCACATCCGAACTCCGGAGGTTGGAGGCGCGGCTCTGGCCGAAGTCACAAATCTTGATCCCCGGATAGGGCCGGTCATCAGTGAGCAGCACATTGGAGGGCTTGATATCGCAGTGCAGCACCTGATGCCGATGAAGATAGGCCAATGCGGAGGCGATCTCATCGATCAGGCGTGCGTTCTCCTTGGCGTCCAGCTTGCCGCAGAACTTCTCGAGCGAGCGGGCGCTCCAGTTCCCGTCTCGATCCCGGTCTGCGTGCAGACTCATGGCGTAGTAGGGCGTATTGGAGACCAGGTCGAAATCGTGGAGGGTGACAATTCCCGGGTGTTCGGCAACGCTGGAAAGCTTTTCCAGTTCGCGAGAGGTCGCGCTGATATCGAGGTGGTCGGGCTTGAAGATCTTCAAAGCCCGTTCGCTGATTCCCCGATAAGTTGCTCGATAAACGGTTCCGAAACTGCCCTCACCGAGAGGGGGCAAGTGGATTTGGTAATCCTTGACTTGGATCGGAGGCTTGGGACCCGTCATGGGGCCAAGGAGGGAGGCCTCCGAAGCGCCTAATTCTGTATTCATTTAGTCACGTGCATCTCGCTTGCCAAAACGTCTATCGTCTCAGATTTGGCGGCTCTAAGCGAGACTATTCCTTCGTATGGGTTAGAGCCTTTGGGTAGTATTCAGACTTATTGTAGCGTCGAGGGGCGCCCTTGTTCATTTTTGCAGAGTTACAATTTCGCCCTGCCATTCTTCGTCCGGGGGATTCTTCTTGAAAAACGCCGCTTGTCTGGCCAGCCAGTGGGCGGGTTCATCGCCCTGCGGGAGTTCCTGCAAGAGGTCTCGACAGCCGTCCCAATCCCGTTGCAGGAACAGTGCCAGAGCTTCTTCATAGGTTAGGATTTGCTCCCGGGTGGCGCCGCTGCCCCCGATGCTTCGGGGAAGCACCAGCTCGTAAATGGGGTAGGCGCCATCAAAACCGGCAGGGCGCAGGTAGCAGAGTTTGCGCACGGTCTTGCCGGAGTTGCGCATAAGCTGGCAGGTGTCCTGGCTGAGCAGGCAGGGAACCCGGAACTGTTTGCCAAGGCCTTCGAGGCGCGAGCCGAAGTTCACGACTTTTCCGAACACGCTGATGTGAACCTGCTGGACCGGACCTGTGTCACCCACGGCGATCCGTCCGGTGCTGATGCCCATGCGAACAGGGGAGACGATTCGGCCATCTTCCCCGATGTGCACATCCCGGGCCAGGAGCCGGGCGATCGATTCGGCGGTGGTAGCCGCGCGCACCGCGTGATCATCACTTTCTACGGGCCAGCCCCAAAGGGCCAGGACGCCATCACCGGCAAAGTCCGTGATGACACCTTCATGCTCAAACACAGTCGAGCTGATGGCGCTGACAATGGATTGGTTCTCCCGCAGCTGGGCCAGAATCTCGACATCATCCACTGCGGCTTCCATGAGCCGGGAAGATTGACGGCGGTCTGCAAAGAGCACGGTGCACTCGGCCAGAGTGGGCTTGAGCCGGTCTTCCTCGCCCCGCTGCAGGATCCGCCGCAGCGCAGGGGAGAAGTGCTTGGAAAGCTGATCCTGAACCCGTTGTCTCTCCCGGGCGGAAAGGAGGCTGGCGACCACCGAGGCCACAAGTCTCAGGAAGGGCACCAGAGCTTGCGAAGAAGCGGCGGAGGCCTGCCTCACCTCGACATAGAGGTAGTAGCGCCTTCCTCGCGGTCCCCGAAAGACCTCCGAGTTCTCTCCATCCAGGCTGGGCAGGGGAAGGATGGCGATCCAGTGCACCTGGTGCAGAATGCTGGAATCGGTGACCTTGATCTCCGGCGTCTCCGCATTCCACAGGTAAGCCTCGGTGGCTCCAAGCGCTTCCAGGTCCACCTGCTTGAGAATGGCTTCACTGACCCGGAAATCTGCCCGGTCAGAGGGATCCTGATTCAGGATCTCGAAGTTGGTCTGATCTTCGTTGTCGATGGCGATAAAGGCCACGGAGACACCGCGCTGGCCGGGAAGGGCTGCCTTCAGGAAGTCCGCGGCCTTGGTGAGAAGCTCCCGGTCCGTGGTCCATCCGCTCAGGACCTTTTCCGGCAATTCCCGCTGCAGCAGGCGCAACTGCAGGCGCAGACTGTAATCGTCCAGGCCTTCCAGCTCCTCATAGTCCAGTTCCGGGAAAGACTCTGGGCCTTCCGTTTCCGATTGGCCGGGCAGACCGCCGAAGGGCCGTTGTCTGGCCATGGCCAGCTTCAGGTCCTCGATGGAATTCAACCAAAAGAAGGCCGTGCGTCCCTGTTTGCCAATGCTGAAAGCGTCCCCGGGATTCAAGCGCAGGGGCTCGTCCAGGAGCGTCCGTTCCTCATGGGGAGCATTGGAGAAAAACAAGTTGGGTCGGCCCCGGTTCTCCATCGCCGGAAGACGTTCCACCACGAGTTGGGTCCCTTCACGCCAGGCGACTGAGTGGTTGCGATTGACGAGACGATCCCGCCAAAGGATTCGGAAGGCTTCCTCTCCGCTTTCCTCATCCGCTTCGGGGAGCCTGCCGATCTTGACCTTCTGGTCGGTAACCTCCAGTTCCACACGCTGACCAGGGTCTTCCAAAAATACAGCGACTAACACCATGTCCGTTTCCTGATCGAGTCTTCCTTACAGCGATGATTTGGAAACCCAGTCTTCGGCGATGTTAGAACATTCTTCCGAAAAAGAGGGTGGCCTGTAGAATCCACCGGAATCGAGAGCGTGGAGCGATGGGCTCTCGAGTTTGAGGGTTCCTCGAATGGTGGTCTTGTTCTGATTGGGCGCGCGAAACATCATCGATCCTCATCCTGACGTCAACCGATGTGACGCAGGAGAGCGACCAGAATTCAGTGGCTTTCCGGTTGAGTTCCCAGCCGTGTAGAGGAAGGGCGGATGGGAGTGGTCTGGGGTTCATCCGAATCCTGGCATTCGACCATTCTTCCAGGACGGGGCGGGAAGGGCGCCGGCAGTCGTTTCGGGGGATGCGCTTCCACGAAAATGGGATCCTCCTGACCGTAGCCTCGAGCCCGATGCATCTCGCCAAAGGTGCGGCTGATGATGCGCCGATGGCCTGAGCGCTCATAGGAGTTGCCCAATTCTTGAACGACGCGGTAGGCGGTACGGCAAATGGGATCCAGATCCGCGCCCAGAGGCATGAAGATGCCGATGCGCAGCCTGCGATAGGCCAGCGCGATGAGATTTCCCCCGTCAAATCCCAGAGCCAGCTGCGCCACCTTATCCCTTGGAGCTCTCCCGGAAAGGAACACGGAATGGATGGTCTGCGCCATCTTTGCCAGCTGATCGCTGGGAATCTTCATCCGGTCCAGCACCACTTTGGAACCGTCGAGCACGCAGACCCGGACCCCTCCCAACCGCGTCAGCGGGGTCAGGTGGCTGTGGATCTCCATCTCTGTCAATGTCGGTTCCATCCGTGCTGATCGATGCAATTATGGCGGAGTCAGGCTTCCAATCCTTTGAGTTGATCCATCGCTTCCGAGCAGCGCAGTTGCCGCTCGGCAGTCAGACCGAGAACGTCTTCGTTCTCCTGAAGTCCCTCGTAAAAGCGGAATGCCAGGGTGTGGTTCTCGTGAGAAGTGATGCCGTGAGTGATCCGGTTCATTCCCAGTTGTTCGCCCAGGAGTTGGGCGTGGCGGTGCAGGACCTGCAGTTCCGCCATAAAGTCCTGGGCTTGCTCCGCTTCGCCGGAAATGGGGGACACGGTCGCGCCGCTCACCTTGAAACGATGCACGGCCTTGGCGCGGTCCGCGGGACTACAGATAGGTTCACCGAGTTGGGGACGACCGAAATTGGGCTCAGCTCGATTGGAATTCATGCAGTTGCTTAAGGTTTCCCAATTATCAGGCAATTGAAAGGGATGTCCAGACTTTTCCACGGGCTGCTACGGGGAGCCCCTAATCGGTTCGGCAGGACCTTGGCTCAAGGCAACTGGGTGACCCGGTAGCCCCGGCTCCGGAACAATTCGATCAGGCTGCCCTCTCCCAATACGTGGGCTGCTCCCACAATCACCAGGCTATTGCCTTGATTCGTATGCAGGGCGGCTTCCAAGGTAGGGAGCCAGTTCTGGTTGCGCTGCAACAGCAGTTTCCTGGTGAGGGATTCGGCCGGGGGATAGTCGTTCACGATGATGGCCTCCAGCAACGCCATGTCGCCGGACTTCCAGGAATTGATGAGCGCGGGGAAGTACCAATCCGAGTGCTCGCAGTTCTTCAGGGTGATGCGCATGAGCCGGTCGCCCTCGCTGCGGCTCAAGGTATTGAGCAAGCGCATCTGGTAAAAGGGGGACTCAAGTCCGAACATGGGTTTGGAGTCTTCGTGAGCGAGTCCTGCAATCAGGATCTCTATGCCGTAGTCGGGAAAGACGCCCTGATTCTCTGCTTCAAGGGTGGAAAGGGTCATCGCCAGCATGCCCACGCTCTTGGACTTGAAGCAGTCATGCCGGCTCAGCAACGCGTCGTAGGAGGGATTGTAGGTCGAGGCTCTCTGGCGCTTGAGGTAGTTCTCCACCCGGGAATAGGTGTAGAAGGTCAAATGCTCCCGAAGAGTCTCATGACGGGGTAAGCGGCCGATTCGAGCGATCTGTTCCTGAGCGCCGGGAGACTCCAGGGTATCGACGTAGGCCTCGAAGAAGATGCGGCTGCTGTCCTGATAAGCGGTATCGAATGCGGCGGGATAAGGAAGATCCTCGGCCCGGAGCATGTGAACGGACCCGGCTATGTAGAGGGATGAGGCTGGCCCATCAATGCGCCAGACGCAGGCGCCCTGTCCTCCCGAGGCTACCTCCAAGGCTAAGCCGAAGGCGAACAACAGGGTGGCGTGGGCGCGGAACATGGGTTCTGCCCAGAAATAATCGCGAGCAATCTCACCCGGTGCCGGCGGAGAAAGCGGAATTGGAAGTATGACTTCGCAAATGCGGATGGTAAATCCGGCTCTCATCATAATGCATCGAATTCCCCACAATAATGGCAAGGACACAGAAAATGGGGGTGATGATGTGGAGCGTGATCCCCAGTCGATTCTTTTCGCCCCCCACCAGCACCGTGAGGGTGGCGGAAAGGGCGGTGAGGTAATAGATCCAGGCTTTGGATTTCCTCTCTGTGCGGGTGCCCAAATAGCCGGAGAGCCGTTGCGGTTCATCCATCTCGTAAACCTTGATGATGCGGGATTCGGCGACAGAGCGCTGGTAAAGGTAAGGCGAAATGCAGAGCGACGAGGCGATGATGATCGTCAGCCCATAGAGCTGAGTCTTCTTCTCATCAATAATCAGGCCGAAAGTGAAGGTGATGAGCCCGAAGAGCAATCCCCAGGTCAGCACTGGTTCCAGCCAGAGGTAGAAGTACTCGGGATTCCCCAGGGCTCCCAGGAAGTCCCCAATAGATGCAGTGATCAATCCCATAGGTCTGTGGCGTTTGGGTTGGAGTGAGTTACAAGAGATCGGGTTGGCTCGCGGGAGGAGGCGTGACACCCAGCTTGGTATAGGCGGAGGCCATGGCGACACGTCCCCGAGGAGTGCGCTTCAGATAGCCCTGCATGATCAAGTAGGGTTCGTAAACGTCTTCAATGGTGGACTCATCTTCGCCCACTGCTACCGCCAGGGAACTTAGGCCCACCGGTCCCCCGTCAAATTTGTAGATAATGGCTTCCAGAAGGCGCAGATCCATTTCGTCCAGGCCTTCCTGGTCGATCTCCAGCATGGAAAGGGCCTGATCCGCAACATCCCGGGTGATGGCATTGTCCGCCCGCACCTGGGCGTAGTCACGCACCCAGCGCAGCAGGTTATTGGCGATCCGCGGAGTGCCGCGGGAACGGTTGGCAATCTCCTGGGCCCCGCTTTCGTCGATCTCCACGTCCAGCAGGTTGGCGGAGCGTTGCACGATGGTGCGGAGATGGTCGGAATTGTAATAATCGAGCCGGTTGATCGTGCCGAAGCGGCTGCGCAACGGTGCGGTCAGCATTCCCGAGCGGGTCGTCGCGCCAACCAGGGTGAACTTCGGAAGATTCAGCTCGATGGAACGGGCATTCGGCCCCTGATCGATAATGATATCGAGCTTGAAGTCTTCCATGGCCGGATAGAGATACTCCTCGACGCTGGGGTGAAGGCGGTGAATCTCGTCGATGAAGAGGACGTCTCCCTCCTCCAGCTTGGTGAGGATCCCGGCGAGATCGCCCGCCTTTTCGATCTGTGGGCCGCTGGTGTTGTGAATCTGGGCGTCAGCGGCCTTGGCAAGAATATGGGCCAGAGTGGTCTTTCCAAGCCCGGGAGGGCCGCTCAGGAGGACGTGGCTGAGGACATCGCCGCGCTGCTTGGCGGCCTCGACCATCAGCATCAGCCTCTCGGTCACCTTGGGTTGTCCGCAGAAATCGCGGAACAGGGTGGGTCTCAAGGAGAGATCGAAAGCCGTCTTGGGGGCTTTGGACGTCTCGCTGTAGTAGGGATCGCTCACGGGATAAGGGATGGAAAAGCAGTCAAAGCCAGTTGACTTAGTATGTGATACTGTTAGGTATTCCTAATTTTTAACGTGAGTAAAGCGACTCTTGCTCATGAAACCGAATTGGTTCCAATTTCCAGTTTACATCCGCGTGGGTCTTTCCAAACTAGCCCACATCACGAGGATTCCCATAGCTACTTGTTTGGAATATTCTCAAGATTGATGAAGACAGTAAGTTTCACAGAGTTTTCGATTGACCATTGGACCGAAATCTAAGAGAAATGCCCCTTTTAGGGCTTACCTTTTTCGGTAACCACGCACACACTTCCAATTTCAAATCGCCAGTATCTTTATGAGCCGAATTAGACTCGTCCCTATCCCCGCCGCGATCGCAATCCTAGCTGCGGTCATTGCAGGCTGGGCACCTCAGGCGTTCGCTCAAGCGGAAGAGGAGCCTAAGGTCGTGAAGGGGATCGAGGTTGAATACGTCGGTCCTCGAGGGGTGACGGAGGATGTCATCCTTTCGAACATGGCTCTCAAGGTGGGAGGGCTTTTCACCCAGGCGGTTGTTGAAGATGACATCAAGAACCTCTACCGCAGCGGGTTGGTGGAAAACGTCCGCATTCTTACCGAGCCGGCTGGTGGCGACGGGGTGACGGTGATTGTGGTGGTTCAGGCACGCTCCCAACTGGCTGGGGTGACCTTCCGCGGGAATCAGGCATTCACGGATGAGCGACTGAAGA
>JBHIXE010000010.1:0-12992 GCA_041984905.1 Verrucomicrobiales bacterium | reverse complement strand
AGTAAGGTCGAGTTGGATGTGACCAAGTTCGTCAATGAGGCGGACATTCAGGCAGGTCTCCGCGCGATTCAGGAGATGTATCAGAAGGAGGGCTACTCCGAAGCTTCAGTCACTTATGAACTGCGTTCCACTCCCAGTGGCTTGACGGAAGTGGTCTACAAGATCGACGAAGGCGGCAAGAGCCTGCTTCGGGACATCGAGTTTGTCGGCAACACGGCGTTCAGTTCCTCCGAACTGCGCAAGCAGATGAAGTCCAAGGAGATTTCGCTGCTCTCCAAGTTCACCAACTCCGGCAAGATCCAGAACGAACAGCTGGAAGCGGATCTCCTCGCCGTAGAGAGCTACTACCGGGACAACGGTTACCTCAACGCTCGGGTGATCGATACTCGTCGTGTGCGGGTGGATGACAAGCGCGTCGATTTGGTGATTACCATCGAAGAAGGGGCGGTTCACACCGTAGGTCAGGTTGCCGTGGTTGGTCCTCGCGCCTTCAGCGTGGGAGACTTGCAGCCCTTCCTGCAGACCGTCTCCGGTCAAACCTTCTCCTCCAAGAAGCTCAAGGAAGACCTGGAGAAGATTGAGGAATACTACGGTTCCCGCGGCTACGCGGACGTTCGGGTGACCCCGACTCTGGATTCCGCGGGTTCCTCCGTGGTGGACGTGACCTACGACGTGTATGAAGGCGAGAAGTCTTACATCCGCCAGATCCATATCGTGGGGAATAACAAGACCAAGGACAGCGTGATTCGGAACGAACTCGCCGTCTCTCCCGGCCAGGTTTACAGCAACCCGAAGCTCGAGGCCAGTAAGCGTCGTCTGGAGAACCTTGGCTACTTCGGCAGCGTGGATATCCTTCCCCGTGAGACCGATTCCGAGGATTACAAAGATGTGACCATCCATGTCACCGAACGCTCCACCGGAACGCTGAACTTCGGCGCCGGCTTCAGCTCGATCGACAACTTCGTGGGCTTTGTGGAGGTGACCCAATCCAACTTCGACATTGGAAACTGGCCCAGCCTGACTGGTGGTGGTCAGCGATTCCGGGCCGCTGCCCGAGTCGGCACGGAGCGTCGCGACTTCATTCTTAGCATCACGGAACCCTGGTTCATGGGTAAGCGGGTTTCCGTGGGTGGAGAGCTCTTCTATCGCGACCTGTTCTTCCTGAGTGATTTCTATGACCAAAGCCAATACGGAACGGCCTTCAACGTGCGTCGTCCTCTTGGTGAACACTCCAGCCTGCAAGCTGAATACAAGCTCCAGAATGTGGAGATTGGCGGGATCGCCAGCAATGCTTCACCTGAAATTGCCGCGGAAGCAGGCGATTACCTGCAAAGCAAGGTGGGTCTGACCTACCTCATCGATACCCGGGATGACCTGTTCATGCCTCGGAAAGGTCACCGCTTGAGTGCTGGTGTGTCCTATTCCGGATTGGGTGGCGATGTCAGCAACTACGGTCTTGAGCTTGGTGGTATCCAATACTGGAACGGGATTTGGGACACCATCTTCAGCCTGGAAGGGAAGTTCAATGTGGTCGATGGGGATGACACCCCGATCTTTGACCGGCTCTTCCTGGGTGGCGCCAACAACCTGCGTGGTTTCGCTTACCGGGATGTCGGTCCTCGCGACAGCGTGGGAGAACCTCTCGGCGGCCAGACCTCTGCCTATGCTTCTGCGGAAGTCACCATTCCTATCATCCGCTCTCTCCGATTCGCTCTCTTCTATGATATTGGTGTCGTTAGTGAGGATGCCTATGACCTGAGCGCCGCAATCAATTCCAACTATGGTATTGGTCTGCGCCTCTTCCTGCCGATCGGTCCGATTCGTTTGGACTACGGTATTCCGGTCCAGTCCGACGAGATGAACGACTCTTCCGGACGGTTCAACTTCAACATGGGTTACAAGTTCTAAGAATCGGATTTTCGATTCAAAAGGCTTGCTAAGCTCGTTGACTTTGGGTCTTGATCTTTTGAGATCGCCTTCTAACGTTCGTCGCTTTTGCAGAACCCTAACACCGTTACTCATACCATGAAGAGTCAATCCCTCCTCCTCTTTAGTATTGCTTTCACTTTCGTCACTTCAGGCCTGGCTCAGGCAGAAACCAAGATCGGTTTGATCGACTTCGCTCGCATTCAGCGCGAATTCTACCGGACCTACGAAGAGCGTGAAAACTTCGAATCTCAGCGCGAAGAGAAGCTTGGTAAGGTGGACGAATTCCGCACCAAGATTAAGGACCTGGCGCAGAAGCAGCAAGAGCGTCAGAAGCAGATCTCTGATCCTACCTTGAGCCAGGATGCCAAGGACAAGATCCTTTCTGAAGCCCAGGAAGCACAAGGCCAGATCGCCAGCCTTCAGCGGGAAGCGATTGAGACAGAAGCCAAAGTGCAAAAGGAACTGAACGATATGGCGGCTGAAATTCAGAAGAGCCTGACCAAGCAGATCTACGAAACCATCGGAACGCTCTCTGAGTCCAAGGGCCTGGATCTGGTCTTCAACCGTTCCTTTGGTCTGAATGGAATCCCCGTGGTGGCCTACAGCGGCACCGCGAATCTGGAAGACTTTTCCGACGCAGTGATCGCTGAGCTCAACAAGCCGAAGCCCGGATTCACTCCTCCGGTGGAAGAGAAGAAGTAATGGAGACTGACGAAGTCAGATCTTACGTGACTCTGTTCACAACCTAGCATTTTATGAAAGGCGATGAGGTTTCTCATCGCCTTTCTTTTATTTTCCGGGTCACCCGCTAACCACATCTTCTTTTCTGCGTGAACATATCTGTAGCTGAGGTCGTGAAATTGGTCGATGGAACTCTGATTAGCGGGCCATCCGACCGGGTCATTCATGGGTTTGATGCCTTGGAGGATTGTAGTAATGCGGACCTGAGTTTCTATGGGAATCCCCGCTACGAAGACTCGTTCCGAAAGTCTCAGGCAGGTGCGATTCTGGTAAGGCCAGAGGTGGAGCCACCCAATGCGGAGGTCGCCCTGATTGCGGTGGAAAATCCCACTGCCGCTTTCGATATCGTGGTTCGAAAGTATGGGGCTCCTCAACTCGCCTTTACTCCTGGAGTCCATCCCACGGCCTTTGTGGACGATGACGTGGAGTTGGATCCGGCGGAAGTGAGCGTCGGACCCAATGCGGTTATCCTCTCCGGCTGCAGGATTGGGAAGGGAAGTTGGATCGGGCCGAACTCCACGGTGGCTCAAGGCGTCATGATCGGGGAGGGGTGCCGCATATTTCCCCAGGTCTCGATTCGGGAAGGGAGCATCCTGGGGAATCGGGTTGTCGTTCACAGTGGAACGGTCATCGGCTCGGACGGTTACGGATATGAGCTCATCGAGGGAAAGCATCAGAAGATTCTGCAAGCTGGCATCGTGGAAATTGAGGATGATGTGGAGATCGGGGCCAATGTCTCGATCGACCGCGCCCGGTTTGGCTCCACCCTCATTGGAGAAGGCACCAAGATCGACAACCTCGTGCAGATTGGGCACAACGTGAAGATTGGGAAGCACTGCATCATCATCAGCCAGACAGGGATCAGTGGCTCATCCAAGATTGGCAACTATGTCACCTTGGCAGCCAAGTGTGGCATTGCGGGGCATATCACCCTGGCTGATCGGGTGATCATTGCGGGAATGGCGGGGGTGATTAGTGATGTGGCAGAGGAGGGTTCTTTCCACTTTGGTTATCCCTCCAAGACAAAGAAAGAGTGGGCCAGGCAACAGATGTATCAGAAGAAGGTGCCAGGCTTGCTGAAGAGGATCGAGGAATTGGAAGCCCGCTTGCGTGAATTGGAGAAAAGCGCCGCCGGGCCGGATTAATCCTGCCGCGAAAGAGAATTCGAGCCGGAAAGTTCTTAGCACTTGCTAGGATCGGTCGACTAGTCTAGATGTCGGGTTGCGCTTGCTACCCGCGCGTCCATGCCAATCACTCTTGAACTCCAAGAAGGACTCGACGTCCTCAAAATCATTTTCTCTGGGGAGATCACGAGCAGAGATATGAGCACCTATTTTCGAGAATGGGAGCAAAGGCCAAAATATGATCGGCAGGTGGTGGCTTATGCGGACCTTTCTGCGGTATCCACCTTTGATGTGGACTCAGGTCTGCTGATGGGGCACGGGCACACCATGGACCAGCGTTATCGGAGTCAGGGGGATCTTCTGGCGGTGGTGATTTTCTCGCCAGCGGATCTGACTTTTGGTTACTCTCGAATGTTTCAGATCTTCTCCGGAGACGAGCTTCCCGTATACATTTTCAGAGACAAAGAAGAAGCAGACAGTCGCACGAACGAGATCCTGTTGGCACATGCTGAGGGAGAAGCGTCAGAGGAATAACCCGGCTTTGGCGGACAATTCTCCGTGACAGGACCCTCCTGAGGGCTATCAGTGCAGGCTGTTATGCCAGACTCTTCCCCCACTTTATCGAGCGAGGCCATCATCACTCAGGGCAAGTTGATGGCGGTCAATCGCGGTGCAATTGCTATTCGAATCTTCCGGGCTGCCACGGAACTAGGGATCCGTACCGTAGCTATCTTTGCGGAGGAAGACCGGTTCTCACGCCATCGCTTCAAGGCGGACGAAGCCTATCAGTTGCGCAAGGAAAAGGGCGCGGTCGGCGCCTATCTGGACATCGAGGGCATTGTCGCTCTGGCCCAGTCCAAGAACGTGTCCCTGGTGCATCCCGGGTATGGCTTCCTTTCCGAGAATGCCGGCTTTGCCCGGGCCTGTGGCGAAGCGGGAATCACGTTCGTAGGGCCCAGCCCGGATATTCTCGAGAAGATGGGGGATAAGGTGGCAGCACGGGCTGTGGCGGAGGCCGCCAATGTGCCGACCTTGCCTGGCACCAAAGATCCCATCTCCGACCCTGACGAGGCCATCAAGCAGGCCAAGGAGATTGGTTTCCCGCTCATCATCAAGGCCGCCTTTGGGGGCGGAGGGCGCGGCATGCGCGTGGTGGAAAAAGAGTCCGATCTCAAGAAGAGCCTCAGTGATGCCCAGACGGAAGCGGAGCGCGCCTTTGGCAATCCTGCCGTGTTTCTCGAGCGCTACATCAAGCGAGCCAAGCACCTGGAAGTGCAAATCCTGGGAGACCACCACGGAAACATCATTCACCTGCATGAGCGGGATTGTTCCGTGCAGCGGCGTTACCAGAAGGTGATCGAGATCGCCCCTAGCGTGGATCTGGATCCCCAGCTGGTTTCTGATCTTTGCCAGGCGGCTGTGGCAATCGCTAAGGAGGTGGGCTACAACAATGCGGGCACGGTCGAGTTCCTCTATGACATGGATCAGAAGGACTGGTTCTTCATTGAGATGAATCCACGGATCCAGGTGGAACACACTGTCACCGAGCAGATTACCTCAGTGGACCTCGTCCGGTCGCAGATTCTCATTGCCAAGGGATTCGATATCCACGGCGAGCAGGTAAGCATTCCGTCTCAGGAAGAGATCCCGCGGAACGGGTATGCCATTCAGTGCCGGGTCACGACGGAGGATCCCACGAACTCCTTTGCCCCGGACTATGGCCGGATCATTACCTATCGCTCGGCGGCAGGGTTTGGGATTCGTCTGGACGCCGGCTCCGGCGACTCGGGAAGTGTCGTCACTCCCTACTACGATTCCATGCTCGTGAAAGTCACCGCGAGCGGACGCTCGTTTCCGGGCGCGATCCAGCGGATTCACCGGGCTTTGCGCGAGTTCCGGATTCGTGGGGTGAAGACGAACATCCCGTTCCTGGAGAACGTGATCATGAATCCGGAGTTCCAGGCGGGACAGGCCCACACGCGGCTCATCGATACCAATCCGGATCTTCTCATCTACAAGCCTCGCCGGGACCGGGCGACCAAGCTGCTCTCCTACCTGAGCGACATCACCGTCAATGGCAATGAGCACGCCAAGGGCTATCGTCCGTCCAAGATCTTGGCCCCGGCACGCTTGCCGGCATTCGAGCCCTTGCACAAGATTGAGCCGGGTTCTCGTCAGAAGCTCCTGGATCTCGGGGCCAAAGGTTTTGCGGAGTGGATCAGCAAGGAGAAGCGTCTGCTCATCACCGACACCACTCTGCGGGACGCGCACCAATCCCTGATCGCGACCCGAATGCGGTCGATCGATATGCTGGCGGCTGCCGAAGTGATCGCCCATCGCTTGCCGGGACTGTTCAGCCTGGAGATGTGGGGCGGTGCGACCTTTGATACCGCCATGCGCTTCCTGAAGGAGGATCCCTTCGAGCGCCTGCGCCGTCTGCGGGAGAAGATCCCGAACATCTGTTTCCAAATGTTGTTCCGCGGTTCCAATGCCGTGGGGTATTCCAACTATCCGGACAATGTGGTCGCCGGTTTTGTCCGCCACTCTGCCGAGGCGGGGATGGACATCTTCCGGATCTTCGACAGTCTCAATTACCTGCCTAACCTGAAGGTGGCCATGGAAGCGGTGCAGGACACGCATGCGGTCTGCGAAGCCGCCGTCTGCTACACCGGGCATATCGACGATCCCAAGCGGGATAAGTATGGCCTGGATTACTACGTCCGCATGGCCAAGGAAGTGGAGAGGATGGGCGCCCACATCCTGGCGATCAAGGACATGGCGGGTCTTTGCCGGCCCTTCGCCGCCAAGCGCCTCGTGGAAACGCTGAAACAGGAAATCGGGATTCCCATCCATTTCCATACCCATGACAGCTCCGGAGTAAGCGCGGCGTCTGTCCTCAAGGCGAGCGAAGCGGGTGTCGACATCGTGGACCTCGCAATGAGCAGCATGTCCGGTTCGACCAGTCAGCCCAACTTGAACTCGGTCGTCGCGGCTCTGGAGGGCTCCGACCGGGACGCGATGCTGGACCTGCACATCCTCAACGAGTGCAGCGATTACTGGGAAGAGGTGCTGGAGTTCTACCATCCGTTCATGAGCGCTCCGAGAGCCGGCAGCGCCAAGGTCTACGAGCATGAAATGCCAGGTGGCCAGTACACCAACCTCAAGGAGCAGGCCGCCAACATTGGTCTCGCGGATCGCTGGCCGGAAGTGGCTCGCAACTACGCGGAGGTGAACCAGCTCTTTGGTGACATCATCAAGGTGACGCCGAGTTCCAAGGTGGTTGGTGATATGGCCATCTTCCTGACGCAACGCAATATCAAGCCCACGGAGGTGCCCAACCTGGAACCTGGAGAGGTCGATTTTCCTGACAGCGTCATCGATATGCTGGCCGGTGGTCTGGGCCAGCCGGAAGGCGGGTGGCCGGAAAAAGTCCAGAAAGTGGTCTTGGGAGACAAGCGTCAACCCATCGACAAGCGACCTGGCGAAGTGGCGGAGCCTCTGGACCTGGAGGAGGAACGCGCCAAGCTCGCCAAGGAGCTGAATCGGCCCGAGGTAACGAACGACCAGCTCTACAGTCACCTGATGTATCCTCAGGTCTACAAGGGCTATGTGAAGTCCCTGGAAGAGTATGATGACATCAGTTGCCTGCCGACCCCGGCATTCTTCTATGGCCTCCAGCTGAATGAGGAAATCTCCGTGGAGATCGATCCCGGTAAGGTCCTCTTTATCAAGCTGGTAAGTGTGGGTGAACCCGATAGTCAGGGCGTGCGGACGCTCTTCTATGAATTGAACGGGATGCCTCGGGAAGCCCAGGTGGTGGACAAGAGCAAAGCCACCAAGGACCTGTCCCGCATGAAGGGCGATCCCAAGGAACCCGGCCACGTCGTGGCTCCCATGCCAGGGCTGGTCAGTGACGTCACGGCCACCGTGGGTGAGCGCGTGCAGGAAGGGGAGAAGCTGATTACCCTCGAAGCCATGAAGATGCTTACCGGTCTTTCCGCCGGCAAAACCGGCATCATCAAGGAAGTTCTCGTGATTCCTGGCGAAACGGTCGAAACCAACGACTTGCTCGTGAGAATTGAGTGAGAGTGCCCGGGAACGGGGAAAAACCTTGGAAATACTCGAAAAATCCGTTGCCAAAGCCAGTGGGGTACATACACTGCGCCTCCCATGAGAAGAGGAGGCAAAGCAAAAACCCGTAAGGCCGTGGCCAAACGCTTTAAAGTCACTGGCACCGGTAAGATTTTGCGCCGGAGGAAGGGCAAACGCCACTTGGCCGAGAACAAGAGCCGCAAACGCAAGCGTCGTTTGGGGAGTCCTGCCTTGGCTGATGAGAGCGTGGTGCCCATGCTCAAAGAGTGCATGCCGTTTGACCATTAAGGTCGGCGGAAGGAGCGGAAGGGCAGTGAGTTCACTGGCGCTTTCCGCAATTTCCAGTCCTTGAGGCTGGACCGATTTACACAGTCTTGACCCCGGCTGGATGCATCTGGGGTTCAACCGAACGAGTGAGGCTGTGGATCGAGGATAAACAAACGGCTCGTTCCTGATAGACCAATGCCAAGAGCAACCAACTCACCTGCCAGCCGCCGGCGTCGTAAGCGGATTCTGAAGAAAGCCAAGGGTTTCCGCGGCTCACGTTCCAAGATTTACACCCAGGCCAAAGACGCCGTTCGCAAGGCGCAAGTCTGGGCCTACCGCGACCGGAAGACCCGGAAGCGCAACTTCCGCAACCTGTGGATTCAGCGGATCAACGCCGCCGTTCGTCATCACGACGAAGCAATGACCTACAGCCGTTTTATGGAAGGCCTGAAGGCCGCTGGTATCGAACTGGACCGCAAGGTGCTCTCCGATATGGCGATCCATGACGCTGACGGTTTCACCGCTCTGGTCAAAGCATCCCAGAAGGCGCTGGAAGAAAAGTCCAAGGCCGCTGCTAGCGCCTGACCCAACTTACCCTTTGGCGGGACTTGATCCCGCCATCCCGGGTTAGGTCGAGATCATGTTGGACCAACTCGACAGCATTCTGAAATCGGCGCTCGCCGAGATTGAACCGGTTCGTACGGAGCAGGCTCTTGAAGACTATCGCATTCGCTTCCTTGGGAAAAAGGGAGCCCTCAGCGAGGTCAAGATGGGGCTTCGGGATGTCCCCAAAGAGGACAAACCCAAGGTCGGTCAGAAACTGAACGAGGTTCAGAAAGCGATCACCGACGCCATCGAAGCTCGCAAGGCCGAGTTGTTGGCGGCTCGGGATGCCAAGGCCGTTGAAGGCGTGGATGTCACTCTGCCAGCCCGGCCACTTCCGCGAGGCGCTCAACACCCGCTCTCGCAGACTTTGGATCGTGCCGTGCTCGCCATGCGCCGCATGGGATTCTCCATTGCGGAAGGGCCTGAGATCGAGACGGAGTGGCATTGCTTTGACGCGCTCAACACTCCGGAAGATCACCCCGCCCGGAACGAGTCTGACACCTACTATTTCGAAAACGGCAAGCTGCTGCGCACTCACACTTCCACGGTGCAGATCCGCACCATGGAGACTGCCAGTCAGCTTCCTATCCGCATCATCGCTCCAGGAACGGCCTTTCGCCGGGATGAGATCGATGAGACTCACTCCCTGTCCTTCACCCAGTTGGAAGGGCTCTACGTCGCGGAAGAGGTCAGCCTCGCGGATCTCAAGGGCACCCTGGAGTACTTCTTCCAGTTTCTCTTTGGCGATGAGACGGAGTTGCGGCTGCGCCCTCACTTCTTCCCCTTCACGGAACCGAGCTACGAGTTTGATGTGAAGCTTCAGGCCAAGGGCCGGGAAGACAAGTGGATCGAAATTGGCGGCTGCGGCATGGTCGATCCCAATGTGTTCGAAGCGGTCTGCCAGACTCGCGGCGACAAGCTCTTTGATCCGGACAAGGTCACGGGCTTTGCCTTTGGGATGGGCGTGGACCGCCTCGCCATGATCCAATACGGCATCCCTGACCTGCGTTTCTTTAACGAGAACGACGTGCGCTTCCTGAGCCAGTTTGCTTAGGGAGGTGGCTATTTTGGGCGTTGGTCACCAATCCGGAATTGACTCGCCCTGAATCGGGAACACCGGTTCATTCGACTCCTTCTCCTTCACTCTCACCCCTTCACTGACGGCATGGCATTTCAAGTTTCCCTCGACTGGCTGAACGACCATTTGGAGCTTCGCGATAAATCGATCGAAGAGATGGCGGATTTGCTCACCTTTGCGGGGATCGAGGTGGAGAAGATCGATTTCATGCCGGAGAACCTGGTGGTCGCGGAGATCAAGAGCTCGGACAAGCATCCCGGCGCCGACAAGCTCAGCGTCTGTCAGGTGGATGACGGAAGTGGCAAGCCGCGCCAGATCGTGTGCGGTGCCAAGAATTACCAAGTGGGGGACAAGGTTCCTTTGGCTCTCCCGGGCTGCACCTTGACGGGCAAAGACGGGAAAAGTTTCACGATCCAGAGCGGAAAGCTTCGCGGCGAGGAATCCCATGGAATGCTCTGCAGCGCAGGCGAACTGGGTAGGCCGGATAACGTGGACGGTCTGTGGATTCTTCCCAGGGAACTGAAAACCGGCTCGCCTTTGAACAAGGTTTTCTCGCCGGTCTACGAATTGGAAGTCACTCCCAACCGGCCGGATCTGCTCTCCCATCTGGGGGTGGCCCGGGAGCTGGGGGCACTGCTGGATGAAAAGGTGAAGGGCCCTCTCGCGCTGACCAAGTCCAAGACGACGATTCGCGTTGCGGAACCCTCCGAAGTGAAGATCAGCGACACCGAGACCTGCCCGTTCTACACGGCGCGGATTATCCGCAACGTGAAAGTGGGAGAAAGCCCGGTCTGGCTGAAGGAGAAGCTCACCGCCGTGGGGTTGCGCCCCATCAATAACATCGTGGACATCACCAACTATGTGCTCATGGAAATGGGTCAACCGCTCCACGCCTTTGATCTGGCCAAGCTGGATGGCGGCATCCATGTGCGCCGCGCCAATCCGGGTGAAGAGTTCCTGGCGCTCAACGAGCAGACCTACACCCTGACCGATCAGGACTGCGTGATTTGCGATGCATCCCGTCCTCATGCCATCGGTGGCGTTATGGGCGGTGAAGACAGTGGTGTGACCGAGGAAACGACCGATGTGCTTCTGGAGTCCGCTTATTTTACGCCTCGCTTCATTCGCAAGACCTCGCAACGCTACCTGCTGTATTCCGATTCCAGCTACCGCTTCGAGCGTGGGGTGGATCCGCAGCAGGTCATCGGGGCCTCGGACCTCGCCGCCAAACTGATTGGCGAGTTGGCCAAGGGGAAGGCGGAACCTGAGTTGCTTCTGGCAGGTGAGATTCCGGTTTCGGACACCGTCGTGCCCCTGGATCCCAAGCATTGTTCCAAGCTGATCGGCCGGGAGATCTCCGCTCAGGAAGTTTCCGGGATTCTCAAGCGGTTGGGCCTGAAGAAGGGTAAGGACGGCTGGCAGATTCCGAGCTATCGACTGGATCTGCACCGGCCTGTCGACCTCATCGAAGAAGTCGCGCGTGTCTATGGCCTGGAGGACATTCCTTCCAAGCGGCAGGCAGAGTTCGTATTGCCGACCAAGACGGACCAGGATTACGATTTCGCCGCAAGAGTGCGCAAGCACCTGACAGACCTCGGTTTTTACGAGTGTCAGACCATCAAGCTGATTTCGGAGAAGGAGTCGGGCGACGCACTGAAATCCCTTCTCAAGGGAATGTCTCTGGTGAAGGTGCGCAATCCCATGACGGATACACATTCCTGCCTGCGACCCGGCCTGACACCAGCACTGATGAGGGTGGCCCAGCATAATGTGAATGCTGCAGGAACCACCTCGCTTCGGCTCTTTGAAATGGGCACGGTTTTCTTCGCGACACCCAAGGGTGGTGAGGTGGAGCAAACCCACTTGGCGTTGCTCATGACCGGCAAACGCGAGGCGGCATCCTGGCAATGTTCCAAGCCGGAAACGATTGAGTTTCATGAGATCCGTTCCGTGCTGGAATCCATGCTGGGCCAACCAGTTACGTTGGATCCAGTTAAGGATGATCAGCTCGTTCTGGTGGCTGAGGTGAGAGTCGGGAAGGCCAAGCTCGGAATCGTGGGGCAACTCTGGCCGGCCCGGGCGCGGGAAATGGATCTGAATCAGCCAGTTGTGGTTGGGGAACTGAACCTGAAGAAGCTAACCAATCTGGTAAGCGGTCTTCCCCGGTATACCGAGGTGCCCCGTTACCCGGCCATTACCCGGGACGTTGCGATCGAAGCGCCGCAAACCCTTAGCAATCAGCAGATTGTGGACTTTTTTGCGGGTCTCAACGAGCCGCTTTTGGTGGATTTTGAGCTCTTTGACGTGTTCATGGATCCCTCTGGAGAGAAGCTTTCCGCGGACAAGAAGTCGCTCGCATACTCATTGACATATCGGCACTCAGAGAGGACAATGGAGTCAGTTGAAGTTGATACGGCACACGCCCGAATCCTGGACGAAATGAAGAGGAAACTGGGAGTGGAATTCCGTTAGGAGCCGTATCTCGATCTTTGTCATTTTTATTATCCTAAGGGCGTCAAACCTATTAGGATAAGCGTCGATTTCCTGCTGTGTTCGACCACCAGGTGATCAAAATGGGCCCGAACCGATATAACATGACCGGGAGGCCAAGCCAGACGGCTGATGTCAGGCCTTGACTGGAAGGCAGATGCAGCCAGGCAGCCACCCACCTATAGAGTCACGGGAACGTGGTTCCTAAGATCACGGACGGCACGAGTGGGTTCCTAGCGCCCGAATGCACGTCTCGCCAAGACGCGGACTCATTCGCGGCGCTTTTTCGTGTCCATGAACCTAAGTCGAGTCTGTGTCGGGAGATCATGCTAGAGCGTTTCCAATGGCGATGTGGCTGGGTTTGTCGCATACGAAGAGGCGCGAAGCGCTGCGTTCTTCCATAGCCGGGGTTGAGCGTTAGCGTGGCCCCGGATAGGTGGTTGGTCGACTAGACGCGCAGCGGCGGCACAGGAAAAATCTCGCGCGAAAATGGTGCCAGCGCTACGCGCCTCGTCGGTCGGTTGGCAGACCGGGGCCTTGCTTCGCTGCAGCCCCGGCTATGGAAGAACGCAGCGCTTCGTGCCTTATCGGACGGTCCTTACAAGACTATAACTCTCACTCAAGATGCTCTACAGCGTTCCAGATGTAGGGGGCTCCAAGAGAAG
>JBHIXE010000009.1:16471-31005 GCA_041984905.1 Verrucomicrobiales bacterium | reverse complement strand
AGTCCTAGGAACCCTGGGCGCTCTTGCCTTTCCCCCCGCAAGACACTACTTTCATAAGATGGATTCCAGACGCGATTGCGCGGCAGCGCTGAAGTGGGCGGTCGAGAAGTGCCGTTCCCTCGGACTGCGGCGGACCAAGGCCATGGAAGAAGTCTTGCGCAATCTCATTGAGAGCCCCAAGCCTCTCACATTGAGCGAACTGGCAGTCGCCCTAAAGGATCAGTGTGACAAGGCGACGGTATACCGGCTCCTGATTCGTCTGGAAGAAAAGGGCATCCTCCGCCGGCTGGGTCTGCATGAGCGTTCCGCATACTTCACCATGCGCTACCCTGACCGTCACCATGACTATCTCATCTGTACCGAGTGCGGCAGCATCGATACCTTGGACATGAGATGCCCAGTCGAAGCGTTGGAGAGAGAAATCTCCGAGAAATCCGGCTTCAAGAAACTCTACCACGAACTCGAGTTTTTTGGGGTGTGTCCGGCATGCGTTGAACCCGTGTAACCAGCTCTCTCAGTCCGCGGCAACCAACTTCTCAAACTCCGCTGGAGCGCCGTCCCAGAGCTTGCCGTTTCCGAAAGACTTGGCGTAGATCTGCACAACCGCCTTGAGCTCACCGGAACGGTCCGGCATTTCCGCAAGGAGGGCTGCCATTCGGCGCAAGGCATCTTCCGCGAAAGCGCGATTCTGTCCTGGAAAGAGACCGACCACGATGCCATAGGCCACGAGCGCTTCATCGGCACGGCCGGCTGCCTCATGGGCCAAGCCATGGAGATAGCCGATCTCTCCAGCATGCGGATCTCCCGGGGTCAGTTCCACCGTCTGACTGACTGCGAGGTCCCACTGTTCGCTACCGACAGCTGCCCAGATCTGGCCGAGGGCTTGAATCTGACGCTCGCGAGGTGGAAGGAGCTCCCACTCGATTCGCTCGATCACCTCGGGCGTCTCTTCCGGTTGCTTGAGAAAGCGATAGCAGTCCAGCAATCTCCGATCGGCCAAGGTTGCCAGATTTCCAGGCGCGGGATAGAACAGGCTCGCGTCCTTGGACCTCGACAACTCCTCGAATTTCACCGCTGCGGAGGCAAATTCCCGGGCCGCAAATAAACTCATGGCTTCCGTCCACCTGGACGTGGGAGCAAAGTCAGCGTAGATGATTTCCTTATAAGGGATGCTGGAGGATCCGACACTCAAGCCTTCAGCCCGCAGGTCCAACCGATCGCTCTGCACGGCCACCAACGCACCCTGACGGGTCTGCCCGTTCTTTAGATACACAACCGTCGGCTCTGCGACTTGGGCCGTTACCGTGGAAAGGAGGACTCCCAGAAAGATTAATGTCAGGCGTGGGATCATGGATTGGATGCCGTGTATTCGTCGCGCCACTTGAAGAAGATGGTCTTGGCCCGATCCAGGTTGGGATGTTCCAGATCTTTGGTGCGTCGCAGCATATCCTGGAGCAGCTGCAGAGCTTTGAGATCTTCGCCAATGTCTCTCAGGATCTCAGCCGCCCGGATGTTGGCTTCCGTTGACCAGTCCAGGTGTCCACTGAAGTTGGAGTAGACGCTCACATAGACCTTCAGTGCTTCCCGTGTCTTTCTCTGCTTATCCAGAGAGAGCGCATAGCTGTAGTTCGCCTCGGGCCGGGCCAGATTCCAGGCCGGTTGATCCAGATACTTGAGCCAGTACTCCTCCGCCCGCTTGAAATCGCCTTCCTGGATGGCGATCCGCCCCAGTCCCAACACCGCTTCTTCCACCAGGCGAGCATCATCGACCTGGGTCAGCACCTGTTCAAACCGGCTCTTGGCCTGGCGCAGCTCGCTGGGATTCGCCGTCTTGTAATCCAGCTTGGCCGAATCCACCAGGGCATAACCCAAAGCGTCTCCTCCCCGGCCGGTCTTCAGCACCTCTTCGTAGATCCGGTCCGCCTCTTTTTTCCGTCCCTGATCACTGAGCCACCTGGCGAGCCGCACCTTGACAAGGCCGCTGAACCCGCGTTCCCCGTCCTGCCACATATTTGCGATCTTGCCGTAGAGCTGATTGATCCGCTTCTTGTCCTTTCCCCCGGAGGCTTCCAGGACTTCGATTTGCCCCATCAGAATTGCGGCCTTCACCTCTGGAGAATTCGCTGCTCCAGTTTTCCCAAATTTCTCCAGCGAATCAAAAGCGTCAGCCGGAGAGTATTCTGAGAGCAGGAAGTCAGAGTAGGAACCAAATATCAGATCTAAATCAGCCTCCGGGTCGGTTGCTTTCTCGAGCACCAGTTCTTCCAGCAACGACCTGGCCTCATCCTTCCTGTCCAAAGCGACGTACACGTCGAGGACGGCCACGGCGGCCTCGACCTCAAAGGCGCTCCCCGGGTGATCTCGTTGGAAAGCCTCATAATACTCCAGGGCTCTTTCCCATTCGCCAGCTGCCGACGCGCTTCGGATCAGCTGTTTCAAGGAATAGGCGCCCACCTCCGCATCCTGGCCGCTCTTCCCTTCCGTTGCCGCCCTGGCGTCTTCATAGGCCTGAATCGTCTCTCCGAGATCAGCCTCCATCGAACTCAAGATATCACCGCGCAGGTTGTGAGCCCGGGCGATTTCCCTGGCATCCGGATAGAGTTTGATCAGCGTGTTCGCCATGGCCAGGGCCTTGTCATACTCCTCCAGAACGAGCTCGGCGGAAGCCCCCATGTAAAGAGCTGTGGCTCGCGTCGTACTTTGCGGATAGTCCTGGACGTAAGCGGTCAGCAAGGGGGATGCGTCTCCCCATTTGGCCAGGGATACCTTCGTCGCACAGAGATAGAAGCGCATGGTCTCCAATCGCTCACTCTTGGGGTATTGACTGATGAAGGCTTCCAGCTCCGGCTCTGCCTTCTCCAAGCGGCCCAACTGAAACAGGGATGCTCCAGCCACGAAATCCAGTCCCTCCCGACTATCACTGCCGCCAGACAATTCGCTTCTCGCCTCCACTGCCATCTCATAGGCCAGCTCAAAGTCAGATCGCAGATACACCACCTCCGCGAGAATCTGCGCCACCTTCGGTCGAAGCTCGTGATCCGGATAATCCTTGAAGAAACGGTCTCCGTAGAGAAAGGCCTGATCCCAACGATTCAGCCTGGCTTCGCAAATCACTAGATTGTGTAGTACGACGGCTCCCTGAGAATGGCTTGGGAAGTGGTTATACAATTCTTCATAGAGCGCACGAGCCGCGGTAATGGTTCCCAGCCCCAGATGCGCACTCCCCATGCCCAGCAAGGCGTCTCCATGCAACTGATGCAATTCGCCGATCTCCTTCTCGATCGTGGCCACAACTTCATCGATCTTCCTGCCAGCTTCCAGATTTCCCCGCTCCGCCTTCTTGCGTACCAGGAGATCGGCTTTACGCTCTCTCTTGGCGAGAATGCTCTCGTAGGGAGAGGTCATCAGGTTATACCACAACAGCGCATCCAGCGGGCGCCCCTTCTCGAGCGCCTGAGTGCCAAGAGCCGCCAGACGCGGATTCATTACCGCTCGATTGTCCACCGTGCCGAAGAGCGAGTTGTTGTGACGTAGTACCATGTCCATCGCACCAGGCCCGGTGGTTCCGCCACCGACGTCATCGGCGGCCATCATGGTGAAGACATCCTGCAGCGCTTCCGCACTCAATCCCTGCAAGTTCATCACTCCCCTCAGGATCTTTTCCCCGCGTTCCCGTTCCCCCATGCGGATATAGCAGCGCGCCAGGTTCATCTGCACGGAAAGCTGGTTGATACGCGGCTCCCGCTTGGTGTCTTCCTTGACGACCTTCTCGTATTTCTCCGCAGCCTCCTTGAACCGGCCCAGGGCCTGGAGACAACCGCCCCACTGCATCAGGGCGTGAATCTGGAACACGTTGGGAACCATGCCCTGCGCCATGTCTTCATTCCCATATTTCTCGTAGCAGATCCGAAGCGGTTCGATCGCCAGGCCGTAGTTCTTCTGACGGATCAAGAGCATCCCTTTGAGATAGTAGAAATGCCCGAACGCTGGCCCATAGCGCTTGGGAGCCACAGCCGCGTTCTCCTTAATTACGGTGGAAATCAGCTCAAGTCCCTTGTCATACTCGCCACTCTCCATGTGAGCGACCGCTTCGTCATACGCCTCTGCGAGATCATTGCTCTGCGCAGGCAGTTGAATTGGAATCCCCAGGGCCAATGCCAGACCGGCGATCAAAACCAAGCGCAAAGGCGGCATACTCATTATCTTGACCGCTTCAGGAGTTCTCCCACTACATAACGTCCGTTACCCGCGGTTGCCAGCTCCTGCAGGAAGGGTTCCCGGGAAAGGCGGAAGTCGCTCAGGGGCGCCAGGACCTGCAGATTCACGGCGACGGACTTTGCCTGCACCACAGCAGCGAGCTTCTTGAGATATTGCTCATTGTAGCTGTCGTGAAAGTCAGAGAAGACAAAGATGACGGGGATATCGTCATTGATCAGATACTCAATCGCGTAGCTCAGCGAATTCTTGTCCTTCTCGATAAACCAACAGTTGGGGAGCGAGAGCAGGTCCTTGTGCATCTTGGTGCTCACGGCGTCCTTGATGTAGGGCATCCTGACATTCTTATCATTGGCGTCCCGGTAGGGAATCACCTCCGCCTCTCCGAGGGCGAAGGTCAGGGCCGAGCTGTTCACACAGATAACCGTCGCCTCACGGAAGTTCTTCTGAATCTCCCGCACCACAATCGGGATGTATTCCGTCATGGACGCGGACACATCAAAGACTACTCCAAGCCTGCCGCGAATCTGTTGCCCAAAGAACATGGCGCCGGACCCCATCTTGGCGTTCTTCTGGCGGCCAAATCCGACCCCCAGATTTCCCTCGCCCAGGCCAATGGGGGAATCGGTCAGGCTGGTCATCTTGGGAATGGCGGTTACCGCAGCAGCATTGGTTCGCAGCACCTCGGTCATTCGCGGAGCGGAAGCGGCCACTTCCTGAACCTGGCGCTGGATGCTCTGCTTCTCGATCTTGGGACGCTGATCCTCAGATGGCCCCAACACTTCCGCAATGATCTGGGGATTGGCGGACGGTCGTTTCGCGAGGCTCTGAATTCCCAGGAACAACCCCACTACCAAATGGAGACTGACCGTCACGATGATCGCAATCGTCCGGCGCTGCATTCCTTTGTCTTTGGGGGCTGTCTCGTTAGGTACCAGCATATTGGGCAAATGGGGTTTAGCTCACCTCCAGCCTACTGTTTGAGGCTGATGTTGTCGATTCCTACCGCAGCGCAAGCATTCAACACGTCGACAAATCGCTGGTGCTTGGCGTCATCCTTACACTCGAGAATCACCATCGGATCGGAGTCGCCCAGCCGTGCACTCCTCGCGTAGAGGTCGAGACGCTTCAGCAATTGATTCAGCGAGCGATCTCCCAGGTCCGAGGCCAGCAGTTCGTCGTTCACCCAAACGGCGGAATCTCCGTCGATCTGGATCCGCATCGAGTCGACGCGCACCGGATCGCTCTCAATGGCAGCAATTCCTGGCAGGACCAGGCTGAGATCCGCTTCCTCCTTGAGCAAGGTGGTGGCCACCAGGAAGTAGATCAAGAGCAGGAACCCCACATCAATGAGAGGAGACACGTCCAGTTCGGGCGCGGCATCCTCTTCAAAGGGGTTGCTGTTCTTTCGTCTCGCCATGCTAGTTGTCCGTCACGTGTGTGGAGAAGATGACATTCGTCACGCCCCCTTTGGAGGAGGCCTTGATGACGTCATTAACAAACTTGTGATTGGTATCCCGGTCGGCGCGAATGTGGAGGCTGGTATCCGGATTATCGGCCTTCGCCTTGCGCATGATCGTTTCCACATCGCTCAGGCTCAGTGTCTCATTCCCAGTGGAATTCAAGATGACGCCATCCCGGTTGATATTGATAACGATCCGCCCTTTGGCATCCTTAGGCACTTCCGCTTCTACGGCTACGGGGATCTCCAGCCCTTCGATCTTGGGCACCGTGATCATCTTGGAGGCCACCATGAAGAAAATCAGCAGGAGGAACACCAGGTCGATCATGGCCGACATGTTCATGGTGGGCCTGGCGCCTGCGAAGATGTCTTTTTTGGAGCGCGACAAGGAAGCGATGCTTGAGGTCTAAGTCGAGGGAGTGTGAGGCGTGGGAACGTAAGGTTGTGGTGGAGGATCTTCCGGAGGCACTTCGGGCTGCGGAGCCGATTGCGGGGGCGGCGTGCCGGCAGCCTGAGCGACGATGGTACGGCGGAGCACGTTGAGAAGCCGGTAGGCGTTACGGTCCGTCCTGGCGATCAGTTGGGTCAATCGATCGCGGAAAAAGAAGTAGAGGAACACCGCGGGCACGGCAATCACCAGACCGGTGGCGGTGGTGAGGAGGGCTTCGGAGATGTTCGCGGCCAGTGAAGCCGGATCGCCCATTCCTTTTTGGCCCAGTTTATCGAAAGCCTTGATCATGCCGGACACGGTCCCGAGCAATCCAATCATGGGAGCCGCCTGGTAGATGATCGAGAAATAGTTGATCGTCCGGGCGCGGCCACGATTGAACTCCTGCGATACGTCCGCCATGGCATCGACAAGAGCTGGGTCGTCCAGCGTCTGGTAGCCCCGGTCTTCGATGTATTCAGTGGCGGCATGCATCACCTGGCCCAGACAGGTGTTGCTCTTTCCAGATCTGTCCTTGGCGCCAAGGAGATCCCCGTGCTCCATGTCTTCCTGAAGCATATTGACGACTTTGTCCGGGTAGAAACGCCCCTTGGTCAGGTCGATGAAGCAGTAGACCGTCAGGCCCACCACAACGAGGGAAAGCGCCAACAGCGGCCAGATCGCGAAGCCGCCCTGTTTGATCAGCTTCTCCAGCATGTTGTTGTACTGGGGAACCTCACCACCCTCCCCGTCTGAGGAAGAACTACTCCCACTGCTACTGCTCACCGAGGCGGGATCATCGACGCCCGGAATGCTGAATTCATCCTGAGCTTGAAGAGCTGTGGCGCCAAGAAGGAAAAGCGAAGCAAGAAGCGCGATCCAGGACCGCGCACTGAGGGAGGGGTTGCGTAGAAACATTAGTGATCAAACCGTACTGAGCCGGTCCGACTGTGGATACCACATCGCGACGCGATCAGGGAAGCTGTTTCAGCTCGATATTCTTGAATTGTACGCGCATCGGCGGCCCGGAATGCAACTGCAGCGCCAGAATGCCGCTCATCTCCCTCTCGCTCTCCTGCAGATCGGTGATTTCAGACATCACTTTGCCACCAATTTTCACGGTCATTTTGTTGTCTACGAAGCGCACTTCGTAATCTGTCCACTCAGTGATGTCGAGACCGGCACTCGCTTCCTCAGGAGTGGCGAAGGTTTCCGAGTCCATGCTCCCATCTTCCTGAATGACCGTCTTCTGACCGCGAACCGCGAGAACTTTGCGCCCATGCTCATCGTAGATGGCGCCCAGCCACTGTCCATCCGGCTGGCTGATGTCCGCCTGGTATCCCACGGCATGCCCATCCTCCAGAACCTGACTGCGCACCTGAATCCCGGAATTGGCACTGGGGCCGCCCACCATCCGGAATTTCAGCTTGAGCACAAAGTTGGCGATATCCCCTCCCTGCCACACCAGAAACTGGTTCTTGGTGCAGGGATGATCTTCAGTGGAGATCGCGGTAATGGCCCCGTCCGCGACGGACCAATAGGACATATCGGGAGCCTTCCATCCCTCCAGGGTTTCCCCATCAAAGAGAGACTCAAACTTCGGCTCATCTGCCAACGCGAGCCCAGTGATCAGGCTCAGGGCTACAATTAAGGGAGCTTTCATCATCGGTGTCTGTGTTGAAGGAGATCAAAAGGCACCACGCACGCCCAAATCGATCGCATAGAATCCGGTCCGGGCCGTGATGAAGAGGGTCTTGTTGTCTTTGCCGCCGAAGGTCACGTTGGCAGGACCTTCAGGACACTCGATCTGGGCGACTTCTTTTCCTTCCGGAGACCAGATCCAGACCTTGCCCTCAAAGGTGCAATACACATTGCCGAGAGCGTCCATGGTCATCCCATCGCTGCCAATCGGCGCGAACTCCCGACGATTGCTCAACTGCCCTTCCCCGGTCACGTCGAAGGCCAGGATCTTCTTCTCGCCGGGGTCCGCGATATAGAGGATGGAGTAGTCTGGATTAAAGATGATGCCGTTGGGCTTGGTCACTTCATCCGTAGCCAGGCTCACCTTCCCTTTGCGATCGATGTAGTAGACGGATTCCTTGTCGAGTTCTCGGTCGCTGTTGTCCTTCCCGTAGCGAGGATCGGTGAAGTAAATACCGCCGACTTGATCCAATACCAGGTCATTGGGGCTGTTGAGCTTCTTGCCGTCGAACTTGTCCGCCACCACTTCGATCTTGTCTCCCAGCTGGCGAGTGATCTGGCGGTTCCCGCCTTCAGCGGCCAGCAGTCGATCCCCCGGAGTCCACCAGAGTCCGTTCGCTTTGCCCGTATTTTCCCGCCAAACGCTGGTCTCTCCCGTGGCAGGATCGTAGACGTGGGTCCGTTCGTTGGGAATGTCATTGAAGTAAATCCGCCCGTCCGGTCCCTTGGAAGGGCCTTCCGTGAACTTGAAGCCTTCAGCCAGCTTGCGCACTTCCGCGCCTTCCGGCACGACGGTGTCCCCAGGAGCAGGATCAACCTTTGCCCACTCCTTGGGTTGCAGGTTCTCAGTCTGGATCCGCACATTCCTCCAGGAAATCTGAGGCCGGGAATCGTCCTTGCCCACCCCATGAACCTGAAGGGCGATGAAGCCCTTGGGCGTCATCGAGTCGGTTAGATTCACGGCGGCCACACCGTTGATCCAGGTCTTGATGGAGTCGCCAATGGCCTCGACCCGATAGTGATTCCACTCGTTTTGCTTGAAGGCATAGCGTGCCGGATCATTGCCCTGCAGATTCGCGAGCCAGCCCCGGCGCCCTTCATCATAGATTCCGCCTGACCAGGCGCGATCGGAGGGATCGATCTCCACCTGGTAACCATGCACCCTGCCATCCTGATAATCCGGCAGGCTTTGGCTCCGGATCTGCACGCCCGAGTTCAGATCCGAGTCCACCTTGTACTCCACTTCCAGGATGAAGTCGCCGTAGTCGATGGGAGTGCAGAGGAAGCTGTTGGGCGTATTGGGCACGGCCGTTCCCTGGATGGTGCCGTCGACGACCGCGTATTCGGCTTTGCCGCCTCTTTGCACCCAGCCATCGAGGGTCTTGCCATCAAAGAGTGGAGTCCAGGTTTCCGCCAGCGCGCTTCCCGCGAGGAGAGGCAGCATGGAGAAGAGAAGAGTTTTTCGCATGTTATGAGGGGTAGTAAAAATGGATTTCACAGACTGGCGGAAGGTTATGCCAGTCGACGTTCAAGGCTAGATTCCAAAGCTCGCCCGAACTTTGGACCTCAAACGGGCGTTGCTATCAAAATTCGCCGGCAGCTCAGGTGCCGGAAGAAGCATCCTGGGATCGAGCAACCAGCATGGCCAGCTCATTGATCCATCGCTCAGAATCCGAATGCTTCAGGTTTGCTTCGATATGATCGAGCATGGCTTTCGCACCCACCGCACGATTCACATAGATGAACTGATCCTTGGCCCGATTCCACAACAGAGAGGGATAGGTTTCGGTCTGGAATTTGGCCGCCTGCAGAGCCTGATTGCGAACAAACTGGGCCATGCGTTGCAGTTCACCCCTGCCCCGGTTCATCCCATCGTTCCGGTCCAGGTAGCGCTCCATATCGTCCTCAAACTTGAGGAAGAGCTGTGCCAGGGCCGCCTGTTGCTGGATCCGGGAATTCCAGGCCGCATCCAGTTTCTCAGGTGCTTTCTCGCGGAGGAAGGGAAGGATGGTTTTTTCGTAGATGCCGCCCACATTCATGGGGCTCAATTCCCAATCGTTCTCACTCCGTTTCAGAGCCTCATCGAGATTGTAGACCTCCGCGAACACCGTCTCCGCCACACTATCATTGAGAATGTAGTGTGGGGGCTGATCCAGAGTTTGAAGTTGGCCCACGTACTTTGTCAGATCTCCAAAGATGGAAGAGATATCCTCCTGCTGGGCTGCCCGCGTGGAGAGGGAGAGATAGAGAAGCTGCAGTTGCAGTGAGGTAACATAGGAATCCATCTCAAAGCGTCCCTCCTGGCCCTCTTCCCAGTCGCGGAAATCCTTATCAGACTTGCCGATCGACTCGAAGTTCACTGCTTGATAGCTCTTCAGGTAGAGTTCCAGCGCCTTCTTTGGATCCGAGGAGGCCTCACGGAAAACCTGCTCTGCGTTTCCGTTCTTCTGCAGATTCACGTTCTTGACGGTCGCCTCCAGCTCATCGAGCTGCTTTTTGATGGCTGCCAGCTGGCTGTCCGTCAACGGAGGCAAACTGGGGAGAGGTTCCTGAGCGACCGCAGAGAAAGTGAAGACTCCCAGCAGGGAAATGGTCGCCACATGGAGAGGGCGGAGGAAAAAGGTGAGGGCTGACATAGACGGGGTGATATAGAGGTTTTCGGCAGTAAACAAAAAGTGAAACGCTGCTGCAACATCCATCCTTAGCAAAGATCCCTTTTCTGTGGGAAACAAAACCCGGAAAAACCCGGAGTAAATCGGTTGACAGTCATCGGCGGCAAAGTAACATCCTGGTCCCCGCACTTCGGTCCTGTGGAGAACGATCCCTTTCCCCAGAGCCTTGATGCCTTTACCAAGCGCGGGAATCCCGACACTTTCTGATGAAAACGTTTTCTGCCAAAGCCGAAGAAGTTGACCGCAAATGGTGGGTCATCGATGCCACGGACCAAATTCTTGGCGAAGTGGCAGTGGAAGCGGCGCGTCTCCTGCGCGGCAAGCACAAAGCCATCTTCACCCCGCATGTGGACACCGGCGACTTTGTGGTCGTGATCAACGCCGATAAGGTTCGCCTGAGCGGCAAGAAGGAAGAAGAGAAGATTTACACCCGCTACACGGGTTATGTGGGTAACCAGAAGGTGGAGACGCCACGTCAGGTCCGGAAACGCCGCCCGGAATTGCTGGTCGAGCGCGCCGTCCATGGCATGATCCCCCACAACCGTCTTGGCCGTCAAATCGCCAAGAAGCTCAAGGTTTACGGCGGTGGCGAGCATCCCCATGAGGCCCAAAACCCTCAGGAACACACCCTTCCTTCCGCTAAGAAGAGCAATTAACTGACTCCTTTTTTCTACCATGGCAGATACCTTCCAAGCAACCGGCCGGCGGAAGTCCGCTATCGCCCGTGTGTTCGTCAACACTGAGGGATCCGGGCAAATTGTGATCAACAACCGCCCCTTCGAAGAATACTTTGAAACCGTGGCTCTGCAGAACCTCATGCTGCAGCCCCTCCAAGTCGCCAATCAGATGAACCGCTTCGATGTGCGGGTCAACACCCACGGCGGTGGTCTGAAGGGTCAGGTCGGCGCAATTCGCCTCGGTATTTCCCGGGCCCTGATCAAGTTTGATCCCGAGTTGCGCGGCGTTCTCAAGAAAGAAGGCCTGCTTCGTCGTGACCCTCGTGCGAAGGAACGGAAGAAGCCCGGTCAGCCCGGTGCACGGAAGCGCTTCCAGTTCTCCAAGCGTTAATCCGCTGGAATCAGATTTCACTTCACAGCCAGTCTTCGAGAGATCGGAGACTGGCTTTTTTTATCGCTGGTTCCAGGCCACGCAATCCGCATAGGCGACCGTCTTGCCACCGAACAGATCCAAGGCGCTGCCAATCGTCAGATCCACTTTGCCCGCACTGAGTTCTTCCACCAGGGCCAGATCGTCGAGGGAGTTTGCGCCACCAGCATAGGTCATGGGTCGCTGGCCCCAATCGCCCAGCATCCGCACCAGATCCTGATCAATCCCCTCACACTTCCCCTCCACATCCGCCGCGTGGATCAGGAACTCGGCGCAATAGCTCGCCACTTCATCCAGAGTCGCAGCGGAAACCTCCAATCTCGTCACCGTCTGCCAGCGGTTCGTGGCCACCCGCCACCCGTCATCGACCCGGCGGCAGCTCAGATCCACCACAATCCGCTTCGTGCCGACCTTTGAAGCCAGAGCGTCGAGCCGCTCCATCAGGAACCGTTCCCCCTCGAAGAGCCAGCTCGTCACGATGATGTGGCTCGCGCCGGCCTCCAGCCAAAGTTCGGCGTTGTCGATATGGATACCGCCTCCGACCTGGAGTCCCCCGGGATAAGTTGCCAGGGCCAGCTTTGCAGCCTCTTCATTCCCCGGACCCAACATAATGACGTGGCCGCCTTCCAGTTGGTCCTCCCGATAGAGGCCCGCATAGTAGTCAGCGCCCCGGTCGCTCTCAAAATTGGTCTGCAAGCCCGCGGGATCGTCGGACAGAGTGCCGCCCACGATTTGCTTCACCTGGCCTCCGTGAAGATCGATACAAGGGCGGAATTTCGTCATGGCCCGAAGGTAGCGCAGTCAAAGATCACGGCAAGGGCTGGACAAGTCCATCCAGCCATTCAACTCTCCCCCATGCCCCTATTCCGCCCCTTTCCAGTATCCATCAGTCTGCTCCTGTTGCTTCTCACTGGCTGCAACGACGCCGAGCCTGAAAGTGAAGAACCCGCGTCCACTCCATCCGCCGAAGCCTCTTCTCCTGCCAGCGGCCCTGCTGAGGCTTCTCCGGAGGGCATGGTCTGGATCCCCGGCGGTACCTTCATGATGGGCTCTTTCAGTGGCCAACCCAACGAGCAGCCCGTCCACCGCGTCAAACTGGACGGCTTCTACATGGACGAAACGGAGGTCACCAATGCCGAGTTCCGGGAGTTCGTGGAAGCCACGGATTATGTCACCGTGGCCGAGCGCATTCCCAAGCCTGAAGATTTCCCCGGGGTGCCGGAGGAATACCTCGTTCCCGGAGCGGTGGTGATGAAGAAGACGGATGGCCCCGTCAATCTGCAGAACTTCGGAGAGTGGTGGGAATGGAAAAAGGACGCCAGCTGGAAGCATCCTGAAGGGCCCGAGAGCGATATCGAGGGCAAGGACAACTACCCGGTGGTCTGCATCGCCTGGGAAGACGCCCGCGCCTATGCGGAATGGGCCGGCAAAAGGCTCCCCACCGAGGCGGAATGGGAATATGCCGCTCGCGGCGGTGAAGAAGGCAAGCGCTACGAATGGGGCAACGCCCCCCTTCCCAGCGAGACAAACAGCAAGCCCTCGGAATGGCCCGCCAACCTATGGCAGGGGCAATTGCCCTACAACGACCTGGCGACGGACGGCCATGCTGGCTTGGCTCCCGTAAGGTCCTACAAACCCAATGGCTTCGGGCTCTACGACATGACCGGCAACGTCTGGGAATTTTGCAGCGACTGGTATCAGGAGGGTTACTACAACCAATCTCCAGAGGACAATCCCCAGGGTCCAGAGGGTCCGGATCCTCGTGGCGAGGCGATGCGGGTCATGAGAGGTTCCAGTTGGCGGGTCCACCGGGATCACCCCATCATGCAGACTCCAGCGGGACCTCGACCGGTACTGGAATTCCGGGTCGCCGCTCGCAATCATCAGACTCCGGATACCGGCTCCAATGACACCGGGTTCCGCTGCGTCAAGGACGGCCCTCCGTCTTCCGGGGAGTGAATTGTGGTGGTCACGGGAAAATATTTTTAGAAAACAGGGCGCGCTACGGGCAAGGATCGCTAAAGTGCTCAAAATTGAGGTGTAGACTCGCGAACGGCATTACGCTAGAATCTACGGCCTCCGGGAATCCCGCACCGACCCAAGCTCCATGAAACCCAGATCTGCATGGCTCTGCGCCTTTTTTACCACCGTGGTGGGCTTGACTGTTCCTCACGCCTACAGTCAAACCAACTCGGAAAGTCTCTTCCGCAGCACTGAAGATGCACGCCTTCGATCCCTGTCTGGATACATCCCCGGCAGCGGCGGAGGAAGTAGCAGTGATATCGACAACGCGCCTCGCCCCGTTCACGGTTCGTACGACGAACGGGAGAAGAACGAGAAGCAAGGCGGTCTGAAAAAGATGATGAAGGGTGTCATGGACACCATTCCGACCAACGGCGGCGGACGGGTCAAGGACGAGACTTACACGGGGATTTCCGACGGGCGATGGGACAGTCGCCGCCTGGAGGAGATTCGTCGCTACTACGAAGAACCGGAGGAAAAGCGCAGTCTCCTGGACCGGGTCAACCCACTGAGTCATGACGATAAGGGCGACGAGGTCGATCCCCGTGATCGCTATCGTTACGATACCTATCAGGAACCGGCTCCTGCTCCGCGCCGCCAGCAACAACAAGAGGAAACGTATGAGGAAGAGCCCAAGGAACGTGGCCCTGGCTTGTTCTCCCTGCCCGGAAGTATGGCGGGTAAGGCCAAGGGTTTGATCCCCCTTCCCGGACGCAACAAAGGCCACGATGAGGCGATGGGTGACGAATTGACCGGCGAGGAAACCGCCTATGAAGAACCCGCCATGGTTCCGCCTCAGAATCCTGAAGAGGCCCAGGCGATGATTGATGCCGCTCAAATTGCAGGGGCAACAGTTATCAACTCAACTTTCCACCATTTCTCTCCTTGGGGAGTCAGTGGCGTTGTTGTAATTCAAGAAATCCATCTA